>NZ_JAOWGZ010000088.1:0-1496 GCF_030332875.1 Citrobacter sp. Cpo045
CAGAAGACGTCGTAAAGGGCTGGCAACAGAACGTCTGCCGCTGCTCCGTCCGGCGGCGCCCAATCTGACCTGGTCGATGGATTTCGTCATGGACGCACTTTCCACCGGTCGCAGGATCAAGTGTCTTACCTGCGTCGATGATTTCACAAAGGAATGCCTGACGGTCACTGTTGCCTTTGGGATTTCAGGCGTTCAGGTCACGCGTATTCTGGACAGCATTGCACTGTTTCGAGGCTATCCGGCGACGATAAGAACTGACCAGGGGCCGGAGTTCACTTGCCGTGCACTGGATCAATGGGCCTTTGAGCATGGTGTTGAGTTGCGCTTAATCCAGCCGGGCAAGCCAACGCAGAACGGATTTATTGAGAGCTTTAACGGACGATTTCGCGATGAATGTTTGAATGAGCACTGGTTCAGCGATATCGTTCATGCCAGGAAAATTATTAATGACTGGCGGCAGGATTATAACGAATGCCGCCCGCACTCCACGCTGAATTATCAGACACCGTCTGAATTTGCAGCGGGCTGGAGAAAGGGTCATTCTGAGAATGAAGATTCCGACGTTACTAGGGGATGTAAGCCGGAACCCCAGAAATTTCCGTCACCCTAAATAGCTGTTCCGAATAGTAGATCACCGGAGGAAGGGAACTCAGTCCAGTTTGTGCGATCTGATTAGTCGCTAAACAAAACAAGCCACACCCAAAGGACTGAGTTGATGCCTATCCTACCACCTCTGCCACGACCACAACGGCGCCGCATTCACAAAATCATCCATGCCACCCGTGATAAAGGACATGCTCGTCGCTTGATGGCCATCTTGCTGTTACATGAAGGACGCACGATCACCGATGTTCATCACCTTACCGGCGCTGCGCGCTCGACCATCGGTCGTTGGCTTCGGTGGTATCGAGATGAAGGCATAGATGCGCTAGAAGCCTTACCGGCTGGCCGTGCCCCAGTCTTACCTATCGCCAAGATTGTCACCTTACTGGTGCTGCTCATGCAGTTTTCTCCGCAAGATTTTGGTTATCAGCGCAGCCGTTGGTGTACTGAACTATTGGCTATAAAAATCAATCGGTTAACAGGGCTCAATGTGGCAGCCTCCACGCTCCGCCGATGGTTACCTCGTATGGGCATTGTCTGGCGCAGGCCCGTGCCGACCTTGCGGATAAAAGACCCAGCCTATCAGGAAAAAATGGCGAATATCGACGCCGCGCTGGCCCGCTGTGATGCCGATAATCCGGTGTTTTATGAGGATGAAGTCGATATAGACCTCAATCCCAAATTAGGAGCCGACTGGATGTTCAGAGCGCAGCAAAAGCGGGTTGTCACACCGGGGCAGAATGCCAAGCATTATCTGGCAGGCGTTCTCCACGCAGGCAACGGAAGGGTACTTTACGTCAGCGGGATCAAGAAAAACGGCACTGTTGCAAATAGTCGGTGGTGATAAACTTATCATCCCCTTTTGCTGATGGAGCTGCACATGAACCCATTCA
>NZ_JAOWGZ010000089.1:0-2978 GCF_030332875.1 Citrobacter sp. Cpo045
CAGAAGACGTCGTAAAGGGCTGGCAACAGAACGTCTGCCGCTGCTCCGTCCGGCGGCGCCCAATCTGACCTGGTCGATGGATTTCGTCATGGACGCACTTTCCACCGGTCGCAGGATCAAGTGTCTTACCTGCGTCGATGATTTCACAAAGGAATGCCTGACGGTCACTGTTGCCTTTGGGATTTCAGGCGTTCAGGTCACGCGTATTCTGGACAGCATTGCACTGTTTCGAGGCTATCCGGCGACGATAAGAACTGACCAGGGGCCGGAGTTCACTTGCCGTGCACTGGATCAATGGGCCTTTGAGCATGGTGTTGAGTTGCGCTTAATCCAGCCGGGCAAGCCAACGCAGAACGGATTTATTGAGAGCTTTAACGGACGATTTCGCGATGAATGTTTGAATGAGCACTGGTTCAGCGATATCGTTCATGCCAGGAAAATTATTAATGACTGGCGGCAGGATTATAACGAATGCCGCCCGCACTCCACGCTGAATTATCAGACACCGTCTGAATTTGCAGCGGGCTGGAGAAAGGGTCATTCTGAGAATGAAGATTCCGACGTTACTAACTGAGTGTTGTATCTAATCGTGGGGGCAGGTCACCTCCGCAACCACATGTTTTCACATGGTTGTTGCGTTGACCAATTGAATCTACAGCGGCCTTTTTCAGGATATCCCGTTCTTCTTCGGTACGTTTTAGCTGTGCCCGTAGTTTCAGGATCTCGCTTTTGGCTTCCAGTAAATCCCGGGCATGCTGCTCGCTGTTATCCGGTTTGATAGCCCGTAGCCACTTGTAGAGGCTGTGGGCAGAAACGCCCAGACGGTCAGATACTTCGGCAACGGAATAACCGCGTTCCGTTATCTGTCGGACGGCTTCTTCCTTAAATTCAGGTGTAAATCGTGGTGTGCCCATATGCTCCCCCTATGCTCAAACTATAGGGCAGGATCGTATACCGGGGTGGGGTCAGTCCAACTATAGGGCAGATTTGTCTACGGGCTCGGGGGCACTCCACACCTTTAATCAGGTGGCCAAATTTACTGTGCCACTACAGTCGAACAATCACATAGAGCGATAAAATCAGACACTTCAGGACAGATTCATCCAAGAAACCGTCTCAAAGACATCAGCAGTGTCGAGGGCGTCAATTCCTTGCTGGATATTCTTATATCGGATTCCAATCGGTCGCTTAACAGACCAGTATAATTCTTGAAAGGCTTGTATTTTCCAAACGTGGAAATCCGAAAAGGTTTAGATGATATCAAGTCCAGCCCGGAATCTCAGTGAGATAAAAGGATATGATTGTCTGATACCTGATACTGACCATTTCACGGACAGAAACTGAGTAACAGTTCATATAGACAATTCCTTAACAAAAATGAGGCATATTTACCCCCTTATTTGTCGTTTTGTTCATGACAATAGACGCTATCCTACTGGAACCCTGACGTACACAGAACCAGGATACTATTATTCGACCATTTTTCCCCCGTGAGGAATGGTCTTTTTTTCATTAACTTGCCATTACCCCGATGAATTTGAAGCCCAGAATACCGGTGCATTAAGTCCTAAAAATAACGATTACCTACACATACCTCACATTTGTTACATTGCACAACAATTAAGCAACGTGGCTATCTGAACCATAAGCTGGTATGATATTTGCACACTGATTAGACTGGCCCCCTGAATCTCCAGACAGTTGGTATCACTTAAGTTAGTGATAGTCTTAATACTAGTTTTTAGACTAGTCGTTGGAGTCCGAATGATTGATGTTTTAGGTCCAGAGAAGCGCAGACGGCGAAGTGTTCAGGAAAAAATCGCCATTGTTCAGCAGAGTTTTGAGCCCGGAATGACCGTGTCGCTGGTCGCCCGTCAGCATGGCGTTGCTGCCAGTCAGCTGTTCCTGTGGCGTAAGCAGTATCAGGAAGGCAGCCTTACAGCCGTTGCCGCAGGAGAACAGGTTGTGCCCGCGTCGGAGCTGGCATCTGCGATGAAGCAAATTAAAGAGCTGCAGCGCCTGTTGGGCAAGAAAACCATGGAAAACGAGCTGCTAAAAGAAGCCGTTGAATATGGCCGACAAAAAAAGTGGATAGCGCACGTGCCCTTGTTGCCGGAGGATGGCGAATAAGCCTTGTCAGTCGTTGCCTCCGGGTCTCACGTGCGCAACTGCATGCCATGGCCCGTCGGTCGAAGGACTGGCAGGATCGTCGGTGCAAGCGCAAGCCTGATGATACTGACGCGCTGGCCCGTATCCATACCGTTATCGGCGATCTGCCCACCTATGGTTATCGTCGGGTATGGGCACTGCTGCGCAGACAATCAGAAACTGACGACATGGCGGTGATCAATGCCAAACGCGTATACCGCATCATGCGTCAGAATGCGCTGCTGCTTGAGCGTAAACCGGAAATACCGCCATCGAAGCGGGCGCATACAGGGAAAGTGGCCGTTGGAGAAAGTAACCAGCGGTGGTGCTCTGACGGCTTCGAGTTCAGCTGTGATAACGGTGAAAAACTGCGGGTCACGTTCGCTCTGGACTGTTGCGATCGCGAGGCACTTTACTGGGCGGCCAGTAACGGTGGATATGACAGTGAAACCGTGCAGGACGTCATGCTGGGTGCCGTGGAGCGTCGCTTCGGTAACAGCCTGCCGACATCCCCAGTTGAGTGGCTGACAGACAACGGTTCAGCCTACCGTTCTTATCAGACGCGTCAGTTCGCCAGAATGGTAGGACTGGAGCCTAAACATACGGCGGTACGTAGCCCGGAAAGCAACGGGATGGCAGAGAGCTTCGTGAAAACGATGAAGCGCGATTACATCAGCATCATGCCGAAACCCGACGGGTTAACAGCGGTAAAGAACCTTGCGGAGGCCTTCGAACATTACAACGAATGGCATCCGCATAGTGCACTGGGGTATCGTTCGCCACGGGAATATCTGCGGCGACGAACCAGTCATGGGTTAAGTGATAAAAAG
>NZ_JAOWGZ010000090.1:0-20687 GCF_030332875.1 Citrobacter sp. Cpo045
CGGGACAAGAAAATCTCTTTTCTGGTCTGACGGCGCTTACTGCTGAATTCACTGTCGGCGAAGGTAAGTTGATGACTCATGATGAACCCTGTTCCATGGCTCCAGATGACAAACATGATCTCATATCAGGGACTTGTTCGCACCTTCCCTAACGGAATTCATGAGCTGACCATAGTTCACCGCATCATACCGGCTGGAACCATCAGCAACATTAGTCAGTGTTCTTTGTACCGTAGCTGAACCAAACGATACGGTATCAGCACTATTGGAGAATGAACCGTTCCCAATGGAAATACCTCCATTTGAAGCAGAAGCATAATTACCAATAACAATTGCGTTATCATCGGATACAGTATTGTAGTTGCCAAGCACGATCGATTCGTCGGAATCAATGGTATTAATTGTGCCGATTGTGATGTTGCCAAATTTAAAAACAGCAGAGGGGTCATTAATCGGTGCAGCTGTAATATTGTTTAAGGAACCGATAGTCAAAGCGTAGGAACCACCACTCACCGTATTGAATGTACCCATTATAGAACCAGCGTAATTAGTAGCAGTGTTTCTGGAACCAAGAATTGCTCCCATACCTACCATATCCAGTTCGTTATAAGAGCCTATTACTTGCAATGCACTTCCTGAAACGTTATTGCTATAACCCATAACGGCAAGGTTTTGTCCTAGAACTTTATTGTCACTCCCAACCAGATTCAAATCAAAAAGACCAGTGCCAGTATTATTATTCCCGTAAACATTGAAACTATTGGCGTAGTCATTCCAGAATTGGCTTGGGTCGTAACTAAATGATAAGTCATTATTGCTTCCGGTAATAATATAGTTTGTTAACGAAGTAATTGTGTTGTTATTCCCTGAAACACTTGAGTTGCCGAGTGGTGATTTACAGTTTGATGGGGTTGCACAGGGTGTTAGCCCTGAAATGTTATTGCCATCACCATTTACAGTAACTTCGTCAATTTGGGTGCTATCGATTGAGTTATCTGCCACGGCTACAGCACAATGAAGTGCCAGAACAATAGCAATATATAATGACTTTTGTTTCATGTGCTTACCTTTTCAGTGATGGGTATTAAAAAGACGACCAAGGAATACAGCACATGAAAAAAGTAGTACCGGTATACCGGTACTACTGGACAATTATTTAATGTAACTCCCTTTCTGAGGAGGTTGTGATGTCTCACCCTGGGATTGTGCTGGAGCAGCGGCAACCGGTGCAGACATTGGTCTGATAACAGCAGTTGATGTGGCACTATTTCTTGCACCGACTTCCCAACGACGCGGCTCAATCTCGGTATAGACGTAGCCAGGGACGTTAAGGTCTCCATCTGCGGTCTCATAGGGGTCAACCAGCACCCGCATGACGATAGATTGCGTTCGGATGGGTTGAGGATCAGCAGCAGTAGCAGGCACAGGGACGTATCGACCACCATCGGCAGTATTCCGTCCACCGTTCCCGGCTGTAGTGCGCAGCCGCTTAACCTCCACAGGCTTTCCCGAAAGTTGGTTTTCAGATGCGGTGTCAATCTGCTCCTGGTAATCATCTCCATCGGTCAGGGCATACACATCTCGGACATTCATACATGTGACCGAATTGGGCATTCCCTTGCATCCATATTCATCGTTCTGGCCCAGTAGTGAGCAACCCGACATCGCAAAACCGGCACTAACTAAAAACAATGCCGATACAATTTTCTTCGTCATCATTTCTTGCCCCCAACGGTTTGAGTTTTTGAAGTAACACGTGTGAATTTCAGCATGACCCCTTTTTGCACAATAAAATCAACACTACGGCCTGGATCAATTTCAATTACAGGGAAAAGGTCACCGGCCATTTGCATATAGAAATCGGCAAGACGATTCAATGCGCCACCTACGCCAGAAACTGCTGCGCCCTGGAGTGCGTCAGAGCTCATAACCTGCTGGTAAGGAGTAGCGTCACTACTATCTCCATCGCGTTTAATACTGATTGTCGGAATACTCTGTACGTTAAAGAGCTGAGATGCAGCCTGTAGGAAGCCAGCGGTCAGGGCTCGTGCCAGGTATTGCCCTTGTTTGGTAACCAGTCGACCACGAACACCTGATTTACCATCTTCACCAACAGCGTAGGCTACGAGTGGGGCTTCAAAAACTGCACCGTCATCCCGAATGCACGTTATGACTTCCGATCTGAAATAAGCTCTTTCGGAGGACAAATCACCGAACCCAGCTGCAAGCATTCCGCATTCACGTATATCTGCACGGAAACGGTTTGGGAGAATTGCATCCTTTTTCACCCTGGCCAGCGCCGGATAAGGGTCTTTTCGTGCATCACGAGATGTTGGTGCATCCATCCCCGCAATCAAAACAGTACTTATGATCGACGTTGCAGGAAGGTAGGTCTGGTTCTCGGGGTTATCATCTTCGTCAGCAACGGGTGCGGCTTCAATATCTTCCTGTACAGTGATGATTTCAGGAGTTGCCTGGCTTGGTACTGCTTTGCCATCCTTCCCTTTCTGCTGACGCTGGTTTGCTGCGGGTTCCGGTACGACAGGGGGGGCCGCATCTTCGTATACGCGCTGTAATGTTTTCCCGTTATTGAAACTTCCTGAGTTTCTTGGCGCAACTGAAGGGGCAGATATCTCTTCAGGTTTATACAGAGTAGGGACGTTACGTTGGCCGTTTCCAGCCAGTGGTGTCGCTCCGCGAGACTGTTGTGAGTAAGGCACAGGGTTAGAGACGGTATCAACGCGTTTCTTAATAGCTGCAACCTCAGCGCCTGATTTTTTCTGGTTGTTCTCCAGATTGCTAAGACGCTGAGCTGTCTGATCAGCACCATATTTCTCGGTTAACGTTTTAATCAGTTGACCTTGCTCTTTAATGGTCTTGTCGAGTGCGCGAATTCGCGCCGCAATAGCATTCTGGCTAACTCCATTGGTATCACCATCGGTAAGGACGCTGGCAATCACTTTTTCTTGTGGCGCTCGATTTCGGGGGCCAGCTGAGTCGGGTATAACCAAGAGCAAAAAAAGAACGGCGAAAGTAAATACGCCAGCCCATAAAACCCATTTTTTATGCTTTGCTGAAATTGAGGCCCATTTCTCTTTTAAGGGGATAAGCATGATTTTACTCCGCGAGTTTAGGGCGCATGGAATCGTTAGCTTGTTCGTTTGGCTGGATGTTGCGGATAACGAAGTAAGCTTCAGTTCGCTGGCCAGGCTGGAGAGTGTTGCGACTCCATAGTGCTCTTGCTGCAAGCTGAGGATGGGTGCAGAGTGATTCATCAACCATTACTGTTGATGAACCAGTGTTTTGTGCAACGCCGATGATGACACTGAATTGACTACCCTGAAGATACTGGCCATTTGCAAAGGAGTAGCGAATCTGATCCTGGTCAGTACCCGTGCGGAAATTACAGTTCGGGATACCAACTCCTGAAGAGAGATTTCCCAGAGAGTATCCGGGTGGAATGTCCCCAAGCGCGATGGTTCGCATTATGTTGCGAATCGTCTCGATGTAATTATCTTTCTGTTCCCATCGCCTGGCTTTGACTTCGCTTCCACCATAGTTGTTATATGCCGCAGGCATAACACCAGAAGTACTCGTGTTGTTCAGCTTTCGTGAAAGCATGAGAGTGGCTTGCACCGGTGCAATTTTCTGAGGTACTAACGACACGGAGATCGCTACACTTTCGTCACCTTTCTCACTGATATAGAGACTTGCCGGGTTACTGTCTGAGGTGGAAACGTAGAGAGCGTTATCTTTTACATTTACAGTTACACCCTCCTGTTTAACTTTCTGCACTACAGGGTGTTCAAACGGTGTAACAAGCCGGTTGATCTGGTTAATCGAAATCGGTACGAGGGTGTTCACGCCAGGCGCAACGATATATTCCAGCCGAGAAGGAATGACTTCTTTTGTGAGTGGAACGGGACTGGCAATTGCAGCAGGTACTGGTTGAATATTACGGCCATCAATAGCTGGTTCACTCCCGCCATTGATAGAGTTACTTGCTGGTGGTGTATAGTTGTCAGGATATGGGCGTGTTTCTGTGCTGAGCATTGCCTGAGTTGAGGATGCTGGTCGAGAGGCGAGTTTTGCAGTGACTTTGGGTTGCGACTGCGCATCAGGCTGCTCAAATACCATGCCTTGATCAACAGACATTTCGCCCGCCGTTACGCTATGGGTCGCTAATGTGGACGACGCGGTAAGCAACAGGATAATTATGCGTTTACTATTCAACATTTAGCCCCCCGATAAGTGGCAACACTACGTTCATTTTTAAATTGGCTATTACCAATCAGAAAATTCATTTCGGCACATCCGTTTTGTTTACTGATTGCTGATTTATTAATCTCTCGCTTAAAGATTTATATCTCGGTTAAATCAACTAACGAAATTCTGTCAGGAAGTTCGAGCTGCCGAAGATTTCTGCCTTTGACCTTTGTGTTTATCTTCTTCACTTGGCAGCAACGGTTTGCCACTCTTTATCTCAATGAACGTAATAATGGGCCGGTAGCCTTTTACGTTAACAGTAATCTCGTAATAGACTGGCGTGGTCGATGGTTTGCCGGTGATACCTTCGAGAGTTTGGTTACCGGTGACATAAAAAGTACCAACTGCTAACGGGTCGGTGATAACCCCGACCGGATTAAAAGAAAGCGAGATTCGGTCGCGCTTAATTTGGTCAATCTGGTCGTCCATTGCTTTCATAACTTTTGTGTAAATTGAAGCGTCAAGAAACGGGCCGATAGAATTCTTGAGTAGATCTAAAGTGGCTGGGTTAGCATTTCCAAAACTGTCGGCTATATATAACGCCCATGCCTTCATATAAGAGCTGCTGGCGGCTTTTTCATCCAGCCAGGCTGTTTCTGTAAGGTTTGGCGGAATAATAGTGATGGGTTGTGTTTTGGCTAACAGAGCATAACCAAGTACAAGGTTTGCCAGAATCATTGAGGCAGAGATTAACTTGAAACTTTTGTTTTCTAACTGAAGTCCAACTAACCCTTTTTTGAAATTATGGATATTCATACAATAAACTCCCGGTCGAAGGATTCAGGTACAAAAGTGCCACCACCGAATGTGACTCCGAATTTCCAGTAACAGAGGTGCATAAAATATTTCTCAGAAGCTCGCGCCAGAAAACCGCCATAAACACGTGAAACTACAACACCCAGAATTATCATCGGTAATAATCGTCCAGTGATAATCCCAACCGCGAGAGCAACGAAAAATGGCATGGCTTCATCAATCGACCAAAAAAATAACTTTGGTGGTTCGTCAATCGAGTGAGAAATATAAACAGGTTCCATGATGACCTCTCATATGAATTTTTTCAGATTTATTGACGACAAAATGCGCCTATTTCTGACCAGAGCCTGCAAGCTGAGCCATCATTTGCATAAGGCCTGCTCCATCTACTGCGCCCTGAACAATGGCTGACTTATCACCGTAGACAACAATGTTTGTAGGGGTCTTTTGGATACCAAGCTGACCTGCTTCACGAACGTCGTCGGCTATCTTGCTGGACGGCCTGGCCGCATTGATACATTCAAGTAAGCGGTTCGGGTCTAAACCAGTTTCGCGGGCGATTTGGTCTAGCGGTGCGCTAAGACCGTGCCCGTCAGATTGGCTGTAGCGGAATAACGCTTTAGATAACTGGAAGAAAGATGGATTTCCTCCCTGCTCAACAGCACACTCCGCTGCTAAAGCTTCAGTACGGGAAGCCTGCCCGTGAACAGGAACATGTTTGAAAACCATCGCAATATTCCCTTGTGATGAATCCACGAGATCCATAACGATTGGGAAATGTTGTTTGCAGTACTGACATTCAAAATCGGAATACTCAATGATATAGAACTGAGCATCCGGGTTCCCATAAATACGTTCGTTGTCCGTAGAAGGCGCATAGGCGGTATCGGGTTTGTTTCCAGTCCGGTAACCGACATTGGATTGTTTCTGCGATTCAGGTTTTAGGCCCGCTGCATTAATGTATTTTGCAAATGCGTCCAGTAGTTCGCTTTTGTTGTTTACTACGGGCTTGTGAGTCTCAGCAACGATCGCTAGGTCATTAAGAAGTTGGGACTGTCTATCGATTTGGTAAGTAAAAAATGCAGCCGTGCTTACCATAACCATGAGCGGAATTCCAAATATAAGAGAGTTCAAAATGTTCTTTTTCATTTGTAGCCTCTTGATTGCTGCAATTGTTCCGGCGTATAGATTTCGTTTGGCTTTTGGACTTTGACCTGAGACGCCTCAGCAGCTTTTTGCTTTTTAAGATAGGGCAGTATGATTTCAGCCATGTCTTTGTTCAGGACATCCCGTGACTGAGGGTAAGTTGATGCCGTGATCTTCTGATTGAGGATACGGATTTTTTCTGGGACATCAGAAATTAGCAAATAGCTAATCATCCCTACGGTAAACGTCAGGCAGAGCAGGGCAGAAAGAATAAATGGTTTCGAATTAGTCATGCATCACCTCGCACAGCTAATTTAACAAACATGAAATATTGAGGAAAAAGAAAAGCACCGCAAATTGAGGTGCTTTTCTTAAGGTTAAATACGTTTTGGTAGGTTTGAAATAAGTAGAGATGAACCAATAGGAATCATTACTATCATTATGAGTGCCCCGATCATTGGAGGCACAGGTAACGGTATAAAAAGCGACAGGAGAACGCTATATACACCCCAGCCAATCAATACCATGCTACGACGGTTAAGAAACGGACTGGCATATCCAAAGTTATATCTTTTTGCCATCCACCGCATTACCCCTGCAAACAGAGACGGGATGATGACCACGGCCATGTACGGTAACCAATACATATCAAGTGTTAAACGATACATAATCATGTAGAGCCAATAATTCAGGTTCTCGGCAATGTTCTGGAAAAGCCCAACAAAGTATTTCAGTGGCCCGCCGTGGTTGGCCATGTCGCTGGGAGGAAGCTGGTAAAAATCCTTTAACGCCTTATCAATCCCCGTATTTACAAATGCTTCAGTATAATTGTCGCGAGCCTTTTGCAATACCATGACGAAATCTTTTTCGCCTATCATTTTATGACCCCATGCGATTTCTTTCAGAGCATTAGACTTAAAATACTCAACCGGAAAGAAGACAGAGATAAAAAGGAGAATCGTCGAACTCCAGATGATCAGTGTCTTTATCGTCTTAGGCCACTTTTCCTCATTCAACTTATCAGACATTCGATATCCCCAATCTTCGCCTTCCTCCCAGCCTGGATAATCAGTTCGTTGGTTAGCTTTCTCGGGAGATTTATCCGTGAAGTAATTTCACAGAAATTCAACGTGTGTTGAAGTTCCCGGCAAACGAACAAGCCAAGCTCAATGATATAGATCGCAAGCCGCTCCCAGTCATTCAGCTCCTGCTCGTTGTCCTGATGATAAGCTTTGATAGCGGAGCTCACTGCTGCACCAACGCGTTCATCAGGAGTAAGGGTTTTCAGTAGAGCTAACATTTGCCCAGTGATGCCATCAACACATGGCCAGATCATGGTCAAACCGTCATATGAGGCTTGATCATCTTTACGCTTTAATAGAGTTTTGGTTTTAATCATATTTACCCCTCGGCGCTGATACGTGATTTTTCACCACGAACCTTTTGTTGACGTTCGTAGATTGAAAGGTACTTTTTAGCGATAGTTCGGACATCGCTTAACTCGGACTCATTCCTCGGCATTAATATGACGGGGACTTTACCTTTTACTATTTTATTAGCCTGATTTATGGCCATGCATTCGAGGTTGGGTAACCAACCTAGCAGTTGAGATTGAAATAACTCGCCTTCTTCCTCCATCAATCGTTCCCCGACACTGCCGGTGATTTGTTCAGGATCTGCACCTGCGCTGGAGCCATGACCACGCATAATATATTTGAACTTTGTCGGTGGTACTCGTTTCATGACTGCTTCCTGGGCATCAGGATCTGGTGTGCGTAGCGCCGTAAAGTGGTTCGTATTGGTTATAACCTGCTTCATTTTGGCTTCTGAACCGAGACGGGCTTCGAAGTCGGAAGTCGATTGCGACGAAATAAATAAGCGGAACCCAGCACCACGGGTTTTATTCAACATTTTAATAACTTGGTCATTAATAACTTCAGCTGCTTCATCGATTAACACCATTACAGAAGCCAAGTCCTGACCACCAGGTTTTAAAAAATTGTACACAGTCGAGCTAACAGATGTTATATCAGACAGGAAAATAGAACCGACCGCAGATCCAGTCTCAGCATCTGCAAGGGAATTTAACCCCAAATACAACATTCCCCCGGTAGTGATGATATCCTGAATATTCGAAATTGGACGAGTATCATTCAGTTCATCTTCATCAGCACTGTCAGGGGATAACAACTCTGACATAAACCCTTGAGTTAGTTGACTAAGAATTGGCATCACGTTCAGAATCATTTTCTGGAAGTGTTCGCGCTGATGACCGAACATATCAATACCGGCTTCAATTGAAGTATCGCCTTTCCCTTTATTACCTTTAATGTCATTTCGGTAAATGTCTGCACATATTTCTGCTATTTCTTTTGGGCCTTTAATTTTAGACGAGTAACGGTCAATTTTCGCCTGTAAAATAATGTCGAAATCGGACTCTCCTAAAGTCTTGTGGCCGAATTTAGTGATGGCCATAATCAATAGAGATGCTAATGAAGAGATGTCAGCACTCAGTTGTGATTTAATATTGCGTAAAGTCGGTTTGATTTCACAGATTTTCATCAGCTCAACAACCGTAGTTAATGACATAATACCAAATGAAACAAACGGATCGCTCGTACTATCAGCACGTTGAATAACCGATGTAATTCTGTTAGCTACCTCGCCAGCCTGAGTGTAGTTAGTAATTGGAGATATTCGAGCTGATTTTTCAGGATGCGCCAATGAAACGTAATTATATTTCGTTGAGCGATCCACCAATTCCAGACAGAACTTCATCCATTCAGCCAGTTCTTCATCATTTTTGGGGTCAATGAGGATTAGTGGTTGTTTTTTTAGTGCGGCTTGAAGAATAAGTAGTTTAAAATATGTTGTTTTGCCTGAGCCGGTTGTGCCAGTTATAAGCGTATGCAACGATAAAAGTTCTTCAGAAATTCCGATCCATTCGTTTTTTTTACCTAGCGCATGAATCCAGCCGAGGCCCATAAAATTTTTGGATGGTTTGGCTACAAATTTCTTTATGTCACGCTTTATCAACTCAGATGCCAGTTGACCCTCATTCTGGCCCCACTCAAAGCCTCTGCAAATAAGATAGCTGTCAGGCTCACGAATCATCTGTTCGATAAATGATTTCATGTCCATTACGAGTGGTTTTGGTTTTCGCTTCAGGCGGCGTTTGTGCGTATAAATATCCCATGCTGCCGGGAGACTACGAATACCATAAGCAGCCTGGACTGCAACTGAGAGGTAACAGGGTAGAGATGGCATGTTAAACAGTGTATTAACCCCGATAGTTGCGGCTATACCTGCTGTCCAACCAAGAGTCTCAAGGCCTTCAAAATTTGTGCGCCAACGTAAGTTATATTTCCACTCACTCATCTTTATCCACCATTTGATTATGCATTCGTTCACTATTAGGAAGAATGTAGTCAACACCGGTCTTTGAATAGAAATCAAAGTGCATCAGCATAATCTTCTGCAATTGAGTAATATCAATGCCGAGTTCATCCGCAATACGTCGCTTTAAGGCAACGCTTACGGCAATGACAGGCTCTCCAGAATAGGTTCGCTTCAGCATACCTTTTGAAATCATTTCATTGCATAAATCTGTAATGTTGTAATCTTTATCAGAAACATCAGTTAAAGCAGAGTAAAGCAGATCGTTAAACTTCCCATCCATCAGCAAGTCGATATCATTATTAAGTTCTTTTCTGAGATATAAGCACTTCTGAGTACGATGGAAATAATACTGGGCTGGGGCTTCCATAAACCTTTGCCATAACCAGTTGGAGTCCTGAAGCAGAGCATAATTACGCTCATCAAAATCTTTATCAATAGCAATGATTAAGTGGCCTGATTCAATGAAAAGATCGTCTGAGTGGTCGGTAACATATTTAACGAGAAATTCTTTGGCCGCTTCAAGACCAGATACGTATAGCTGACTAAATTTATCGTAAAATTTTACGTTAGCCGGTATGTTGGCCGAAGTATCCGCATGAGCCGAGTAACCAAAATCGTTATCAGCTTTCACGTCATCCTGCCACATGGAATCATAATCTTCGTAAATTGAATAATCATCAATTACCTCACCAGACTGAATGCCGGTATCGACAGCATCCTGGTGCAGCTGAATTTCCTTTAATGCCTGACGGGTAGGTGAGGGCTGGGTCTGATCCAATGCATCGCTTGAAGTTGGTTCGTTGCTATTATACGAGTTGATGATTGAATGAAACTCAAGGGTTTCGTTCAGAGTTTTATGGTTTGGTTCTTTTATAAGTGAACTGGGTACAGAGAACTCAATCTCTGTTTGTGCCGATGCCAGGGTTTCTTTGAGGGAAAGACGGCGCTTGGGTTCATTATTCTCCGACACTGGCTTTGGTTGATTATCTTTGAGCCCTTTTGATTCCCCGCTGCCCGCCAGCTCAGTTGTTGGTGAATTAGTGTCATCCAGACAATCTTTTTGATTTTTGGTACTGGTATTTCTTTCCTTTACACGATTGTAGTCCTCATCAGAAAGCAGATTGAGCTTATGCAGCAGTTCGTGGGCGTTTTCCGGCGTAACCTGTCGGTTTCCAAAAATACTCTCCAGTGGAGATTCCTGTTCATCAGCAATGATTGTTCCGCCCTGTAAAACTGAGCGGTCGACCTCATTCGGTATTCCGGTTGACGGAACCGGCTTCTGACCAATGTAGGGTTCGCTTTCGACGAGTTTTGGCTGGTTTGGCCTCCCGGTCAGGTATTCCACCCATTTACCTTCAATACGGATGCGGCTGCTGCATGGTAGAGGGTCAACAGTATCGACAAATAGTACTTCTGGAGATATCAGAAGGATGCAGCTCAACGCAACTTTAGGGTCTTTGCTTTCTCTTGAACTTTTATCATTCAAGATATGAGGGGCAATACGCCAGTATGCAGTGTCATCGTCCTGGTGAACGTTTGGTCGACAGAGATGATAACTTAGCATCAGGTCAGCCAGACTATTCTGGGTTTGTGGAATAACAGCGCCGGAGTTCCTAACGGTCTCAATAATATCCTTGACCGCAACACCCCAGACGATGAATACGCCATAGGTAGTCACCCATACAGGGCTTCCTGGCTTGTTGGGAATCCAATCTCCTTTTTTCAATCTATGGCGCATGGCATCAACTACACGCTGAACCGCAGGTACACCTGACTGGCTTGCACGAATCGCATCACCGGCGTATTGCCGCATATCATAGTTAACGGATGCTGAGTCGGCGGCCTTAATGGTAGTGAGGATCTTGTTTTTAACGTCCTGACCACTGATTTTTTCTGCATTGAGCTGCGCACTGGCATTCAGTGCCCGGGTCAATTCATTGAAAATATCATTCCCGCCGTTAAGAAGGTAAACATGCATTTCTTTTGGCATGATCATCAACAACATATTGCTCGTGCTGGAGGTATGCTGGCGGTGACGGCCTGGTTTCCATACAAGATAGTATCTTTTTACATTGTTCTCTTTTGCCCAGACATGGATTGGTTCATGGCCTGGAGGCCAGTGAATTTTCCCGTCTTCGTTCCATACTTCAAAATCGGTAAATGGTTTCCCGAGGTCATGAAGTAGCCCACCAGCTGCGACTGCAAGTCGCCATGCTAATGCACGATTTGATTTATGTACGGGAACCGCCATTGAATCAAACTCGATGTTTTTAGAACGCCGGATACACTGGAAACACACTTCCAATGAATGACGCAACAATCCGGTTGCAGCACGGTGATGATGGTTTTCGGATGCCGGGAAGAGGTGAACAAAGTTAGCGAAATTTATCAGCATAGGAAGAATAAGCTGATTAAACTCAGAGTCCCTAATATCCAGTTCTCGTTTAATCGCCATCACAAGTGGTTTCTGGTAATGACGTAATACGTACTCACCCGGTACTTGAGCCGGGAATCCGATTTCGCTTGCCGGATAGCGCATATTATCTCGTGATGAAATGAGTTTCCCGATTTCTTCATCTACTGACATATCGATTTCGTCACCGAATAGATCAGTGGTAGCCTTTTTGTTATCAGGCAAAAAAGTATTCAGAATATTTTTAATGTGTCTCAGCATTAAAAGATTTCTCCGGTTAAGTACCTTGTAAGTTAACCGATTGAGAAAAAAATCGTGCTGGAAAATGACGACGTTTTGTCTTCATAAAACATAACGTCAAGGGTGAGAAATTAAGATAATGACGTTGCTATCCAATTGGAGACTAAGCAATGAAATTGGCGAATAAAATTGTTTTGCCCCTGCTGGTGGTTATTACCGGCGTAATCACCAGCGGTTGCAGTGGGACAGGTAAGCCACAACGTACTTACCTCGACGAAACGCGCAATCTCCCCGCCAGGGCCGAGTACCCCTACCAGTATCAGTACTCCGAATCCTGGCGTGGTACAGAACGCGGTGGCGCGGCTATACGTTACCCTGGGTATGAGCATACGCTCGTGAGTCCGTATGCCATCAATGATCCATCCGGGAAGCGATATGTGGCACATGACAATTACACCCAGGTCTTGCTCACTTCAGTGGCAAACACAAAGTATGCCAATGGGCCGCGTGGCACGTTCACACAGACCCCAGCATTTTGCGGGGAAAATACCTTTCTCCTTCCTAATAACACACAGAACGCCAGTAGGGCTGAATACCTCCGTATCAAAGATAAATACTGCTCAACACCTGGCTATCGGTTAAGTGCCCACGAATTAAATGTGCTTTCCAGTGGTGAACCGGAAGAGCTGCGGAAATATCGAATTCAGATGCAGATCGATAACCAACAACCTAAGTCCTAATCCATCAAAATGCGAGGGTACAATGGATAAGCAAAGAAATGAAAAGTGCAGTTCTGGAAATAAAACAATTTTTGCCTGGGCCGGGGGAATCGTTGTTGTAATCGGAATGGTTTGGTTGATGGTAATTAGTTTTATCTCGTACAAAACCCAGGTGATGACCAATCAACTGCTGGATAAAATTAGTACATCGCTGGCCAAGAACCCCGCAGTTCAACAGGGAGTGAACGGAAATATTCAGGACGAAGTAAAGGGTGCTCTTAAGTCTATCGCCGACCAAAAGCTCGCGGAAGAACGAAAGGCACTCTATAAAGGCTGGGACAAAGCAAATAAAAATACTGATGGCCGTTATATCTATGGCGAGCCTGGCGCTCGGTTTTCGTTGATCAACTATGAAGATCTGGAGTGTCCATTCTGCAAACGCTTCAAAGAAACGCCGAAGTATATCGTTGATACCGCGACAGCCGGGGCTGTTAACTGGGAATGGCGTCATTACCCTATGTCATTCCATGAGCCGGTCGCATCGAAGGGCGCAGCTGTTGCTGAGTGTATTGCGGAGCAGAAAGGGCCGAGTGCTTTCTGGGCCGTTACTGATTATTGGTTTAACCATACTGAAACAAACGGTAAAGGTTTTAAGGATGCGGACAGCATCCCAGCACTGTTTGAGGTAGACCAGGCGAAATTTGATACCTGTATGGGCAGTACTGAAGTGATTAAGCGCATTAAGCAGGATATGGAGGCCGGTTCAGCTGCCGGTGTTGATGGTACACCAACCACGATTGTGCGTGATAATGTCACCGGTAAAGAAGTCTCTGTTGTAGGCGCACAGCCCTTCTCAAAATTCGTTGAAGTGATCCAGTCTATGGTTGTCGATTCTCAGAGAGACACATCAGGCGAAGCCTCACCAGCTCAACAAGATAAATAGAAATAAAAAAGAGCCCTGAATTAACCAGGGCTTTTTTTGTCAGATTATCACTACTGAAACATTTCGCTCAATACGACTTCGGTATTCTTCTAATAGCTCCATTAACGAAGTATTGATGTTTACAGATTTCTTGGTTCTGGTAATAGTTACGTACAGCAGATTAAGTTCGTCAATAATTACTTCCCGTGGCTTCTTCATCACAACGGCTTCTATAATGGATGGGAAGTCGTCATTGATGATGACATGGTCAAATTCCTTTCCCTTCGAGGTATGGGCTGTGGTAACAATTAAATCAGCTTCCTTTTCTGTTCTGGCTTCATTCATCCTCATGGTCTCAACCATCCCGGGGATATCAGCATAGACTTCCATTAACTTAATCGCCCGCACCATGTCCACGTCCTTGGTGGTTTCTGCGATCTCTAAAAAATTTGCCCAGTTCCCGTATTCCGTAGTGATACGGTTATTTTTAATAGCAGCAATGTTACCTGTTTTTAGCGCATGTAAATCAAGGAGCTCGTCGAGACGGTATTTTGAAATACCTCCATTCCAC
Organism: Citrobacter sp. Cpo045; assembly: GCF_030332875.1. Lineage (NCBI taxonomy): Bacteria > Pseudomonadati > Pseudomonadota > Gammaproteobacteria > Enterobacterales > Enterobacteriaceae > Citrobacter > Citrobacter sp. Cpo045. Next base: position 14,433 of record NZ_JAOWGZ010000090.1, read on the forward strand.
ATCACCCGTTTGCCCCACATAATCGACTCGTAGGCAGATTGTATGACTCCCATGTAGGTGCGGCTGATGATGGCGTAAAAGTTTTGATCCTGTATCGCCGATGGCTCAACGATAGCATCAAGACTACCCAGGCCTACCAAGGGGAACGTTTCACCCTTCATTGACAGCACAACGTTGGCCAGTGCTGCAACAAGAGGCCCAAACCGGAATGACTTAGTCAGGCGCATAACCTGAGCCCCGTGGTCTTCAACAATCTCAAGGGCGTTTTCCGCACCGCGCCAGCGGTTTATCACTTGGTGCTGGTCGCCGACAAAAACTTTGCAGCAGTTGTTTCTAAGAACGATATCGATCGTTACCGGATTTGCGTCCTGCGATTCGTCGAAGAGAATGACATTGTAGAACTGGTCTAGGGCTGGGTTCGATAACTGGAACAACTTGAGGATGGTATTCGGTGAGCAATAGGCATCGTTGAGTGGGTCAGATTGCATTTGCCATGTACGTTTTGCTGCACGTAGCGCTTGATCCAACCTGCTTTGAGATATTTTATCGGTTTTACTTAAGTCTTTAAGTACGTGTTCAGTAGTAATTTCGTGTTCATCTGAATTCATGAAATGGGTAAGCCCATTTATTGCAAGCTTAACCACTCTCCAGTCATCTTCACCCATCATTGCGCGGTATTCGCTCACGGATATAAACTGTCTGTATTTATGAGCAAAGTGTTTGTACCGGGTCACGGCCAAACCATGAGATGTTTTACACTCGACGTTTTTTGGGAATTTCTTTTTTGCATCATCTTTAATAGCTTTATTAAAAACGATATAGAGAATTTTGAGTGAGGGGTTTGCATCCGCGAATTCTTTTAGTGTAAAGGTCTTACCAGACCCCGCGTATGCCTGTACTGAAACAATACTGCCAGGTGTAGGTTTGAAACCTATGATCACGTTCTGTTCATCAGTTACCGGCATCAGAATTACCTTTATGTTAGATATCGTTTCATAGTACCTTTTGACACGGCGCGAATGATTTAAAAATGGGGGCAAATTGTACCCATTTTTAAGAATACAAATTTATCTGTTCATGAGTAATACAATAAGATAGTACCATCAAACTATTACTGCGGCCCTCAACAGGAGGTAATCTATGTTTTATTTATCGTCCTTTGTCTGGATGTCAATCTGGAGTCTGATTTCGATTTACATCTATTACAAAGATAAAAAGGCCGCGACTGCTGGCGAGTACCGTGTGGATGAACTGACGCTGGATGCGCTCATTGTGCTGGGCGGGTGGCCAGGTTGTTTCATTGCTCAACGAATGTTTAAACACAAAACACGCAGTGCTTACCAACGTCGGTTCCGGGTTATCGTTGCGGTCTGGATAGTTCTTTACATCGGATTATGGAATTTTCTATGGGCGGGAAATAAAATATGAAGATGTAAAAAAACCGGCCAGAGCCGGTTTTTTTTACATCCATGATGGTTACATGAATGCCGGTAAAGTGGTTTGCACTGCGTGGGATGCGGCCATCATGCCATTGATAATGTCCGGTGAGTAGTACAGGGAGATCGCACCACCAACAGCAACCGCCAGTGACATCAGACTCTGACGTACAACAGCAGCTGCGAGACCAACCAGAACGATAAGACCGATCAGCACCTTACCCAGAGAACCCTGCATGTAATCAGAGATTTTGAGCCATACATCGTCAAAACCTGCCTGGGTTGAACCAGAAGCGTGAGCGGTAACAATGGCAAGAATCAGAATGCCGGTGATCACCAGCGGGGTTTTAAACTTCTCAAATTTGATAGCGTTCATTTAAACATCCTTAATAACGAGTTTTAATAATTTCGATCTTTGGATGTTCTCCAGCTATTTAACGAGTTTGAGCCGGGAACTTTATTAATATAAAATTTGTTTTGTTTGATTTCATTGTTAAAGCAGGGCGTTATACAATAGCAATGTGTGATATAAGGTGACATTTATCCGTGTCTATTAACATATATGAAAATCTGGATGAAAACTTCTTTTTGAGTATGAAAGCCAACTTTACTAGTGTCACATTTAAACGAGGTGGATATGTTGAAATCAGAGGTGTTGGTCAGTACGTTGACATCGTTGGGATTATTATTTTTTTCTACTTTTGCACAGGCTGATAATCCAACAGAAGTAATGCTACCGGCTGGTGGCGTTAGAGTCGTTGTCGGATTTTCACCTGAAGGGTCTGCACAGAAAGCAATACTGGATCTGATCAATTCAGCTCAGCAGGAAATCCGTATGGCGGCATACTCTTTTACGTCACCCGTAATTGCGAAAGCATTAATTAATGCTCACCGAAGGGGAGTAGATGTCAGGATCGTAGTTGACAAAGGGCAAAATAATAACCGATATGCAGTCTCGACTATGAATACAGTAGTTAACGCGGGCATTCCGTTACGGACGAATGATCAATTTCTTCTGCACCATGATAAGTATTTGTGTGTTGATAGGATATCTGTTGAAACCGGTAGTTATAATTACTCAAGTTCGGCTTTCAATAAAAATAGTGAAAATAGCCTTGTACTTTATAACGCACCAGATGTTACAGCGCTGTATCTGGCCCACTGGGAATCTCGTTGGACTGGTGGTGTGGATTACATACCTAATTATTGAATTTTAATCAGGGTTCGGGATGAACCCTGATTTTATCATTTAAGAAACGCTTCAAGTTCGTCCATATCCAGGTCGTTATAAAATGAACGCCAACCTTTACGGGCTAAATTCGGATGCAGCATTTTGATGTTGCTTAATGGCATAATGCTGCTTAGTCCCATTTTAATAAAGTATTCATATACCAGGCGGCTGTACCGGTCAAAATCGGTAAGCGGTCTCGACAGAAGGTATGCTGCCTCTGACATAGTCAATCCCTGTATATGCAACCTGTAACCCAGCAGACGGCTGCATGTATCGCGCATAACACCGCGTGTTAGCGGGAATAACTCATCACTTACAAGATGTTCAGGTAAGTGAGTTCTCGGGCACTGAACAGGATTTATACCCCTGATATAGCACTCATCATTCTCAAGGATACAAAACTGGGGTTCCGGGCCGGAAAAAGAGTTACCAAGAAAGCCGCAGGGATCGATCACGCCACCACCCTTAAGTGCTATCCATCCGTACTGAGTTTCAGTGACTTGGTATAACCCACGATCTCCTGGATTGATGCGTTCTTTGACCTTTTTTCGACGTGTTCCTATAGTAGCAGTTCCGGCAATTACTCCCTGATCTACCAGTGCTCGGCATACGATGTAGGATCTCGCCTCTGACCATTCAATCCAGGGTAAACCAATGTGGTAACTGGTCGAAACCAGCCTTAAGCCGTCGATGCATGAATCTGTCATGTAACTTCTCCCGAAAAAAAAGCGCACCAAAGATGCGCTCGTATTTTCAATTCAACAGTCAGGCTTTGGATTTTTTGGCCAACTTGTCCGTTTGCTTAGAAAGTTCCTTTTTTGTGAATTTGAGGGAATCGGTTCGTTTATCAGGATCGCCAACAGCCTGAAGAATCAACGAGTAGGAGTTTTCGCCATTGAGTACAAAGAGGTCGGTTGCCTGCGACCATGCCCCCTTGTTTTCAGAACGCTGTACCCGCAGGATATTTCCTGGGAGGAGTGAGACTGACCAACCTTTTTCATCAGAAAGGTATACGTTGACCTTACCTTTCGATGGTAACAAGAATACTTTTGATGAAAAGGTTGAATAAACGAATACCGTATTTTGTCCCTGCGAATTGTATTCAACAGTTTTAAAGTGCCCACTATAGTCCAGGTCAGCGCCAGTAAGCGCATTCTTCTCCTGAACAACAAACTGTTGGGCTGTATAGCCTTCTGATGCTGCTTTATAGTCTGACGTAGCAGTAGTTTTAGTGGGTTCCGTATAACCGAACTCAGCTGGGTCAATTTGATGGCCAGAGGTATCTTTAGTGATGTTTTCAACACCTGCAATATCACGTGTGGTAGGTGATGGCGGTGTTTGAACCGGGTTGGTCTGCGCCGCAGCGTGTTGATTTGGTTCTGCTGTAACTGGAGCTGAAGCCGGGGCTTCACTAGTGGCCCCAGATAGTGCTTTTTTAGCGATTTCCTGTGCAGGAGTTATCTCAACCGTTCCAGGTTGCTCTGCGTTTTGTGAAACCTCGCTACCGTCAGTAAACCCAGGTTCAGCCTTAATTGAGTCAACCAATGACTGCGTAGCAGGATCTGACTTAGATACAACTGGTGAATTTGCATCCGGGTTAGCTGGTGGCGTGGTTGTGGCCATTTTTAGCATCTGATCGCCAAGATTATCAGACGATGCAGGGGAAACACCGGCGCTATCTTGCTTTGTGACAGTAGGTTCACTTTTATCATCATCAGGGGGCGCTGATGCGGGTTCCTGTTCATTATTTGTGATAGGAAGTGTCAGTGTTGGCTGAGGCCCAGCCTCATCGGTATCAAGGTCATCGTCATCCACATCGATACCATGTTGTTTTGCAATATCCGGGTTAACGCTGATCCCACTCTTTGCAACTTCGACGATAGATAGGTTCGGTTCTTTGTCTGGTTTACCATTCATTAAAATAAATGCGCCTAATGTGCTTACCGCAAAGATACCGGCAACCAGGATACTCAAGGTTTTTTTAGAAAATCGCGCCTTAACACTGGGGGTTTCATCTCCAGCATTCTGCGCTGCGCGTTCGCGTAATTTCTCCTGGCCGTATTCAGCACTTGTGCCACGTTTTTCACTCGTCATTGAAAACCTCGTTGATCACTATTCGTTCTGGCCGAAGCCCCAACTCACGGTGTATATGAAAGTGAGCATGATAAGGAAAGCCCCATAATCGCGTGAGATGGTTGCCCCGGAATTGATTAGGAAAATATGCTCTCGCGATAATAAACGGATTATATCTTGAGGGAGGTAGCTCTCGAAATTTTGCGGCCTGAAAACGACCGCAAAATGAGATGGTTTTCTTGAAAATAGATTTCTAGAGGTTACGGGTTCCTTTACAAATTGGGTAAGCCGAGCAACCATAGAAATAATTTCCATTCGACATTCTTCTAACCATTTTGCTATGGCAACGGGGACAGCTAAATAGCTGCGCCTAATACCGCTACACTTTTGCCTGACCATGTTTTCCTCCGGGGAATGGGCTGGCGGTTTCCATAAAATGGCGGACCTTTTTCAGTAACTGCCACATTGAGCGGCACTGATGATTACGGGTTATCGTGTCATGAAGTGCCTGCCATAGCCGTTCCACATGATTCACCCACGGCGAGTAAACCGGCTGGTAAATTACCCTGAACTTGGGATTTGCTTTCAACCAGCGCTGTGTTTCGCGGCTTTTATGGATAATGTAGTTATCAACGATCAGCGTGATTGTTTTCGCCCGCCGGTAAGTGGCTTTCAGGTGCTTCAGCAGAGCGATAAACAGCGCTGAACTTTTGCTGTTGCCGCCCACGTAGCTGACTTTACCCGTGCCACTGTGCAGTGCGCCGGCCAGATAGTATTTTTCGTTCTGCCCCGGCGTCACTACCCGTTTCTGCTGTCCGCGCAACTGCCAGTCCGCACCGATTTTAGGATTAAGGTGGATATCCACTTCATCTTCATAAAATACCGGATGCTCTGCGCTGCATTCATCCAGCGCTTTGTGGATTACCGCCATCTTTTCATCTTTATGTGGGTCACGGATACGCAGAGTTGGCGCGGCCCTGCGCCATACAAGCCCCGCAGATGGCAACCAGCGGCGAACGGTTCCTGCATGTAACTGGCAACCGGTTATCTCATTGATTTTTATTGCCAGTAATTCGGTGCTCCAGCGTGAACGTTGATAACCAAAATCGCCGGGAGAATGCTTTATCAGCTCACGTAACAGGGTGCAGATATGTTCAAAAGGCCAGCGTCGGGAGCGCCCTGCGGGTAAGGATTTCAGGCCTTCAATACCTGAGTGCGTAAACCAGTTAATCCAGCGACCAACGGATGAACGGGCACAACAGAGAGTTCTGGCAACATCGCTGACCCGTTCACCCCGATGAAGCATCAGCATGGCCGTGAGTCTGCGGGCATGATTTTTATCACGCGTTTTATGAATAGCTTTCTGCATCAGGCGTCGTTCGCCACGGGGTATTGGTACTATGATCGGCATCGCTCAGTCCGGTTGGTGATTTTGGTTGGTTTGGCGATTGATCAGATCGCACAATCCGGGCTGAGTTCCCTTTCAGTGATCTACTATTCCGCGCAGCTATTTAG
>NZ_JAOWGZ010000006.1:0-900 GCF_030332875.1 Citrobacter sp. Cpo045
TTATGGAAACCGCCAGCCCATTCCCCGGAGGAAAACATGGTCAGGCAAAAGTGTAGCGGTATTAGGCGCAGCTATTTAGCATCACCCGCGAACAGCGTGAAAATATGGTCAGGACGGTTGCTACCCTGGGGGGGTTAAGTGAGAGGAAAAGACTTATCGCCGCCGGAAAAAATGCTTGTACAGAGGCAAGAGAGGGAAATCACAAAAAAACTCGCGAACCCAATCTGGTATTTCCTCGAACGGGCAAAGCGTGGGTTCAGGAAGACATTGACCTCATTCATTCCATTATTGATGATATCCCGGATGAAAGTATTGACGACCACATTTTGTGGCTATCAAAGCAGCAGGGGCGTACGCCCTATGCCATCGCCCTGAAGATTGTCAGTGAAGGAAGAATGAATAAAGAGTGGGCTAAAAAGGTATGGAAACCAGCAGCTAAGTCGATTCGCGAAGATTTTTCCCGGCTCCAGACCAACATGCCAGATAACAAAGAGACAGATGAATAATATGCTAGATGTTATTAACAGACAAATGGTTGGGTCGTCCTGACATGAAATGAATTTTTATAGGTAAAGTGGTTTCCTAATCTAATTATATTGCGGCCTTTGCCGATATTAATATTATAAGGAAGGGAGAACCATGAACGATTTTCATATTTTAAGTATCTGTATACAGAAAAAAGATGTAGCAGGCGCAATGCGTGTGCTGCGGGATAAATCAGAATTTGCGGTGCGTAAAATTCTGGAAAAATTAAAAGTCAGGGTGACATCGCAAACTGGCAGAGCATTCTGGCACTTTGTTCAGAGCTGGCTGCTGACCGCGGCTTTGTTGAATAAATCAGATTTCGGGTAAGTCTCCCCCGTAGCGGGTTGTGTTTTCAGGCAATACGCACGCTTTCAG
>NZ_JAOWGZ010000091.1:0-478502 GCF_030332875.1 Citrobacter sp. Cpo045
CATGTGTTAGGCCTGCCGCCAGCGTTCAATCTGAGCCATGATCAAACTCTTCAATTTAAAAGTTTGATGCTCAATGAATTAAACTTCGTAATGAATTACGTGTTCACTCGTTGAGACTTGGTATTCATTTTTCGTCTTGCGACGTTAAGAATCCGTATCTTCGAGTGCCCACACAGATTGTCTGATAAATTGTTAAAGAGCAGTTGCGACGCGCTTTGGCGCTCTGTCGCGAGGTGGCGTATATTACGCTTTCCTCTTTCAGAGTCAACCCTCATTTTCAGGTTTTTCTCTTCAACCGAACCGGCTGTTTGTGTGAAGTGATTCACATCCGCCGTGTCGATGGAGGCGCATTATAGGGAGTCGACTCAGGAAGACAAGCGGAAAAATGCATTTTTGTTTCAACCGCTCACCTTTTATCCACAACGCTTACTTTTGCTGCTTTTTGATCGCCATTGGCAGGTCTGCCAGACTATTTATGACCAAATCTGCCGCATTTTCTGCTTCCGGCGTGACGGGTTTGCCTGTGCGCACCAATACCTTCGTGCCAACATTCGCAGCTGTCGCCGCCTGCATATCTTCAATTTTGTCGCCAACCATATAAGAAGCGGCCATATCGATGTGCAAGAAGTCTCGGGCGGAGATAAACATGCCAGGATGCGGTTTACGGCAGTCGCAGACCTGACGATACTCTTCTACAGTACCCTGCGGGTGATGCGGGCAGTAGTAGATACCATCCAGCTCAACGTCGCGATCGGCCAGCGACCAGTCCATCCATTCGGTCAACGTTTCAAACTGCGCCTCAGTAAATTTACCACGCGCGATACCAGACTGGTTCGTCACGATAATAAGCGCGTAACCCATCTTTTTAAGTTCACGCATGGCATCAATAACGCCGTCGATAAACTCAAACTCGTCGATCTCATGTACATAACCGTGGTCCACATTAATGGTACCGTCACGGTCGAGAAAAATTGCGGGTACAGACTTTGCCACCTTTTATAGCTCCTGAATAAGGCATGTGACTCTAGTATCGCATGTTTCAGCGGGCAAGAAAGTGCTCATCGTGCAAAGCCCGATTGATTTAGACGTCTGGATGCCTTAACATCCATCTTGTTGACGGCTTCGACCGTACCTGACAGACGAAAATGCCACGGCTAACTTAATTACGATAATAAATAACCAATGATTAAACTTTCGAATATCACCAAAGTGTTCCAGCAGGGGACTCGCACCATTCAGGCGCTAAATAATGTCAGCCTGCATGTTCCTGCCGGGCAGATTTATGGCGTTATTGGCGCCTCCGGCGCCGGTAAAAGTACGCTCATCCGCTGCGTTAACCTACTCGAACGCCCTACCGAAGGCAGCGTTCAGGTTGGCGGTCAGGAGCTGACCACGCTTTCTGAGTCGGAGTTGACTAAAGCTCGCCGTCAAATCGGCATGATTTTTCAGCACTTTAACCTGCTCTCTTCCCGTACGGTGTTCGGTAACGTCGCACTACCGCTGGAACTGGATAACACGCCAAAAGAAGAGATCAAACGCCGCGTAACAGAACTGTTGGATTTGGTTGGTCTTGGAGACAAGCACGATAGCTACCCGGCCAACCTTTCCGGTGGACAAAAACAGCGTGTGGCGATCGCCCGTGCGCTGGCAAGTAATCCCAAAGTGTTGCTGTGCGATGAAGCCACCAGCGCACTCGATCCGGCAACGACACGCTCGATTCTGGAATTATTGAAAGATATTAATCGTCGTCTGGGACTCACCATTCTGCTGATTACTCACGAGATGGACGTTGTAAAACGTATTTGTGACTGCGTGGCGGTCATCAGTAATGGTGAACTGATTGAGCAAGACACCGTTAGTGAAGTGTTCTCACACCCGAAAACGCCGCTGGCACAGAAATTTATCCAGTCCACGCTGCACCTGGATATTCCGGAAGATTATCTGGAACGTTTAAAAGCGGAGCCGGAAGCCGACAGCGTGCCGATGCTGCGTATGGAATTCACCGGTCATTCGGTCGATGCACCGCTACTTTCTGAGACGGCCCGTCGCTTTAATGTGAATAACAACATTATTAGCGCGCAGATGGATTACGCCGGCGGCGTGAAGTTCGGCATCATGCTGACTGAAATGCACGGCACACAGGAAGATACACAAGCAGCCATTAGCTGGTTGCAGGAACACCATGTAAAAGTAGAGGTACTGGGTTATGTCTGAGCCGATGATGTGGCTGCTGGTTCGCGGCGTATGGGAAACGCTGGCAATGACCTTTGTGTCCGGTTTTTTTGGCTTTGTGATTGGTCTGCCGGTCGGCGTGTTGCTGTACGTAACGCGTCCGGGGCAAATTATTGAGAACGCGAAGCTCTACCGTACGCTCTCTGCGCTGGTGAACATTTTCCGTTCCATCCCGTTCATCATCTTACTGGTGTGGATGATTCCGTTCACCCGCATGATCGTAGGCACCTCTATCGGACTGCAGGCAGCTATCGTTCCGCTGACCGTCGGTGCCGCGCCGTTTATCGCCCGTATGGTGGAAAACGCGCTGCTCGAAATCCCGACCGGGCTGATAGAAGCCTCTCGTGCGATGGGCGCCACGCCGCTGCAAATTGTACGTAAGGTATTACTGCCAGAAGCGCTGCCAGGACTGGTCAATGCGGCCACCATCACCCTTATCACGCTGGTTGGTTACTCCGCGATGGGCGGTGCCGTCGGTGCCGGTGGTCTTGGACAGATTGGCTATCAGTACGGCTATATTGGTTACAACGCTACCGTAATGAATACAGTACTGGTATTGCTCGTCGTTCTGGTTTATTTAATTCAGTTATCCGGCGATCGCATCGTCCGGGCTGTCACGCACAAATAACGTTGCACACAACACTAAAAACTCATTAAGAAAAGGAAATAAGCATGGCGTTCAAATTCAAAACCTTTGCGGCAGTTGGAGCCCTGATCGGTTCTCTGGCACTTGTGGGTTGCGGTCAGGATGAAAAAGATCCTAATCACATCAAAGTGGGCGTTATTGTTGGCGCAGAGCAGCAGGTTGCAGAAGTCGCGCAGAAAGTGGCAAAAGAAAAATACGGTCTGGACGTTGAGCTGGTCACGTTTAACGATTACGTTCTGCCTAACGAAGCGCTGAGCAAAGGCGATATCGATGCTAACGCCTTCCAGCACAAACCATACCTGGACCAGCAGATCAAAGATCGTGGTTACAAGCTGGTTGCTGTAGGCAATACTTTTGTTTACCCGATTGCGGGCTACTCCAAAAAAATCAAATCACTGGATGAGCTGCAGGACGGTTCCCAGGTTGCGATTCCAAACGACCCGACTAACCTTGGCCGTTCCTTGCTGCTGCTGCAAAAAGTGGGCTTAATCAAACTGAAAGACGGTGTTGGCCTGCTGCCAACCGCGCTGGACGTGATTGAAAACCCGAAAAACCTGAAGCTGGTTGAACTGGAAGCACCGCAGCTGCCGCGTTCCCTGGACGATGCACAAATCGCACTGGCGGTCATCAACACCACCTACGCCAGCCAGATCGGCCTGACTCCGGCAAAAGACGGTATCTTTGTTGAAGATAAAGATTCCCCGTACGTAAACCTGATTGTAACTCGTGAAGACAATAAAGATGCTGAGAACGTGAAGAAATTCGTTGAAGCATACCAGTCTGACGAAGTGTACGAAGCAGCAAACAAAGTCTTCAACGGCGGTGCTGTTAAGGGCTGGTAATTTTAGGCTGTTTACAGAATCTGTAATATCATCAGGACGGGCGCTTGCCCGTCTTGTCATTTATGCAAGCACCTGATTCAATATCTGACGTTTAGATCATTCATTGAGGAAATATTATGCGTGCTTTACCGATCTGTTTAGTAGCACTCTTGCTGAGCGGCTGTTCTATGTTAAGCAGATCCCCTGTTGAACCCGTTCAAAGCACCGCAACCCCGCCGAAAGCGGAGCCGGAAAAACCGAAAGCACCGCGCGCTACGCCGGTAAGAATCATTACTAACGCTGAAGATTTAGTAGGCAAACCGTTCCGCGATCTTGGCGAAGTTAGCGGTGAATCCTGCCAGGCTTCAAACCAGGATTCCCCTCCGAGCATTCCAACCGCACGCAAACGCATGCAGATTAACGCATCAAAAATGAAAGCTAATGCGGTATTGCTGCACAGTTGCGAAGTGACCAGCGGAACGCCGGGTTGCTATCGTCAGGCGGTTTGCATCGGTTCTGCACTGAACATTTCGGCGAAATGAGCCATTTTCAGTTCGAGCAAATAGGCGTTATCCGCTCACCTTATAAAGAAAAGTTCGCCGTTCCACGCCAGCCCGGTCTGGTGAAAAGCGCCAGCGGTGAACTGCATTTGCTCGCACCTTATAACCAGGCCGATGCCGTTCGCGGCCTGGAAGCCTTCAGTCATTTGTGGGTGATTTTTGTTTTTCACCAGACAATGGAAGGTGGATGGCGTCCGACCGTGCGCCCTCCCCGTCTTGGCGGCAACGCCAGAATGGGTGTCTTTGCCACGCGTTCAACGTTTCGTCCTAACCCTGTTGGCATGTCGTTGGTTGAGCTACGGGGCATCCGCTGCCATAAAGAGCACGTGATCCTCGAACTCGGTGGGCTGGATCTTGTTGATGGCACGCCAGTCGTAGATATAAAACCGTATCTGCCGTTTGCCGAATCGTTACCCGATGCTCGCGCCAGCTATGCTCAGGATGCCCCCCAGGCCAGCGTAGACGTGACGTTCAGTGAAGATCTCGCGGAGCAGCTACCGAAGCTCGAACAACGTTACCCACATCTTCGTCAGTTTATTGCCGAAGTGCTGGCGCAGGATCCGCGTCCTGCCTACCGTAAAAACGAGGAAGAAGGCAAAACCTACGCCGTCTGGCTGCTGGACTTTAACGTCCGCTGGCGCGTCACGCCGTCAGGATTTGAGGTCTTTGCTCTGGAAGCCCGCTAATTTGCGTCGCGTACTCTTTTGACATCCCTTTCTCGCTGGTAAACTAAACCACTTTTGTTTTGTGCCAGGCTCGTTTTGAGCCTGTTCGATCGTTCAACTGGAACCGTAACAACATGCGTACTAGCCAATATCTGCTCTCCACTCTGAAGGAGACACCTGCCGACGCCGAAGTCATCAGCCACCAGCTGATGCTGCGCGCCGGGATGATCCGCAAGCTGGCCTCCGGGTTATATACCTGGCTGCCGACCGGCGTGCGCGTCCTGAAAAAAGTCGAAAACATCGTGCGTGAAGAGATGAACAACGCCGGTGCGATCGAGGTGTTGATGCCGGTCGTTCAGCCTTCTGAACTGTGGGAAGAGAGCGGCCGTTGGGAACAATACGGCCCGGAACTGCTGCGAATTGCTGACCGTGGCGATCGTTCGTTCGTCCTCGGCCCAACGCATGAAGAAGTGATCACCGACCTGATCCGTAACGAGCTGAGCTCTTACAAACAGCTGCCGCTGAACTTCTATCAGATTCAGACCAAATTCCGTGACGAAGTCCGTCCACGCTTCGGCGTGATGCGCTCCCGCGAATTCCTGATGAAAGATGCATACTCTTTCCACACCTCTCAGGAATCCCTGCAGGAAACCTACGACGCGATGTACGCTGCGTATAGCAAAATCTTCAGCCGTATGGGGCTGGATTTCCGTGCAGTACAAGCGGATACCGGTTCTATCGGCGGCAGCGCCTCTCACGAATTCCAGGTGCTGGCGCAGAGCGGCGAAGACGATGTGATCTTCTCCGACTCCTCTGACTATGCGGCGAACATCGAATTTGCCGAAGCCGTTGCGCCGAAAGAGCCGCGCGGGGCAGCAACCCAGGAAATGACGCTGGTAGATACGCCGAACGCTAAAACCATCGCCGAACTGGTTGAGCAGTTCAACCTGCCTATCGAAAAAACCGTGAAAACCCTGCTGGTGAAAGCGGTTGAAGGCAGCAGCTACCCGCTGGTCGCCCTGCTGGTTCGTGGCGATCACGAGCTGAACGAAGTCAAAGCGGAAAAACTGCCGCAGGTTGCCAGCCCGCTGACCTTTGCCACCGAAGAAGAAATTCGTGCGCTGGTAAAAGCAGGTCCTGGCTCGCTCGGTCCGGTGAATATGCCAATTCCGGTGGTTATCGACCGTACCGTTGCAGTAATGAGCGATTTCGCTGCCGGTGCCAACATCGACGGTAAACACTATTTCGGTATCAACTGGGATCGCGACGTGGCCACCCCGGAAGTTGCTGACATCCGTAACGTAGTCGCCGGCGACCCTAGCCCGGACGGCAAAGGTACGCTGATGATCAAACGCGGTATCGAAGTCGGCCACATCTTCCAGTTGGGTACCAAGTACTCTGAAGCGATGAAAGCCGCCGTTCAGGGCGAAGATGGCCGTAACCAGACGCTGACTATGGGCTGCTACGGTATCGGGGTCACTCGCGTAGTCGCTGCTGCTATTGAACAGAACTTTGACGATCGTGGCATCGTATGGCCAGATGCCATTGCCCCGTTCCAGGTCGCCATTCTGCCGATGAACATGCACAAATCCTACCGTGTGCAGGAGTTGGCTGAAAAGCTGTACGCTGAGCTGCGCGCGCAGGGTATCGAAGTGCTGATGGACGATCGTAAAGAGCGTCCGGGCGTGATGTTTGCCGATATGGAACTGATCGGTATCCCACACACCATCGTGCTGGGCGACCGTAACCTCGACAACGACGATATCGAATACAAATACCGTCGTAACGGCGAGAAAGAGCTGATTAAAACCGGCGACATCGTCGACTTCCTGGTCAAAGCCATTAAAGGCTAATACCAACAAAAAGGCCCTGATAATCAGGGCCTTTTTTCTATCGATTAATTACACGCTTTACCAGGGATAAATTTCGCGTCTTTATCCGCCATCAACGTTTTCACTTTCTCACCTGTATCCGGGTTTGACTCCAGCGTGAAATGCGCCTCAAGCGTCAGCAGTACGGACTGTCCGTTTTCCGCACGAGCGGCTAAATAGTCGCGTTCAAGCTGAGCGTTATTCGCCACCGGCATCCGTTTACCCGTTGCGCAGTCGGTAAAGATTGCCGCGTCAGCCATGTAGAAATACATGCCTCGCATCGGCATTGGCGTCACCGGTAAGCTGGCGGAAACCGGCTGGAGCGTGTAGTTAAACTGTGACTCAATCGGGTTACCTTCACGATCGAGCATTTCCAGCGCCTCGCCTTTAGCCCGGTAGTACGATTTTTCACCTTTACTGTCGGTCAGCACCAGTTTGTCGGCTGTACGCGCCCATGTGCCATAAGAGGCAAACGAAGACGGTTCATCCCGCACGCCCTGATAGCGTTCGTTCATCACCCATGTGCCGTCTTTTTCCAGAAACAGAGAGGTTTCAATCCCTTCGCAGTCCGCGCAAGGTAAGATGCCACGCCAGCTTTGCTGCATCGGTTTTAATTCTGCCGCCCGCGTCGGCTGTAGTACTTCAACTTCAGTACGGTTATTACAGCCGATCAAGGAAAAAAGCGTGCATGCAGCGACCACGGACAATATTGCTGTTTTCACTATCAATTCCTTATTAATTTTTATTCCCGCTCGTCAGTCTTGCGTTCGACGAACTCTCCCGCGCAGTGCTTTCACTGTGGATTTTTGCGCCTTCGATGACAACCTGCGCTCTTTCGAGGCGCGCGTAGGGCGAGTTGCCTGTCGGCTTTTTTGCACCGCGGTTAATTCTTTTATCACCGCCACCAGTCGGGAGATTGCCGCTTCCCGATTGAGCTCCTGGCTACGGTATTCCTGCGCCTTAATGATAATAATGCCATCGCCGCTAATCAGATGATGGCTGGCGGCCAGCAGGCGTTCCTTGTAATACTCTGGCAGGCTCGAGGCCCGAATGTCAAAGCGCAAATGGATAGCCGTCGAGGTCTTGTTAACGTGCTGACCACCCGCGCCTTGTGCCCGAATCGCCGTGATTTCCAGCTCATTATCAGGGATAGAGACGTTTCGGGAGAGAACAATCATGAACGCGGCTGCCACGCGGTCAGATGAATTTCCAGATTGTTCTGAGAGTCGGACAGCCAAATAGCGCCGTCCTGAATAGTCGCCTGCAGCGCCATTGTACGACCAGCAAAATCACTCAGTTGCGCCAGCTGTTCATCATCCAGATACCACACGGTGAGATTTTTAAACTGCGCACATTTGTTCTGGTTTTGCTGCCACCAGATCTGAGCCGCACGGCTGTTGTAGGCAAACAGAGCAACCTCACCAGACTGGGTACAGGCTTTCTTGATACGGCGCTCATCCGGCAGACCCAGCTCAATCCAAAGATCGATGCCCAGATGGTCGTTACGCAGCCATGCTTCAGGCTCGTCTTCCGCACTCAGGCCACGCGTGAACTGCAGCCGTTCATCGGCATATTTAATCCAGGCCAGCAGGCGCAGCATCATGCGCTCCTGGGTTTCAGAGGGGTGACGCGCCAGCGTCAAGGCCGCGTCAAGAAACTGGTTGCGGTCAAGATCCGCTACGTTGACGACGGCTTTATAAATTGTCGCTTTAAGCGCCATGGGAGAACTCCTTTCGAATCAGGCGCACATTGTAGCGAAAACTGCGGCAAAAGGCTGCTAACTGCTCATCTATCAAGGCGCTGATATTGCTTGAATGAGTATGGTATAGTCACCTTGCTAAACAGAGTTTATCTTCGTAGGCTTAGACTTGCATCCACGGTTAAGTCAGAGTGCTGACAGGAGGGCATGTGGAAAAATATTGTGAGTTAATACGCAAGCGGTACGCGGAAATCGCCAGCGGAGACTTAGGGTATATCCCGGATGCGCTGGGTTGCGTATTGAAGGTGCTTAATGAAGTGGCGGCAGACAGCGCCCTTCCAGAGTCGGTCAGGGAAAAAGCGGCCTATGCTGCCGCGAACTTACTGGTGAGCGATTATGTCAATGAATGAAACGTATCAACCCATCAACTGCGATGATTACGACAATCTTGAACTCGCCTGCCAGCACCATTTGTTACTGACGCTGGCGTTAAAAGATGGCGAAGTTTTGCAGGCGAAAGCGAACGACCTGGTTTCACGCAAAAACGTGGAGTATCTGGTCGCAGATGTCGCAGGTGAAACCCGGGAGCTTCGCCTCGACAAAATTGCCAGCTTCAGCCACCCGCAGATCGGTACCGTGGTGGTCAGCGAATCCTGATTATTTTGGTGCCGGATGACGGTGCAAAGCACCTTATCCGGCCTACTTTCCACGCCAAACCAGACTCACGCCTTCTTCATCTTCCGCCGCTCCCTCACGCGTCACGAAAACACCCGCAGCCGCAATCAACGTTTCGCCGTAAAACAGCATCGGTGTGGTATCTCGTCGCCAGGGTGGAATCCCCTGCTCCTGCCAGATTTTCTTTAATTTCCGTCCACCGTTACGCCCGACAATATGCAATAACCCTGGTGCTTTGAAACGAATGCTGACAGCTTCATCCGCTTGCGGCATGCGCAATTCACCCGCAGAAATTAACTGAACCGAACCCAATCCGGCAGGCAGCGCCAACGGTGTTTTCCACTCTAACCATGGGATAACGGTTTCGCTTTGCCCATCGACTGACTTCACCCACCACAGCTGTGACTGATAACGACGGACCTCGTACTCCCCGAGGCGAAAACAGGGTGAGGCATCTTCCCGCGCCAGCGCCACTTCCTGCCAGATACGATCCAGTCCATCACGAGAAGGCATCGGCGCATTTAACCCCGCCAGCCAGCGACGAAGCAGCGCGGCACGACGCACGTCGCTCATCATCATTAACGGTACCAGTAGCAGTGTGCCGTGGGCTGTGATGCAATCGGCTAAATCGCTGGCCAGCAGTTCATCCAGTAAACTCTCCTGCTCAGCACACAGCGCGGCGCTGCGGGCTACGGCTTGCGCGAAGTGCGGCCAGCGCTGTTGCAGCAATGGGGTAACGCGCAATCTGAGGAAATTGCGATCGTAGGTATCATCCTGATTGCTTTCATCTTCAATCCAGCATAATTCATGCTGCCGCGCCCATGTTTCAAGCACCTCACGCGTTTGCGCCAGCAGCGGTCGAATCAGCTGGGTTCCGGCGAACGGTGAGTTTTCGCCCATGGCGGAAAGTCCGGCAGGGCCGCTGCCGCGCTTAAGCGCCAGCAGAAAGGTTTCACACTGGTCATCGAGATGCTGGGCAGTCATTAGCACCTCGCCCGGTAGTAAGGTCTGCGCAAATGCCTGATAGCGCGCGCGTCGTGCCTGAGCTTCGATGCCCAGACCATCATCCTCAAGGTGTACCCGCTCAACCACCAGCGGCACCTGCCACTGCATACATACTGACTCACAGTGCTGCACCCAACTGTCTGCATGTGGGCTTAATCCGTGATGAATATGGATTGCGCGTAAAGCGACCTCAGGATGCTGCGCTCGCCACTGCACCAGCTGATGCAGGAGTACGGTTGAGTCCAGCCCGCCGCTAAAGGCGACCAAAATCGATTGAGAATTCAGCAGTGAAGTGTTCAGCGTGAGTGTCGTCATGATGGTTACTTACAATGGCATTGCCCGGCACGTTACCGGGCTAACGCCACAATGACAAGCCTTACAGCTCGTACAGTTCGAGGGGCAATCCGTCCGGATCGTTGAAAAACGTAAAGCGTTTACCGGTAAATGGATCGATACGTATGGATTCACACTTCACGTGGTGTGCTTCCAGATGCGCGATCGACTTTTCCACATCCTCCACGCTGAACGCCAGATGACGCAAACCGCAGGCTTCCGGTCGGCTCGGACGGCAAGGTGGAAACGGGAAAGAAAAAAGCTCAATCACATACTGGCCGTTCAATGCCAGATCGCCTTTCCACGAGTCTCTCTCTTCTCGATAGGCTTCGCTCATCAGTGTAAAGCCAAGCACATCGCAGTAAAATGCCTTACTCGCCGCGTAGTCCGTCGCAATAATGGCAATATGGTGAACCTGTTTTAATCCCAGCATAGCGTCATCGCCTCTTTCATTTTTCTGTCAGCACGTTACTCGTACGTCTTAGGGTCAGGCAAGTCGTTATGCCATTTTTAAGACTCTCACGCGATACACGCCATCCTCGCCCAGTTTAGCGCCATGGATATCGGTTTCAAATCCCGGGTAGCGCTGCCCCACTGAACACAGCATCAGAAGAAAATCGAGGACAGCCCGGCTTTTGGCTGTGATCATTTCCCCGGGCATCAAGAGCGGCACGCCTGGAGGATAAGGCAGGATCATATTGGCGGACACGCGTCCTACCAGTTGATCAAGCGCCACAGTTTCCACCTCACCTTTGATCTGCCGCTGCCAGGCCTGGTGCGGTGTCATTTTCATTTCCGGCAAAGTATCAAATGCCCGCAGCATCAGTCCGGAGAGATCGTGCTGGCGGATCAGCTTATGGATCCCCTGTGCCAGATCCTGAATACGCATATTGCGATAGAAATCGGGATCTTCAGCATACAGATCCGGCAGCATATTTTTCACGCGTAAATTCAGATCGTACGAGCGCTTAAATTCCGTCAAGCCACGTAGCAGCCCCATCGCCCGGGTTTTATCTATGCCAATACTGAACAGGAATAACAGGTTATACGGTCCCGTTTTTTCGACGACGACGCCGCGTTCATCAAGGAATTTCGCCACCAGCGCCGCGGGGATCCCCTCTTCGCTCATATTTCCCTGTTCATCCATTCCCGGCGTCAGAATCGTGACCTTCACAGGGTCGAGGAACATGTGGTCGGCATCAGCATCAACAAATCCGTGCCAGTCTTCACCTGGCGCTACCGGCCAACATTCTGCTTCATCGACCTTTTCCGGCTGCCAGATATCAAAGAACCAGCCATCCGACTCTTCGCGCAGACGCTGCACTTCTTTACGGAAATGCAACGCCCGTTCCACCGAACGATTGATTAACCGCTTGCCGGAATTGCCACGCAGCATTGCCGCCGCCGTTTCTATCGACGCCACAATCGGATAGCTCGGAGACGTGGAGGTGTGCATCATAAAGGCTTCGTTGAACGTGTCTTCATCATAGTCACCCTTAATGTGGATCAGCGAAGCCTGTGACAACGCCGCCAGCATCTTGTGGGTGGACTGGGTTTCAAATATCACCTTTCCCGGTACCCGTTCGCCGCTCATCCCGCTTTTCCCCTGATAGATCGGATGAAAATGGGTATACGGCACCCAGGCTGAATCAAAATGGATGGAGGACACATCCAGGGTTTGCTTGATCCAGTTGGTGTTATAAAGCAGCCCGTCATAGGTGGAGTTGGTGATCACCGCGTGTACCGGCCATTGCGCCTGAGTCGTCTCTTCTACCTTGCGTTCAATACTTGCACGGGTAAATTCCCGACGGGGTATACCGCCGAGGATCCCCAACGCGTTACGCGTAGGCTTCAGCCAGATTGGCACCACATCGCTCATCATCAGCAAATGCGCCAGCGACTTATGGCAGTTGCGGTCAATCAGTAACGTACTGCCTGCAGGCGCAGCATACATGCCGACAATCTTGTTCGATGTCGAGGTGCCGTTGGTCACCATATAGCTCTGTTCGGCACCAAAAGTACGCGCGATGTACTCCTCCGCTTCGAGGTGTGGTCCGGTATGATCAAGCAATGAACCCAGTTCGGTTACGGAAATGGACACGTCGGCTTTCAGCGTATTGCCGCCAAAGAAATCATAGAACAGGCAGCCGACCGGGCTTTTCTGGTACGCCGTACCCGCCATGTGCCCGGGCGTACAGAAGGTATACTTTCCTTCCTTCACATAGGTAAACAGCGCCTTGGTGAACGGAGGCGTGATGTTATCGAGGTATTCGCTGGTGTACTGGCGAATGCGGGTGGCAATGTCTTCAGACTGACCCAGCGCATACTCAAAAAACCACAGCGCCATGCGCAGGTCGTGCGCACTGACATCCATCGTCGAATGGGTATTAATAAAGGCGTAGAGCGGGAGATACTCGTTGAGCTGATTGATGTCACTACACAGCTCCAGGCTATATTCATCCCAGTCAAAAATGACGCCGCAAATTCGCGGGTTGTGTTCGATAAACTTCAGCAGGTCAACGCTATTCTGCGGCCAGATAATCTGAAATCCCTGCTGTTGCAGCGCACGTTCAAGTTCCTTGATGGGCTCATCTTTATAAAAGACGCCATGCGGTCCCATGATGGCAATGATATTCATGCGTTCCTCCTGGAAAAACCTTAGTTAATCATAGCCTGGCCAAACCACAGGTAAAAAAAAGGGCCACAACGTTGTGGCCCTTTTCGGAATTAATGCAGTTTACGCGTAACCGTAGCTCATCAGACGCTGGTAACGACGGTTTTTCAGATCGTCTTTGCTTAACACGTCAAGATCGGCGAGATCGGCCAGCAACTGTGCTTTCAGGGACGCAGCCATCACTTCCGGATTGCGGTGTGCGCCGCCTAACGGTTCCGGAATGATAGAGTCGATAAGCTTCAGCTCTTTCAGACGCGGGGCAACAATTCCCATCGCTTCTGCGGCCAGCGGTGCTTTGTCGGCGCTTTTCCACAGAATGGAAGCACAACCTTCCGGGGAGATAACGGAATAGGTGCTGTATTGCAGCATATTCACTTTATCGCCTACACCGATCGCCAGCGCGCCACCGGAACCACCTTCACCGATAACGGTGCAGATTACCGGTACGCTCAGACGCGACATTTCACGCAGGTTGCGTGCGATCGCTTCTGACTGACCACGCTCTTCCGCGCCCACGCCCGGGTAAGCCCCTGGGGTGTCGATAAAGGTAATGATCGGCATGTTGAAACGCTCGGCCATTTCCATCAGACGCAGCGCTTTGCGATAGCCTTCCGGCGCTGGCATGCCGAAATTACGGCGAATCTTTTCTTTGGTCTCACGGCCTTTCTGATGACCAATGATCATCACCGGACGGCCATCCAGACGCGCGATACCGCCGACAATAGCTTTATCATCCGCATAGGCACGATCGCCCGCCAGCTCATCAAATTCATCAAACGCCAGGCGGACATAATCCAGGGTGTACGGACGCTGTGGATGGCGCGCCAGTTGGGCTACCTGCCATGCGCCAAGATCGGCGAAGATTTTACGCGTCAGTTCTACGCTTTTTTCACGCAGGCGATGCACTTCTTCATCGATGTTAATATCCAGTTTCTCATCCTGACGGCTAACCGCAGTCAAAGAATCGATTTTTGCTTCCAGCTCTGCAATCGGCTGTTCAAAATCAAGGAAATTCAGACTCATAGTATTCCTGTATTAGTCAAACTCCAGTTCCACCTGCTCCGAACCAATAAGGCCACGGAGATCGTTTAGCAAACGATCGCTCGGAGAGACACGCCACGTCGCGCCAAAACGCAACCGCGCACGTGCATCCGCCCTCTGATAGTAGAGATGTACTGGAATTGTCCCCGAGCGGTGGGGTTCCAGAGACTGACGGAGTCGGTTTAAAAGCTGGTCATCAATTTGCCTGTCCGTCAGCGAGATAGCAAGCCCGCGAGCATATTTTTCCCGGGCTTCGTCAATATCCATGACTTCACGGGCCATCATTTTAAGCCCGCCGCTGAAGTCATCAAAGCTGACCTGTCCGCTGACGATAAGTATGCGGTCTTTTTCCAGCAATTGCTGGTATTTATCCAGAGCATCGGTAAACAACATAACTTCCAGACGTCCGGAACGGTCATCCAGTGTACAGATGCCGATACGATTGCCGCGCTTGGTGACCATTACCCGCGCAGCAATGACGAGCCCCGCAGCCGTGGTGACTTTACCACGTTCTGTCGGATGCATGTCTTTCAGCCTGTAGCCTCCGACATAGCGCTCAATTTCTTTTAAATACTGGTTGATGGGGTGTCCCGTCAGGTAAAGCCCCAACGTTTCACGCTCACCATCTAATACCACCTGCTCCGGCCACGGTTGGCAACTGGCATAGGATTGTTCAATTTGCTCCGGTTCTTCTGCCAGTACGCCAAACATATCGGCCTGACCGATGGCTTCGGCTTTTGCATGCTGATCGGCGGCTTTTAGCGCATCGTTGAGCGAATTCATCAACGCCGCGCGATGCGGACCAAGGCGATCAAACGCCCCAGACATAATTAGCTTTTCCAGCACCCGGCGGTTAAGTTTTTTGATATCCGTGCGCGCACAGAGATCAAACAGCTCACGGAAGTAACCGCCTTCGTTACGCGCCTCAATAATAGCTTCAATTGGTCCTTCACCCACGCCTTTTATCGCGCCGATGCCATAAACAATCTCGCCATCATCATTCACGTGAAAATGGTAAAGCCCGGAGTTGATATCCGGCGGCAGGATTTTGAGCCCCATACGCCAGCATTCATCTACCAGCCCGACCACTTTCTCAGTGTTATCCATATCGGCGGTCATTACCGCCGCCATAAACTCAGCAGGATAATGCGCCTTCAGCCACAGCGTCTGGTAAGAGACGAGCGCATAGGCTGCGGAGTGCGATTTGTTAAATCCGTAACCGGCGAATTTCTCCACCAGGTCAAAGATTTTCATCGCCAGTTCGCCGTCTACGCCGCGCTTTTTCGCCCCTTCTTCAAAGGTGCCGCGCTGCTTAGCCATCTCTTCCGGCTTTTTCTTACCCATCGCACGACGCAGCATATCCGCGCCGCCAAGGGTGTACCCGGACAACTCCTGGGCAATCTGCATAACCTGTTCCTGATACAGGATAATGCCGTAGGTCGGCTCCAGTACCGGTTTCAGACACTCATGCTGCCATTGTACGTCCGGGTAGGAAATCTCTTCGCGACCATGCTTACGGTCGATAAAGTTATCTACCATCCCCGACTGTAGCGGACCTGGGCGGAACAGAGCCACCAGTGCGATCATGTCTTCGAAGCAGTCAGGCTGCAGACGTTTGATCAGGTCTTTCATACCGCGGGATTCAAGCTGGAAGACCGCCGTGGTCTCCGAGCGTTGCAGCATATCGAAGCTTTTCTTGTCATCCAGCGGGATAGCCGCAATATCCAGCGGTGGCTCACCGTTCTTTTCACGGCGCGCGTTGATCATTTCCAGCGCCCAGTTGATGATGGTGAGCGTACGCAGGCCGAGGAAGTCGAACTTCACAAGACCGGCATATTCCACGTCGTTCTTATCAAACTGAGTAACCGGGTGCAGCCCCTGCTCATCGCAGTACAGAGGCGCAAAATCAGTAATTTTTGTCGGTGCGATAACCACACCACCGGCGTGCTTACCGGCATTACGCGTGACGCCTTCCAGCTTACGCGCCATATCGATCAGCGCTTTAACCTCTTCATCTGCCTCATAGATTTCCGGCAGTTGGGGTTCGGCTTCAAAGGCTTTTGCCAGCGTCATGCCCGGGTCGGGCGGCACCAGTTTCGAAATACGGTCAACGAAACCGTACGGATGCCCCAGCACGCGGCCCACGTCGCGGATAACCGCTTTTGCAGCCATCGTACCAAAGGTAATAATCTGCGAAACCGCATCACGACCGTACATTTCCGCCACGTGCTCGATAACCTGGTCGCGTTTCTCCATACAGAAGTCAACGTCGAAGTCGGGCATTGAGACACGTTCCGGGTTAAGGAAACGTTCGAACAGCAGGTCAAATTCCAGCGGATCGAGATCGGTAATTTTCAGCGCATAGGCAACAAGTGAGCCAGCGCCGGAACCACGTCCCGGGCCTACCGGTACGCCGTTATCTTTCGACCACTGGATAAATTCCATAACGATCAGGAAGTAGCCAGGGAATCCCATCTGGTTGATAACTTTAAGTTCAACTTCCAGACGTTCATCGTAAGGCGGGCGCTTCTGCGCACGAACTTCAGGGTCAGGGAACAAAAATTCGAGACGTTCTTCCAGCCCTTCGCGTGATTTCGCCACGAGGAAATCCTCGGTGGTCATATCGCCGGTCGGGAACTGCGGCAGGAAGTATTCGCCCAGACGCACCGTCACGTTGCAGCGTTTGGCTATCTCGACGGTGTTTTGCAGTGCTTCCGGAATATCGGAGAACAGCTCGCACATCTCATCTTCGCTGCGCATGTACTGCTGCGGCGAATAATTACGCGGGCGTTTCGGGTCATCAAGGGTGAACCCGTCGTGGATCGCTACGCGGATTTCATGCGCATCGAAATCTCCGGTTTCCAGGAAGCGGACATCGTTAGTCGCCACCACCGGTAGACCACGCGTTTCGGCTAGCGCTACAGCTGCGTGCAGATAATTTTCTTCATCTTGCCTGCCGGTGCGAATCAGTTCGAGGAAATAGCAATTGGGAAAATGTTCTTCGTAAAACGCCACGCACTCGTCAACCAGTGCGCTATTGCCGCGCAGCAGGCTGCGTCCGACATCGCCCATGCGACCGCCGGAGAGCAAAATCAAACCTTCTTTTAGCTCAACCAACCAGTCCCGGTCGATAACCGGTCCTTCTGCGCCATAGCCGCGCTGATAGGCTTTCGAAATCAACAACGTCAGGTTCTGATAGCCGGTATTATTTGCGGCCAGCACGGTGAGCTGCGTGAGTTCATCGCCCAACAGCTCACTGCGGACATGAAAATCTGCGCCAACTATCGGCTTAATACCCGCGCCGTGGCCCGCTCCGTAAAACTTCACCAGACCACACAGGTTGGTAAAATCGGTGATCGCCAGCGCAGGCATGCCTAACGCGGCCGCCTTTTTCACCAGCGGCCCGGTTTTCGCCAGCCCATCGATCATGGAGTAGTCGCTGTGCACCCGTAGGTGGACGAAACGTGGTTCAGACATCTTCAGATTCCTTCGACACAAGAATCAGGACGAGAGTCCCAGTGCGCGTTTGACGGGGCCAAAGCTGCGGCGATGGTGCTCAGTCGCACCATGCAGTGCCAATTTTTCCAGATGAAATGCGGTTGGATAGCCTTTGTGCTGTGCAAAACCATACTGTGGAAAAACCGTATCCAGCGCCGCCATTTCCGCGTCACGGGTCACTTTTGCCAGAATCGATGCGGCGCTAATCTCCGCCACGCGGCTATCACCTTTGACCACCGCCATCGACGGTACCGGTAATGCCGGGCAACGATTGCCGTCAATCAGCACGTATTCGGGCGCAATATGTAGACTCGCAACAGCACGCTGCATGGCCAGCATGGTGGCATGCAAAATGTTCAGCTCGTCGATTTCATGCGGTTCCGCCCGACCAAGGCTCCAGCTTAACGCTTTTTCTTTAATTTCATCAAACAGCGCCAGGCGACGTTTTTCTGACAGTTTTTTTGAATCGTTAAGACCGATAATAGGGCGAGCCGGATCCAGAATGACGGCAGCAGTGACGACTGCGCCAACCAAAGGGCCGCGCCCGACTTCATCCACACCCGCCACTAAATGCGTATGCGGATACACAAATTCAATCATTGCGCTAACTCCAGGACCGCATCCGCCGCCTGCTCATCAGCATTGCAACGGATCTGCTGGTGCAGTTCACGGAATGTGTCGTGCATCGCATGGCTGGTTTTACCATTTGCCAGCAATGGCAACAGCGCTTGCGACAGCGCCTGCGGTTCACACTCTTCCTGCAACAGCTCTTTAACCAGCTCTCTTCCCGCCAGCAGGTTAGGTAGCGAAACGTAATCCGTTTTCACCAGGCGCTTCGCCAGCCAAAAGGTGAAGGGTTTCATACGGTAGCCAACCACCATCGGGCATTTTGCCAGCATACACTCCAGCGCGGCGGTACCTGAAGCCAGCAGTGCGGCATCGCTGGCCACCATTGCTTCACGTCCCATCCCATTGAGCAGATGTACAGAAAGCTCCGGTGCAACTTCCGCTTTAATGCGTTCAAACTGCTCGCGACGTTTGGCATTCACCAACGGCACCACCACTTCGAGATCCGGATAATGCTGGCGTAATAGCTGCGCCGTTTTCAGAAAATCGGCGCTGAGCATCTCCACTTCTGCACCGCGGCTTCCTGGCAGTAGCGCCAGGCAGTGAGCGTCATGAGGAATGCCCAGAACATCACGTGCCGCATTTTTATCCGGGTCCAACGGCATGGCATCCGCCATGGTATGACCGATAAAGCGGCACGGGACGTTAAATTTGTCATAAAACGCTTTTTCGAAAGGCAGAAAGGCCAGCACCATGTTGGTGGATCTGCCTATTTTGAAAACGCGTTTCTGTCGCCACGCCCAGACGGACGGACTGACATAATGAATGGTTTTAATGCCCTGTTTTTTCAAGTTCCCTTCGAGGGTAATATTGAAATCAGGCGCATCAATGCCGACGAAAACATCCGGCTTTAAGTCGGTGAATCGGCGAGTGAGGTCGGCACGAATATGCAGTAAACGGCGCAGGCGTCCGAGCACTTCAACAATGCCCATGACCGCCAGCTCTTCCATTTCGTACCAGGCTTCACAACCTTCGGCCTGCATCAGCGGACCCGCCACGCCAACAAAACGCGCATTGGGAACGCGAGCCTTGAGTGCACGGATTAACCCTGCACCAAGAATATCGCCGGAGGTTTCTCCGGCGACGAGGGCAATCGTTAAAGGACGCTGTTCAGTCATTAACGAATCAGGCCACGCGTTGAGCGCTCAAAGAAGTCGCTGAAAGCCTGAACTTCGGGGTACTGTTTCGCCAGTTCCGCGATTTCTGGTTTCACTTCTTCCAGCGTTTTACCGCTACGGTACAACGCTTTGTAGGCGTTACGAATCGCGGTAATCGCTTCGCGGGTGAATCCACGACGCTTCAGACCTTCGATATTGACGCCAAACGGCGTCGCGTGGTTGCCCTGGGCGATAACGTACGGAGGCACGTCCTGGGCTACACCAGAACAGCCGCCAACCATCACATGTGCACCGATGATGCAGAACTGATGCACCGCAGTCATGCCGCCGATGATAACAAAATCATCAAGCGAAACATGTCCGGCAAGCGTGGCGTTATTCGCCAGAATACAGCGGTTGCCTACCGTACAATCATGCGCGACGTGCGCATTAATCATCAGTAAGTTATCGCTGCCCACCTTCGTCACTCCACCGCCCTGCACTGTGCCACGATGAATGGTGACGCTTTCGCGGATGCGGTTGCGATCGCCAATTTCCACACGGGTCGGTTCACCAGCATATTTAAGATCCTGGTTAACTTCACCGATGGAGGCAAACTGATAGATCTCGTTATCGCGACCAATTTTTGTATGGCCATTCACGACAACGTGAGACTTCAGTACGGTACCCTCACCAATTTCAACATGGGGTCCAACAATACAAAATGGGCCAATGTGAGCATTGGCACCAATGCTGGCGCCCTCTTCTACAATGGCGGTCGGGTGAATAAAGGCGGATTTATCAATCACGTATCAGGCCTCCCGGCTACGGGCACACATCATCGTTGCTTCGCACACAACTTTACCGTCGACCAGCGCAACCCCTTTAAAACGGGTCAGGCCACGGCGCGTTTTCTCGAAAGTCACTTCCATGATCATCTGATCGCCAGGCACTACAGGACGCTTAAAGCGTGCTTCATCAATACCAGCGAAATAATACAGTTCGCCTGGTTCCAGTTTTCCTACGCTTTTAAACGCGAGGATACCGGTAGCCTGTGCCATCGCTTCCAGAATCAATACGCCAGGGAAAATAGGTTTACCCGGGAAGTGGCCCTGAAAGAAAGGCTCGTTAACGGATACATTTTTCACTGCGCGCAGAAAACGACCTTCTTCAAAATCCAGCACGCGGTCAACCAGCAGAAACGGAAAACGGTGCGGCAGAAGTTCTAAAATCTCTTCAATATGCAGAGTATGAGTGTTAGTAGTCAAAATACTCTTCCTGTCAAAATATACTAAAAGGCAATAATAACACGGCCTGTCGCAATCGTATGAATGGGACAGGCCGAAAAGTCAGACATGCAAAAACGGTGCTTTAGTCTTGTTGATTAACCTTGCGCTCAATCGCTTTGAGGCGCTTGCTCATATCATCAATATTCATCACCAGTGCAGCTGTTTTACGCCATACCTTGTTGGGTTGTAGCGGAATGCCTGAGGAGTAGACGCCAGGTTCAGTGATAGGACGCATCACCATACCCATGCCAGTTACCGTAACTTTGTCGCATATTTCCATATGCCCATTGATCACGCTGGCACCGCCAATCATGCAATAACGGCCAATCTTCAGGCTACCCGCCATAATGACGCCACCGGCTACCGCCGTATTGTCGCCAATCACAACGTTATGCGCAATCTGGCACTGGTTATCAATGATAACACCATTACCGATCACAGTATCGTCCAGAGCACCACGGTCAATGGTGGTACAAGCGCCGATCTCGACGCGATCGCCGATAATCACGCGACCAAGCTGGGGGATCTTCACCCAGTTACCACGATCGTTCGCGTAACCAAATCCATCAGATCCAACGACAGTGCTGGACTGGATCAGGCAATTTTCACCGATCTGGATGTCGTGGTAAATCGTCACATTCGCCCACAAGCGTGAACCTGCACCGATTTTGGTATTTTTTCCGACGAAGCAACCTGCACCGATAACCACGTTATCGCCCAGTTCTACGCCAGACTCAATGACCGCATTTGCGCCCACAGAGACATTATTACCCAGCTTCGCCGTTGCATCGATCACTGCACTGGGTGCAATGTTCTGTGCAGGCTGAGGCGTGGTATCTAAAATTTGCGCCATACGTGCATAGGTCAGGTAGGGATTCTTCACTACCAGCGCCGCACTCTTAGCAAAAGGAAGATCGTCCTGCGTCATCACAACGGCAGACGCCTGGCATACGCCTAAATGTTCACGGTATTTAGGATTCACCATGAACGTGATATTGCCAGTTTGCGCAGATTGCATGGACGCTACGCCGGTGATGACGATATCGCCATCACCGTGTAATTCTGCATCCAACTGCTCTGCTAAATCAGCCAGTCGAATTGAAGGCATTACTTATTTAACCTGTTTCAGTACGTCAGCGGTGATGTCTTTTACATCGCTGCTGTTGTATGCAACGGTGTTTGCGTCAACGACCAGATCAATGCTCTGGCTGCTGGCAACAGATTTCACAGCTGTCTGGATACGAGTAACCAGTTTGCCACGTTCTTCGTTGGAACGACGTGCACGATCCTGCTCGAAAGCCTGAGCTTTCTGAGAGAAAGTCTGGCGCTGAGCCATGACGTCTTTTTCCAGCTTGGTACGATCGCTACCTGCTTTCATTGATTGCAGACGCTGCATTTTAGATTGCAGATCGGATTCCATACGCTGCAGTTCGCTGGCACGGCCTTTGAACTCGTTTTCCAGCGTAGCAGAAACACCCGTCTTCTGTGCAACCTGTTGGAACAGGCTACCCATATTGACGATTGCAATTTTGTCAGCAGCCTGTGCGGACGTTGCCATCGCTAAACCGAGACCTGCAGCTAATAACCACTTTTTCACAATTAACTCCTTACCATCCCATTTGCACCCGAAGGTGCAGTTCTTTGCGTGGCCAGGCGATCCCATGCAAGATCGCCTAAAGTCATCGCTACACTACCACTACATTCCTTTGCGAAGAACAGTTACCAGGTTTTACCAATGTTAAACTGGAACTGTTCCGCTTTGTCTCCATCGTACTTCTTGAACGGCTGGGCGTAGGAGAAAACCAACGGCCCCAATGGGGACATCCATTGTAACGCGATACCTGCAGACATACGGATATTGCTCGGATCACCGTAATCTGGAACCCCAATAGCGCGAGTTTGATCGCTATCCTGCCAGTTAGTATCCCAAACGGTACCCATATCCCAGAAGAAGGAGGTACGGACCGAGTTAGCATACTTATCGCTGATAAACGGCGTCGGGGTAATAAATTCCAGGCTGGCTACGGCCATGGCGTTACCACCGACCGCATCGTCTGATTTACAGTACGAACCGTCTTTATTGGTACACTCTTCGTAGCTGTCAGTATCGCCGGCGTAAGCCCCAGGTTTATAGACCGCTTTCGGACCGATGGTATTAGACTGGAAACCACGCACGGTGCTGGAGCCACCCGCATAGAAGTTCTCGTAGAACGGCAACTCTTTGCTGCCTATACCGTCTCCATAACCTACCTTGGTACGACCCAGGACGACCCATTTATGATCGTCATCGATCGGCACATAGGTCGCGGTATCCAACGTCGCTTTATAGTATTCGTTGTCAGAACCCGGAATGGTGACTTTGCCGTTCAGGTTGACGCGCGTACCTTCCGTTGGGAAGTAGCCGCGGTCAAGCTTGTTATATGTCCAACCATAGTTAAAGGTGAAGTCATCCGCAGCAAAGCTGTTGGTATTGGTCTCACCCATTGACTCAAGATAACGATCCATCGCAACCTGCGGCTGCATATTGGACAGTTTGTTATGTACATAACCCAGGCCCGCACGCAACGTGTTGTATTCGTTGACCGGGAAGCCCAGCGTCACGTCTGTACCATAACTTTTGTTGGTATAGTCGGACAGGTCTGCATCATCCGCTTCAAAGTCGTTATAGAAGACGCGGCCACCAAGGCTCACACCATCAACGGTGAAGTACGGGTTAGTGACAGACAACTCAGTATAGGTCTGGTAGTCGTTTTTGGTGCCGTTAATCCCGACAGAATAACCGGTACCTAACCAGTTATCTTGCTGAACGCCAGCCTGGAAGCTCACGCCGCTCTCGGTACCGTAACCGACGCCGAAGTTAAAGCTACCGGTGTTACGCTCTTTGACCTTGTAGACCACATCAACCTGATCCGGGCTGCCCGGAACACGCTGAGTATCGGTATCAACGGTTTCAAAGTAACCCAGACGGTTCAGACGCTCTTTACCCTGGTCGACCAAATCGCTGCCCAACCATGCGCCTTCCATCTGACGCATTTCGCGACGTAGAACGGAGTCTTTAGAAGTGTCGTTACCTTCAAAACGGATCTTACGCACATAGAAACGGTTACCCGCATCCACGTTTACACGTAATTTAACGGTTTTGTCGGCGTCGTTGATTTCAGGCTGCGACTGAACGCGCGGATAGGCATAGCCATAGCGACCCAGAAGCTTCTTGATGTCATCTTCCATTTTGGTCACTTTGGTGCCGTTATAGAGTTCACCTGGCTCGATCTTCGTCAGGGTCTCAATTTCGGCGGAGTGCCCGGCCAGGTTACCGCTCACCTGAACCCCAGAAAGCTTGTACTGCTCGCCTTCAGTGATGTTAACGGTAATGTAGATGCCTTTTTTATCCGGCGTCAGGCTGACCTGAGTGGAATCAATATTGAAGCGAGCATAACCGCGATCCAGATAGTAGCTACGCAGGGTTTCAAGGTCGCCCGCCAGCTTCTGTTTCTGGTATTTACGATCGCCCACCACGTTCCACCACGGCACTTCGTCACGCAACTGGAAGTGAGAGATAAGTTCGTCAGTCGAGAAGGCATGGTTGCCGACGATATTGATCTGTTGGATCTTCGCCGAAACACCTTCCTGGAAGACCAGCTTGAGGTCAACGCGGTTACGCGGCAACGGCGTCACCACCGCTTTCACACTGGCGCTGTACTTACCGACGCTATAGTAGAAATCTTCCAGGCCCTTTTCGATATCGGCAAGCGTTGTGCGATCCAGAGACTCGCCAACACGCACGCCAGACGCCTCGAGGTTTTGCTTCAGCATGTCATCTTTCACCGATTTGTTACCGGAGAAAGTGATGCTGGCAATCGTCGGACGTTCTTTTACCTGAACCAGAAGGGTATCACCATCGCGCAGGACGCGGACATCCTCAAAGTTTCCGGTGGCGAACAGAGCACGAATGGTATTACTGATGTCTTCATCATTAACCGTGTCGCCTGTGCGCACCGGCATACTGAGGAGAGCCGCACCAACGGCGACTCGCTGTAGGCCTTCGAAATGAATGTCCTTCACTACGAACCCTTCAGCACCGTATACGGTGGCGCTGCTAAACAGCAGCGACGCTATGAGCAACTTTTTCATCGCCATCGTTATTATGCGTTCTTCCTAACACTCTCTTACAACCGAGAGAAATCATTGAAAAGTGCAAGCCCCATTAACAACACCAGCAAGATAGAGCCAATGCGATAACTAAAGTCTTGAACCCGCTCGGATACCGGACCGCCCTTCAGCTTTTCAATCGCCAGGAACAGCAGATGCCCCCCGTCAAGAACGGGCAACGGAAACAGGTTGATTATCCCTAAGTTCACGCTGATAAGCGCAAGGAACATCAGGTAATAAATAATCCCGAACTCCGCTGACATCCCAGCCCCTTGGGCGATAGAAATCGGCCCACTGAGGTTGTTCAGTTTTACATCACCGGTAATCAATTTTCCCAGCATACTGACCGTCAGCTTCATCAACTGCCACGTTTTATCCGAGGCTTCGAGGATGGCGCTGAATGGCCCATACTGGCGTACAGTCTTATACTCATCAGGCAGAGGAATAACTTTAGGCACCACGCCCGCAAACCCTTCTGCCTTACCGTTAACCTGTTTTGAATCTGGGGTTAACGTTAAAGACAAGGAACTTCCTTGTCTTTCAATATCTAGCGCTAACGGCGTATCCGGATTATCGCGCACCAGCGCCACGAACGTCATCCATTGCGTCAGCGACTGACCATTGACTTTAACGATCCTGTCGCCAGCTTGCAAACCTGCCTTACTTGCAGCGGAGTTAACCTGCACTTCTGACAGTACCGGTTCAATCTGCGGACCACGCGGACGCATACCCAAACTAGAGACAGGATCCTCTTTGTCTGGCTCAAATGCCCAATGGCGTAAATCCAGCGTTTTGTCCTGTCGCTGGTTACTGCCAAACTGCGCCACGCTGAGGGTCGTATGCTCATCGCCAATTTTGGATACCAGTTGCAATCGCACGGCATCCCAATCAGGGGTTTCGATGCCATCAACCGCTTTTAGTTCCGTACCCGGCTGAATTTGCGCCTGTGCAGCAATCGAGTTGGGTGTTATTTCACCAACAACCGGACGAACGCCAGGGACACCAATGATAAACACCAGCCAATAAGCAAAAATAGCAAAAAGGAAGTTTGCAATCGGACCCGCGGCGATAATGGCAGCACGTTGTCCAACCGTTTTATTGTTGAAGGCGTAATGGCGCAATTCCGGTGCGACCGGTTCAGCGCGCTCATCCAGCATTTTGACGTAACCGCCGAGGGGAATCATGGCGATGACGTATTCCGTACCTGATTTATCGGTACGCCGCCAAAGCGCTTTTCCAAAGCCAATGGAAAAGCGTTCGACGCGGACTCCGCAGCGCCGCGCAACCCAGAAATGACCAAATTCATGCACGGTGATAAGCACACCAAGTGCGATGATGAATGCAGCCAAATTCCAGAGAATACTCAGCATAAGACCATCCGTTAGAGCGTCCTGAACACCAGTAACAACAGGCAGGCAAAGACCGGTACCGCAGCCGTCAGGCTATCAATACGATCCAGAATACCGCCGTGTCCTGGAATTAAGTGACCACTGTCCTTAATACCTGCTTCACGCTTAAACATACTCTCGGTCAGGTCACCCAGCACGGAGGCCAGGGCTGCAACGATGGAGCAAATGAGCAAGGTGACAGGCGCAACTTCAAGATTCGCCCACATGCCATAACCCCATGAGATTACGGCCGCAGTGGCGAGTCCGCCAAAAAAACCCTGCCAGGTTTTTCCAGGAGAAACCTTCGGCGCCAGCTTATGTTTGCCAAATAGCTTACCAAACATATACGCACCAGAGTCCGCTCCCCAGACGAGGATCATGACATACAGCAGCCATAGCGCGCCACTATAATGATTCTCATCATAGTGCCATGCACGTAGCGCCAGCATTCCCCAAAAGAATGGGACAATGGTTAACACGCCGAAAATTATGCGTAATGTTTTGGAATTACGCCAGACCGACGCAGACTCTGGGTAAAACAATACCAGTAACAGTGCTACGACCCACCAGCCCAGCGACGCCCACAGCGATACTTCAACCAGCGGTTGATGGATATCGCGATGGTACTCTGGCAGCAAAAATAGCATCAGTGCCAGCAATAGCCCGCACAAAACCGCCAGCCAGACTCGCTGCGTACGCGTGGTAAAACCGCTTAACTGTCCCCATTCCCAGGCGGCCAACATACAGACGACCAACGTAACAATGGCGAACCCCACCGGCGGCAGCAAAAACAGCGCCGCGATGACAACGGGTATTAAAACAAAAGCAGAAATCAGGCGATACTTCAGCAAAAGCGACCCCCATCAGGCTTTTTCATCACCGGGTTCGGTGCCGCCGAAACGACGCTCACGATTAGCAAAGGCATGCAGCGCACCTTCAAAGTCTTGTTCATCGAAATCGGGCCAGAGAACATCGGTAAAGTAAAGTTCGGCATAGGCAATTTGCCACAACAGAAAATTACTAATTCGGTGCTCTCCCCCAGTCCTTATCACTAAATCCACAGGAGCCAGCTCATGCATACAAATTTGCTGCCCAAGCATCTCTTCATCGATTTGCTCAGGATGCAGCACACCGTCCTGCACCTGTTGTGCCAGTTGCCTGACTCCCTGGACAATATCCCACCGTCCACCGTAATTCGCTGCAATATTCAGCGTCAACCCGGTATTCTGGGCGGTAATCGCTTCTGATTTGCGAATCCGTTCTTGCAAACGTGAGTTAAATCGACTGATATCCCCGATAATACGCAGGCGTACGTTATGGCGATGCAGGTTTTTCACTTCGCTATCAAGTGCCCACACAAACAGTTCCATTAACGCGCTCACTTCCTGCGCAGGTCGGTTCCAGTTCTCACTGCTAAAGGCATACAGCGTTAACGCATCAATACCGTTATTGGCAGCAAAAGAGACAGCCCGGCGGACGGATTTTGCTCCAGCCTTATGCCCAAAGGCGCGAATCTTCCCTTGCTTTTTCGCCCAGCGGCCATTGCCATCCATGATAATTGCGACATGGCGACAACCATGTGCTGGCAAATTTTCGCTTAATGGTTTAGTTGCAGACAACATAACGCGTTATTAGTCCCTGAAAGGATTTACGGTACTCAGGAATACTGAAGCCTATCCACAAAAAAGCCGTGTCAAACCACGGCTTACCCGACCGAAAAAAAGCAAATACCCGCGATCGGGTGGCGCAGACTATATCACTGAAGCCCAACGCTAACAAATAGCACGATTCTCCGTAGAGGGATTATCATCAGCTTGAGAGTCGCATCACTTCTTTTCTGGCGACTTCCCGCGCGATGGCATCGACCTTCAACACGTCGTCAACACTCTGTGGTTCCTGCAAATCCATCTTATCCAGTACAGATAAATTGAGATCGGCAATATCGGTAAATCGGATCTGCTGCGCCAGGAATGCGGCAACGGTAATTTCATTCGCGGCATTGAGTGCGGTCGTCGCCGCCTGACCTTGCTCAAACGCGTCCATCGCCAGTTTCAGGCACGGATAACGCTGGTAATCAGGTGCGGAAAACGTCAACGCACTGAGTTTGCAAAAGTCGACAGGCTTAACACCGGACGTCACACGTTCTGGCCATGCCATCGTATGGGCAATAGGTGTACGCATATCAGGTTCACCCAACTGCGCCAGAACACTACCATCCTGATAACGGACCATCGAATGAATAACCGACTGCGGGTGAATCAGCACTTCCATCTGGCTTGCGCTGGCATTAAATAACCAACGCGCTTCAATGTATTCCAGACCTTTGTTCATCATGGTGGCGGAATCGACAGAGATTTTTCGTCCCATCGACCAATTCGGATGACGGCATGCCTGATCGGGGGTCATAGAGACCAGATCGCGCAATGGCGTTTCACGGAATGGGCCACCAGACCCGGTAAGCAGAACTGACATGACGCCGTTTTGCTCAAGGTCAGCGTATCCCAGATTGTGTTGGATAGGTTGCGGTAAACTCTGAAAAATCGCGTTATGCTCGCTATCTACCGGCAAAAGCTGCGCTTTGTGGCGTTTCACGTCGTCCATAAACAGACGACCGCAGGTCACCAGAGATTCTTTATTCGCCAGCAAAATGCTTTTGCTCGCACGAATTGCCGCCAGCGTCGGCAGCAAACCCGCTGCGCCGACAATCGCCGCCATGACCTGATCAACATCATCCAGCGCAGCCATATCACAGGCAGCCTGCTGCCCGCTCATCACCTCGGTACGGCTACCCTGTGCCAAAAGAGCAGCTTTTACCTGTGCCGCGCTTTTTTCATCATCCATTACCGCATAGCGAGGCGCAAACTCCAGGCATTGCTCTACCATACGGGCAACATTTTTACCCGCCACCAACGCAGCAACACGAAATTTTTCCGGGTTATGGCGTACTACATCCAGCGTACTGCAACCAATGGAACCGGTTGATCCCAGGATGGTTAATTGCTTCATCGGACATCCAGAAGAATTTTACTCGTCATACTTCAAGTTGCATGTACGTTGGCTTTACTCGGCCTTTGGCGTCACCGCCTTCCTGCAACTTGAATTATTTAGAGTATGTAGACAGAAAAAAGCAAAACGCCGCCATCCAGCCTTCTCAGGCCTTCTAAGCGGCGTTTTTAGCGTACAGGCGAATCAGAACTGCATCAGTTCTGCTTCTTTCTCTGCCAGCGCCGCATCAACTTTTTTGATTGCTGCGTCAGTCAGTTTCTGTACGTCGTCCTGAGAACGGCGATCGTCATCTTCGCTGATCTCTTTTTCTTTCAACAACGCTTTCACTTTGTCGTTTGCATCGCGGCGTACGTTACGTACCGCAACACGC
This sequence comes from Citrobacter sp. Cpo045, assembly GCF_030332875.1. Lineage (NCBI taxonomy): Bacteria > Pseudomonadati > Pseudomonadota > Gammaproteobacteria > Enterobacterales > Enterobacteriaceae > Citrobacter > Citrobacter sp. Cpo045. Next base: position 29,647 of record NZ_JAOWGZ010000091.1, read on the forward strand.
GCGCCTTCAGCTTCACCACGTACGATCTTGGTCAGATCTTTACGACGTTCTTCGGTCAGCGGCGGCAGCGGAACGCGGATGTCAGAGCCCGCAGAGCTTGGATTTAGACCGAGGTCGGAAGCCATGATTGCTTTCTCAACGGCTGGACCCATAGAACGGTCAAATACGTTGATTTTCAGGGTACGGGAATCTTCAACCGTTACGCTTGCCAGCTGGCGCAGCGGAGTCGGCGTGCCGTAATATTCCACGACAATACCATCCAGCAGGCTAGGAGAAGCACGACCCGTGCGAATTTTGCTGATTTGGTTTTTGAACGCTTCGACGCATTTGTCCATGCGTACTTCAGCATCTTTTCTGATATCGTTGATCACGTTACGAATCCTTGAAAGCTTGTTTCAGTCAGACCATACCCGCCACGCAAGATGTGACAAGTATAGTCTTGATTAATTTTGAGGGACGTATCCCGCGACATTAAAGCGGAATATTACCTGCATTTAGCCGCAACGGGAATTATTCCGTGATTAACGTGCCTTCTTTTTCACCCATAACAACACGGCGCAGTGCACCTGGTTTGTTCATGTTAAAGACACGAATCGGTAATTTGTGGTCACGAGCCAGCGTGAACGCGGCAAGATCCATTACTTTCAGCTCTTTATCCAGTACTTCAGTGTAGGTCAACTGTTCGTACATGGTCGCCGTTGGATCTTTAGCCGGGTCGGCAGTAAATACACCATCGACTTTGGTGGCTTTCAGAACCACATCCGCTTCAATTTCAATACCGCGCAGGCAGGCTGCAGAATCGGTGGTGAAGAACGGATTGCCGGTACCCGCAGACAAAATAACAACGCGGTTGTTACGCAGCAGGCTGATAGCTTCGGCCCAGCTGTAGTTATCACACACGCCGTTCAGAGGAATTGCGGACATCAAGCGAGCGTTCACATAGGCGCGGTGAAGCGCATCGCGCATCGCCAGACCGTTCATTACGGTGGCTAACATGCCCATGTGGTCGCCCACAACGCGGTTCATCCCCGCTTTCGCCAGACCAGCGCCACGGAACAGGTTACCACCACCAATCACTACGCCAACCTGAATACCCAGCTCAACCAGCTCTTTGATTTCCTGAGCCATGCGGTCGAGGATGCTTGCATCAATACCGAAGCCTTCTGAACCTTGCAGAGCTTCGCCACTTAACTTAAGCAGAATACGTTTGTAGACGGGTTTTGCATTGGTAGCCATGTTTCTTTCCTGAGACTGTCAACGAATGAGATGAGTTAATTCCGGCGACATTGTATGTCGCTTTTCAGCATGACCACTATAGCGGTTCGCTGAATTTACAAGCCAGACACAAAAAGAAGCCGCCCTCAGGCGGCTCCTTTAAAAATTAAGACTGCTTGGACATCGCAGCAACTTCTGCTGCAAAGTCAGTCTCAACTTTCTCGATGCCTTCACCCACTTCAAAGCGGATGAAACCAGTTACGTCAGCGTTATGCTCTTTCAGCAGCTGACCAACAGATTTGCTCGGTTCCATGACGAAAGGCTGACCGGTCAGAGAAACTTCGCCGGTGAATTTCTTCATGCGGCCTTCAACCATTTTCTCTGCGATTTCTTTCGGCTTGCCAGACTGCATAGCGATGTCCAGCTGAACCTGGTATTCTTTTTCTACCACTTCAGCGGAAACGTCTTCCGGTTTAACGAATTCTGGTTTGCTTGCAGCAACGTGCATTGCCAGCTGTTTAACCAGTTCTTCGTTAGCGCCAGTTGCAGCAACCAGAACACCGATACGAGCACCGTGCTGGTAGTTACCCAGAACTTCGCCTTCCAGGGAAGCAACGCGACGGATGTTGATGTTCTCACCGATTTTAGCAACCAGAGCAACACGTTCTTCTTCGAACTGTGCTTTCAGAACTTCAACGTCAGTGATTTTGCCAGCAACGGCAGCGTCCAGTACTTTGTCAGCAAATGCCTGGAAACCAGCATCTTTAGCAACGAAGTCAGTCTGGCAGTTAACTTCCAGAATGAAAGCGATGTTGCCGTCGATTTTGGTTTTGATTACGCCGTCAGCAGCAACGTTGCCTGCTTTTTTCGCCGCTTTGATTGCACCGGACTTACGCATGTTTTCGATTGCCAGCTCGATGTCGCCATTAGCTTCAGTCAGTGCTTTTTTGCAATCCATCATGCCTGCGCCAGTACGCTCACGCAGCTCTTTTACCAGGGATGCGGTAATTTCAGCCATTCTAAAATCCTCGGAAGATTTGATCTGCCCGGCATGAAACCGCACAGATTTAAAAGTGAAAAAGGGGGCCATATACAGGCCCCCTAACCAAACGTGATACTACCTGGCCTATATCCGTCATTCTTCCAGCTGCAGGTGCGTTGTTTTCCTTACTCACCCCAGTCACTTACTTATGTAAGCTCCGGGGGATTCGTTGCGTCAACGCCTTCCTGCAACTCGAATTATCTTGGATATATAAGGGGTCGCTCTAACGAGCGTGCCTTATTATTCAGCTTCTACGAAGCTTTCTTCCGCCTGGGAAGCCAGATCCTGAGAACGGCCTTCACGAACGGTAGTAGCTACAGCGCCCAGGTACAGGGTCACAGCACGGATTGCGTCGTCGTTACCCGGGATAACGAAGTCAACACCGTCCGGATCAGAGTTGGTATCAACGATAGCAAATACTGGGATACCCAGGTTGTTTGCTTCTTTGATAGCAATGTGCTCGTGGTCAGCATCGATTACGAACAGAGCGTCCGGCAGACCGCCCATGTCTTTGATACCGCCCAGGCTGTTTTCCAGTTTCTCAAGCTCACGAGTACGCATCAGCGCTTCTTTCTTGGTCAGCTTTTCGAAAGTACCGTCCTGAGACTGAGTTTCCAGATCTTTCAGACGTTTGATGGACTGACGAACGGTTTTCCAGTTAGTCAGCATACCGCCCAGCCAGCGATGGTTCACGAAGAACTGGTCGCAGCTGTTAGCAGCTTCTTTCACCGCTTCGCTTGCAGCGCGTTTAGTACCAACGAAAAGGATTTTACCTTTACGAGCAGAGATCTTGTTCAGTTCAGCCAGAGCTTCGTTGAACATCGGTACAGTTTTCTCAAGGTTGATGATGTGAACTTTGTTACGCGCACCGAAGATGAACGGCTTCATTTTCGGGTTCCAGTAACGGGTCTGGTGACCGAAGTGAACACCAGCCTTGAGCATGTCGCGCATGGAAACAGTTGCCATGATTAAAACCTCTATATATAAAAGTTGGGGTTAAGCCTCCACGCACCCCATATTACCGACCCCAAAGGGCACCCCGGAATATGTGCCGATACGTGTGTGTTGTTACACAAAGTGAGATTTGTCGCTCCCGTCCATCGTGTGTAGTCTTCGAATGGATCGGAAGTCCGGCGCGCTTTATACCACAAATACGCCACCGACACCAATAATTGTTGGCGGTCTGTGCTGAATGAACGATGAATTTCGTGTTACAGGAAGGCGGCAAATTTTTGAATCCCCGGGAGCTTACAACCAGTAAGTGACTGGGGTGAAAAAATGTAGCCAACGCATCTGTGGCACGAAAGGCGAAGTTCAGAATGATTCTCAATTTGGCAGGGTACACCCCAGACTGATACCATTGGCAGCACTTAAACAATTATTGCCGATATCATCGGCACTGATGGACAGAATTTATGGCTATCTCAATCAAGACCCCTGAAGAAATCGAAAAAATGCGCGTCGCTGGCCGCCTGGCCGCTGATGTACTGGAAATGATCGCGCCGTTTGTTAAACCGGGCGTCAGCACCGGCGAGCTGGATCGCCTCTGTAATGACTACATCGTGAATGAGCAGCAGGCTATTTCCGCCTGCCTGGGCTATCACGGCTATCCGAAATCCGTATGTATCTCTATTAATGAAGTCGTGTGCCACGGGATCCCGGACGACGCCAAACTTCTGAAAGACGGCGACATCGTCAACATCGACGTAACCGTGATTAAAGACGAGTACCACGGCGATACCTCCAAGATGTTTATCGTCGGCAAACCTACTATTCTGGGCGAGCGTCTGTGCCGCGTCACACAGGAAAGCCTGTACCTGGCGCTGCGAATGGTAAAACCGGGCATTCGCCTGCGCACGCTGGGCGCTGCGATTCAGAAATACGCGGAAGGCGAAGGTTTCTCTGTTGTTCGTGAATACTGCGGTCACGGTATCGGTCGCGGCTTCCATGAAGAGCCACAGGTTCTGCACTACGATGCAGACGACGGTGGTGTGGTACTGCAGCCGGGCATGACGTTCACCATAGAACCGATGCTGAATGCCGGTGATTACCGCATCCGCACCATGAAAGACGGCTGGACGGTGAAAACCAAAGACCGGAGCTTGTCTGCACAGTACGAGCATACTATTGTAGTGACGGAAAACGGCTGTGAAATTCTGACGTTACGCAAGGATGACACCATCCCGGCGATCATCACACACGGCGAATAATGTTTTGCCTGATGGCGATGCATTCGCATCTTATCAGGCCTACAAATTGTACTACTTAGTAGGCCGGATAAGGCGTTCACGCCATCATCCGGCTTTTTAATGGGTGGCGCATAATGAATACTCTTCCTGAACAGCACGCAAATACTGCCCTCCCCACCCTGCCTGGCCAACCGCAAAACCCAGGGACATGGCCACAGCAAGATCTCAACTGCTCTGGCATTAAAGCGCATATCGACACCTTCCAGAACTGGTTAGGCGAAGCGTTTGACAGTGGAATTTCCGCAGAACAGCTCATTGAGGCCCGCACCGAATTTATTGACCAACTGCTACAGCGTTTGTGGATAGAAGCTGGGTTCGGGCAAATAGCCGATCTGGCGCTGGTTGCCGTTGGCGGCTACGGGCGAGGCGAACTGCACCCGCTTTCCGATATTGACCTGCTGATCCTGAGTCGTAAAAAGCTGCCTGATGCGCAGGCCGAGAAAGTCGGTGAGCTGTTAACGCTGCTATGGGACGTGAGGCTGGAGGTTGGGCATAGCGTGCGTACGCTGGAAGAGTGTCTGCTGGAAGGATTATCAGATTTAACCGTCGCCACCAACCTGATTGAAACACGCTTGCTGATCGGCGATGTGGCGCTGTTTCTGGAGCTGCAAAAGCATATTTTTAGCGAAGGTTTCTGGCCTTCCGACAAGTTTTACGCCGCTAAAGTGGAAGAGCAGAATCAGCGCCACCAGCGCTATCACGGCACCAGCTACAACCTGGAGCCGGACATCAAAAGCAGTCCCGGCGGCCTGCGCGATATCCATACCCTGCAATGGGTGGCGCGTCGCCATTTTGGCGCCACCTCACTGGACGAAATGGTCGGCTTCGGCTTTTTGACACTGGCTGAACGCGCCGAGCTGAATGAATGTTTGCATATCCTGTGGCGGATTCGCTTCGCCCTGCATCTGGTCGTTAGTCGTTACGACAACCGCCTGCTGTTTGACCGCCAGCTCAGCGTGGCGCAACGGCTAAACTACGGCGGCGAAGGCAACGAGCCTATCGAGCGGATGATGAAAGACTATTTCCGCGTCACCCGACGGGTCAGCGAACTGAATCACATGCTGTTGCAACTGTTCGACGAGGCGATCCTCGCCATGCCCGCCGATGAAAAACCGCGCCCGATTGATGACGACTTCCAACTGCGCGGCACGTTGATCGATCTGCGCAACGACGATCTGTTTATCCGCAAACCAGAAGCGATACTGCGGATGTTTTACATCATGGTGCGTAACAGCGCGATCAGCGGGATTTACTCCACCACGCTGCGCCATTTGCGTCATGCCCGCCGTCATTTAACGCAGCCGCTGTGCTACATCCCGGAAGCGCGATCGCTGTTTCTCAGTATGTTGCGTCATCCGGGTGCGGTGAGCCGCGGTCTGCTGCCAATGCATCGCCACAGCGTGTTGTGGGCTTATATGCCGCAATGGTCGCATATAGTCGGCCAAATGCAGTTTGACCTGTTTCATGCCTATACGGTGGATGAACACACCATCCGCGTAATGCTCAAGCTGGAAAGTTTTGCCAACGAAGAGACCCGTCAGCGCCATCCGCTATGCGTGGATCTATGGCCGCGTCTGCGACAGCCGGAGTTGATTCTGATTGCCGCGCTGTTCCACGATATCGCCAAAGGTCGCGGCGGCGATCACTCGGTGCTCGGCGCTCAGGACGTGCTCAAGTTCGCCGAACTGCACGGCCTGAATTCCCGCGAAACGCAGCTGATCGTGTGGCTGGTGCGCCAGCATTTGCTGATGTCGGTGACCGCTCAGCGCCGCGATATTCAGGATCCCGAAGTAATTAAGCAATTCGCCGAAGAGGTACAAACGGAACACCGTCTGCGCTTTTTGGTGTGTCTGACCGTCGCGGATATTTGCGCCACCAACGAAACGCTGTGGAATAGCTGGAAGCAAAGCCTGTTACGCGAGCTGTACTTCGCAACGGAAAAACAACTCCGTCGTGGCATGCAAAATACGCCGGATATGCGTGAGCGTGTACGCCATCATCAGCTTCAGGCGCTGGCGCTACTGCGAATGGACAACATTGATGAAGAAGCGTTGCACCACATCTGGTCACGCTGTCGCGCCAACTACTTCGTGCGTCACAGCCCAAATCAGCTGGCCTGGCATGCGCGCCATCTGCTGCAACACGATCTCAGCAAGCCGCTGATCCTGCTCAGCCCACAGGCCACGCGCGGCGGGACAGAAATTTTCATCTGGAGCCCTGACCGCCCTTACCTGTTTGCCGCCGTCTGCGCTGAACTGGACAGGCGTAATCTTAGCGTCCACGATGCGCAGATTTTCACTACCCGCGATGGGATGGCGATGGATACGTTCATCGTGCTGGAACCGGACGGCAGCCCGTTGTCTTCAGATCGACACGAAGCGATCCGTTTTGGACTGGAACAGGCCATCACGCAGCGCAGTTGGCAGCCACCGCAACCGCGTCGCCAGCCGGCAAAATTACGCCACTTTACCGTCGATACTGAGGTCACCTTTTTGCCGACCCATACCGACCGAAAATCATTCCTGGAGCTTATCGCTCTCGACCAGCCCGGCCTGCTGGCGCGGGTCGGGCAGATTTTTGCCGATCTGGGAATTTCGCTGCATGGCGCCCGAATTACAACCATTGGCGAGCGAGTAGAAGATTTATTCATAATCGCCACCGCCGACCGGCGCGCCCTTAATAATGAGCTGCAGCAGGAAGTGCATCAACGGTTGACAGAGGCCCTCAATCCAAACGATAAAGGGTGATGTTTTTATTTATTATGGAAAGAGTTTAACAATGCAGCAGTTACAGAACGTTATTGAGTCCGCTTTCGAGCGCCGTGCCGACATTACTCCGGCAAATGTAGATACCGTAACCCGCGAAGCGGTGAATCAGGTTATTTCTTTACTGGATTCCGGTGCACTGCGCGTCGCAGAGAAGATTGAGGGTCAGTGGGTCACGCATCAGTGGCTGAAAAAGGCGGTCCTGCTCTCTTTCCGTATTAACGATAATCAGGTCATCGAAGGTGCGGAAAGCCGTTACTTCGATAAAGTACCGATGAAATTCGCCAACTACGACGAAGCGCGCTTCCAGAAGGAAGGTTTCCGCGTGGTTCCGCCTGCGGCCGTGCGTCAGGGTGCATTTATCGCCCGTAACACCGTGCTGATGCCATCTTACGTAAACATCGGCGCTTATGTTGATGAAGGTACGATGGTTGATACCTGGGCGACAGTCGGTTCCTGTGCGCAAATCGGTAAAAACGTACACCTGTCCGGCGGCGTTGGCATCGGCGGCGTACTGGAGCCGTTGCAGGCTAACCCAACCATCATCGAAGACAACTGCTTCATCGGCGCACGCTCTGAAGTGGTTGAAGGCGTGATCGTCGAAGAAGGTTCTGTTATCTCCATGGGCGTGTACATCGGTCAGAGCACCCGTATTTACGATCGCGAAACTGGCGAAGTGCATTACGGTCGCGTTCCGGCAGGCTCCGTGGTCGTCTCCGGCAACCTGCCGTCGAAAGATGGTAAATACAGCCTGTACTGCGCGGTGATTGTGAAGAAAGTCGATGCCAAAACGCGTGGCAAAGTGGGAATCAACGAACTGTTGCGCACTATCGACTAACAGCGATTTGAAAAAGCGGGCTTAGCCCGCTTTTTTTACATCTGCGAGTGGCATAAACAAGGCTTTTCGTTAATTATTCAATGGTTATAGTGAGCTTAAGGGTACCGCTATGTATGACAATCTGAAAAGTCTGGGCATTACTAATCCTGAAGAGATCGATCGTTACAGCCTGCGGCAAGAAGCCAACAACGATATCCTGAAAATCTATTTCCAAAAGGATAAAGGCGAGTTTTTTGCCAAGAGCGTGAAGTTCAAATATCCCCGTCAGCGCAAAACGGTGGTAGCTGATGGCATCGGCCAGGGTTACAAAGAAGTGCAGGAGATCAGTCCCAACCTGCGCTATGTGATCGATGAACTGGATCAGATCTGCCAGCGCGATCGCAGCGAAGTCGATCTTAAACGCAAGATCCTTGATGATTTACGTCATCTCGAAAGCGTCGTGACCAACAAGATCAGCGAAATTGAAGCCGATCTGGAAAAACTGACGCGTAAATAAGCCGTTTGTTGCCGGATGGCGGCGTCTTACGCCTTATCCGGCCTATAGGTATATCCTCGTAGGCCTGATAAGCGTAGCGCCATCAGGCAGTTAATCAATGTTGTTCATCCAGTTGTAACGCCACATACAGCAGCAGTCTGTCGTCAAAATTCCCCAGATCCAGCCCGGTCAGTTCTGAAATACGATTCAGGCGATATTCCAGCGTATTGCGGTGAATAAACAGTGCCTTTGAGGTGGCCAGCGGCTGGACGTTATGACGAAACCATGCCGCCAATGTCCGACGCAGCAACCCATTGTTATCCATCGCTTTCAGCCTCACCAACGGACGCGCCAGCTCATTGGCCTGCCAGCCGCCGCGCAGGCTGTCCAGCAGTACTGGCAGCATCAAATCCTGATAGAAATAGCTACGGCTTTCCGGCATCCGCTGCTTGCCGACCATCATGGTAGTGCGCGCCGTACGATACGAACGGGCAATGCTACCGGGCCCGGTAAAATAGTTGCCCAGCGATACGCGAAAACGCAGCTGTCCGTTCTCTTTCATACGGGCAATAAGCTGCTCAACGCGCTTACGATGATCTTCAGCGTCCCAGCGGCCAAACTGATTGAGCGCCGGTTTCAGCACCACCATCTCGGTCAGGGAAACAATCGCAATCAGATTATTACGTTCGGGTGTGGTCAACGCATTCTGCAATTGCTGTAACTCCGCCATCGCACTGTCAACGCCAAGCTGGCCACTATCGACCTCCAACACCGCCACCACGCGTGGCTGGTTCAAATCAATGCCTAAACGCTGGGCCCATTCCATCAGCGCTGGCGTATTCTCTTCCGCCTGAATCAGGTTCATCACCAGCTCTTCACGCAGACGGCTATCCTGCGCTAACAGATGCATCAAGCGCGACTGTTCCAGCATCATTTCGGCGGTCATACATACTAACTCGCCGTATTTGCGCAGATGCTCCGGCTCGCCGGTAAGGCCGATAACGCCAACGATTTCGCCTTCCAGACGTAGAGGCAGGTTTATCCCCTGTCGTACACCGTGCAAGTGACGTGCCACCGCATCGTCGATATCGACCACCCGACCCTGCGAAAGCACCAGCAGCGCGCCTTCGTGCAATTCACCAATACGTTCGCGATCGCCGCTGCCGATTATCCGCCCACGGGCATCCATTACGTTGATATTGGTATCAATGATGCGCATGGTACGCGCCACGATATCCTGCGCCATTTTGGTATCAAGATGCCAACCAGCCATAAACCCCTCCTGTGAGCAGAGCTCAAGCATAGGGAAGATAATAAGCGGCGACATTGTGCAAATGCACAAAGCGAAAGGGAGAAGTATGGAGTTGTGGGAAGTATCACAAAAAGAAACCCCTTCCTGTACAGGAAGGGGTTGAGGGAGATTACTGCATCAACAGATAGATGGAGCTGTCACCGCGCTGAATGTTCAGCGCCAGTACAGCCGGTTTGCTGTCGAGGATTTTGCGCAGTTCAGCGATGTTTTTCACCGGCTGCTGGTTCGCGCCGATAATCACATCCCCTTTCTTCAGGCCAATCTGTGCAGCCGGAGAATTCGGTTTCACGTCGCTTACCACGACACCTTTGTCCTGGCCTTTGTTGCTCATATCGGCACCTTCGATGCCTTTAAAGATAGAGCTGGAGTCAACCTGAGTCTGGCTGCTCTGCTGCAATTCCAGGTTCACGGTGACCGGCTTGCCGTCACGCAGCAGACCCAGGGTGATTTTGCTGCCAACCGGCATCGTACCGACCTGCGCACGCAGGGCGGCGAAGCTGCTGATAGGTTTGCCGTTCAGGGAGGTAATCACATCCCCGGCTTTAATCCCCGCTTTCGCTGCGGAAGAGTTCGGCATCACCTGGCTGACGAATGCGCCACGCTGAGCGTCAACTTTCATCGCTTTCGCCAGCTCAGAGCTCAGCTCGGTACCCATAATGCCCAGCTCACCGCGTTTAACCTGGCCAAACTCAACCATCTGCGAGGTCAGGTTTTTCACCATGTTGCTTGGGATCGCAAAACCGATACCGATGTTACCGCCGTCCGGCGCGAGGATCGCGGTGTTAATACCGATCAGCTCACCGTTCAGGTTGACCAGCGCACCACCGGAGTTACCCCGGTTGATCGCAGCATCCGTCTGAATAAAGTTTTCGTAGTTTTCCGCATTCAGGCCGCTACGGCCCAGTGCAGAAACGATACCGGAAGTCACCGTTTCGCCGAGGCCAAACGGGTTACCAATTGCCACGGTGTAATCACCCACGCGCAGCGCATCGGAATCTGCCAGCTTAATCGCCGTCAGGTTTTTCGGATCCTGAATTTGGATCAGCGCGATATCGGAGCGCGGATCTTTACCCACGATCTTCGCGTCAAATTTACGACCATCGCTCAACTGAACTTTAATCACCGTGGCGTTATCTACCACGTGGTTATTGGTCACGACATACCCTTTCGCGGCATCAATAATTACGCCGGAACCGAGTGCCATAAATTTCTGCTGCTGGCCGCCGCCATTGTCAGCGCCCGGTGCGCCGCCCTGGCAGAACGGAGAACTCTGGAACGGAGAACCGTCCTGGCAGAACGGTGAATTATCACCGAAGAACTGCTGGAAATTACGCGGCATGCGCGGCGTATTTACCGTCGTGCTCCCCTCGACGTTAATACTTACCACCGATGGCATCACTTTTTCGAGCATCGGGGCCAGGCTTGGCATCTGTTGGGCGGTCATTGCTGAAGACGACGTCTCAGCCGCTGTAGCAGACAGGGGGGACAACGCCAAACCTAAACTCAGAGCCAGTGCACTCATTGCTAATGTGGTTTTTTTCATGTGTTTCGTTCTCGATTAACAGGTAACGCAAAATTGCTGTATACGTCAGAGTCGTTTTATAGCGCTAAGTTCCAGAATTAAGTTTAAGGAAAAAGTAAAATTTTATTGTCCGTCTTTACAAATGAGTATTTATTGTTCTACGGCCATCAAGCGACGATATTCATCCCAGGCATACAAATCTGTCATTCCGCTGATATAATCCTGAATCAGCCGACAGCGATAATAATATTCCAGAACCGAATACTCGGCGCACCCCGTCGATATTTTACTAACCGCCTCAACATACGCAAGACGATGGCGGGTAGACAACTTCTGAAATAAACGGGACTCGATAGGAAAACGTTTTACTCTTTCATTGTCGACCAGTTCAGAAAAATCTGACTGAGACATTTTTAATAACGGCTGATAGATCTCCAGCAACCCGCTGATCACCCGATAGCCCTGTAGTTCCAGTTGTTCAACATCCGGATGGCTAAACACATGTTTTACCGCCACATTTTTATAAACACCCAGTAACTGGCTGAAGCTACTTGCATCTTCTAGCAGCGCATGATTAAAGCTGCCTTCATAAATCTGCGGCAAATTATCAATAAACCGCTGGGCCGCATATGGCACCAGTTTATTCAGCGTATTGACGCGTAAATACATAAAGAACTGATCTTCGGTACTCCGGCTTAATGTATTTGAACGTGACTTCTCCCAGGCGTTTTCAACAACCTGGCTAAACAGGGAACCTTTTTCATGCTGCCCCCACGCCTCATGCAGGTGGTGATAAAGTTGCTCGACGCTAAAGATTCTTTTCTCAACGGCATCTTCCAGATCCGCCACGCAATAAGAGATATCATCGGCAGCTTCCATAATCCAGGTTAATGGAAAGCGACTGTAAGGCGCTAATGATAATTCTTTACGCAACCGCTCAATATACGGTTCTTCAGAAAGGTAATAACCCGGCTTCTTCATTAAATAGTTGTGTGTCTCGGGTGCACTGCCGCGCCACCACGCCGGACGGGTATATTTTAAAATACCGCCAACCTGCGCCCAGGTAAGGTTCATACGCATCAACGTATGCACAAGGCGAATACCCTGCGCATTGCCTTCAAAATGGCACAGGTCCTGGCGTACCTTACGGCGAATATCATTCAGCGACTCTTCGCCTTCACGCAACCGTAATGCCGTCACCTGGCAACGGTCATCACTTAGGGGCTGACTTTCTGCATCTGCGGGATACAGCCGCTGGCGGAACCAGTCATTAATTGCCGCCTCCCCAAAATGGCCAAACGGCGGATTACCAATGTCATGCATCAGGCAGGACATTTCGACAATACTCTCAAATGGCCCTGTCAGTTCATCCAGGCCATACAGCTCAAGCAGCTTTAGTTCTTTCAGTCGGCTGAGGATCTCTTTCGCGATATAGCGCCCAACCTGCTGAACTTCCATCGAGTGCGTCAAGCGCGTGCGTACTGCCGCATTACGCTCCAGCGGAAAGACCTGCGTTTTTTGTTGCAGTCGGCGAATGGCCGGTGAATTGATAATACGTCCGCGATCGCTTTCGAAAATACGCAGGATCTCATGCTCAGTCTTCACGCCCTGCGGCGAACGGTAACGACGATGCCAGTTTATTTTTTTTCGGAAATCGATCTGTGCCATGTCCTCTCCCGCCTGAGAAATGCGCTACCCCTTAAGCGCATGATAGACTATGCCCTCAAATCTGGCTTATCGCGAGTAAATCTATGAAAATCGGCATCATTGGTGCAATGGAAGAAGAAGTTACGCTGCTGCGTGACAAAATCGAAAACCGTCAGACCATCGCGCTCGGCGGTTGTGAAATTTACACCGGCCAACTGAACGGTACAGAGGTTGCGCTGCTGAAATCGGGTATCGGTAAAGTGGCTGCGGCACTGGGCGCTTCGTTGCTGCTTGAACGCTGCAAGCCGGACGCCATCATTAATACCGGTTCAGCGGGCGGCCTGGCCTCTACGCTGAAAGTCGGGGATATCGTAGTTTCTGACGAAGCGCGCTATCACGACGCCGACGTCACTGCCTTTGGCTATGAATTTGGTCAGCTACCGGGCTGCCCGGCGGGTTTTAAAGCCGATCCTGCGCTGGTTGCCGCAGCAGAATCCTGCATTGCGGAACTGAATCTGCATGCCGTTCGTGGGCTTATCGTCAGCGGCGATGCCTTCATTAATGGATCCGTAGGGCTGGCTAAAATTAAGCACAACTTCCCACAGGCGATTGCCGTTGAGATGGAAGCCACCGCTATTGCGCACGTTTGCCATAACTTTAACGTACCGTTCGTCGTGGTTCGCGCCATCTCTGACGTTGCCGATCAGCAGTCCCATCTCAGCTTTGACGAATTCCTGGTGGTTGCCGCGAAGCAGTCAAGCCTGATGGTTGAAACGCTGGTACAGAAACTGGCGCATGGCTAAATTACTCTCCAGGGCGCTGGTCGCCCTGCTTTTCACTCTCCCGGCGTTCCTTTACGCCGCGCCGCGTGTTGTGACGCTTTCTCCTGCCAATACTGAACTCGCTTTTGCCGCTGGCATTACCCCCGTTGGCGTCAGCAGCTATTCTAACTACCCGCCAGAAGCCAAAAGTATTGAGGAAGTCTCAACCTGGCAAGGGATGAATCTTGAACGTATTGTGGCGCTGAAACCTGATTTGGTCGTCGCCTGGCGCGGGGGAAATGCTGAGCGGCAGGTGAATCAACTGACCTCTCTGGGAATTAAGGTCATCTGGGTGGACGCCGTTACCATTGAGCAGGTTGCCGATGCGCTACGCCAATTGGCAGCATGGAGCCCCAAGCCTGAACAAGCTAAACAAGCGGCGCAAACCATGCTTGATGACTATGCTTTACTTAAATCTCAGTATGCCAACAAACCGAAAAAACGCGTGTTTCTCCAGTTTGGTGCCAATCCTCTGTTTACCAGTGGAAAAGGTTCTATTCAGCACGAAGTTCTTGAGGTATGCGGCGGAGAAAACATCTTTGCCGGTAGTCGGGTTCCCTGGCCGCAGGTTAGCCGTGAGCAGGTCCTGGCACGAGCCCCCCAGGCTATTGTTGCAACCGGCGGTCCAGGCGAAACTCTGAAAATTGAGCAATACTGGGGAAACCAGCTAAAAATACCCATTATTACACTTAATAGTGACTGGTTCGAACGCGCGAGCCCGCGTATTATCCTCGCCGCAAAACAACTCTGTAATGCGCTTTCACAGATAAATTAGCGCCTGCCCCCACCAGGTCTGTTGTGAGGATTTAAAAATGCTCGTCTATTGGCTTGATATTGTCGGCACCGCGGTATTTGCAATCTCTGGCGTATTACTGGCCGGAAAATTACGTATGGATCCGTTTGGCGTCCTGGTACTTGGCGTGGTTACCGCCGTTGGTGGTGGAACGATCCGCGATATGGCGCTGGATAATGGACCGGTTTTTTGGGTTAAGGATCCGACCGATCTGGTGGTGGCGATGATCACCAGCATGCTGACGATCCTGTTGGTACGTCAACCAAGACGCATACCGAAATGGATCCTTCCGGTGCTGGATGCCGTTGGTCTGGCTGTGTTCGTAGGTATTGGGGTCAACAAGGCATTTCTCGCAGGAACAGGGCCGCTGGTGGCGATTTGTATGGGGGTGATTACCGGCGTTGGTGGTGGGATCATTCGCGATGTGTTAGCTCGTGAAGTCCCGATGATTTTGCGCACCGAGATCTACGCCACAGCCTGTATTATCGGCGGGATCGTGCATGCGACAGCGTTTTATACCTTTGATGTTTCACTGGAAAACGCCAGTATGATGGGGATGATTGTCACGCTGCTGATTCGGCTTGCCGCCATTCGCTGGCATCTGAAATTGCCGACGTTTGCGCTGGATGATAACGGGCGTTGATATGACGATACAGAATATGTAGGCCGGATAAGGCGTTTACGCCGCCATCCGGCACATTGCCCGGTGGCGTTGCGCTTACCGGGCCTACAACATCAGACCATCAGTATTACAGACAGCAATCAGATGCTGAAAGAAGAACCACACCCGCAGGTGCTTTTCGCATTCGGGTTAGTCACAACGAAGCGGGAACCTTCCAGACCTTCGGTATAGTCAACCGCGCCGCCCACCAGATATTGCAGACTCATCGGATCAACGACCAGACCAACACCTTGTTTCTCGATGGTCATATCACCTTCATTGACCTGATCATCAAAGGTGAAACCGTACTGGAAACCGCTGCAACCACCGCCAGTGATATACACGCGTAATTTCAGATTCGGGTTATCTTCGTCAGCGATCAGGCTTTTAACTTTATTGGCTGCTGCTTCAGTAAATTGCAGTGGCAGCGCTACGTCATCACTCATATTTTGCTCCAAACGACATCGGCAATTGGGTAAATTTCAACCCAATATTTTGGGCCATTATCTAATACCCTGGTATTTCGTTCAAGTATTCTCGCCAGCGGCAGTACCCTGGCTTTTTGCCGCCTGCTCCGCTTCCTGTTTTGCCAGCGTACGAGCCAGGATAGTCGAGTATAGCGGCTTTCCGCCCATAAATTGGGCTAATAGTGTTGCGCCAAGACAAGTAATAATCATTGGCAAAATGAGCTGATAGTTATCGGTCATCTCCAGCACCAGTACAATACCTGTTAGCGGCGCACGCACCGAAGCAGCCAACAAAGCCCCCATTCCGGCAATGGCAAAGGTTCCGGCCTCCAGGTGATACTGCGGAAAAGAGGCCGCCGCAGCCATACCGAACGCCGTACCAAGCAACGTCCCCAACGCCAGCATCGGGGCAAAGATCCCACCGGGTGCGCCGGATGAGAAGCACAGCAGCGTGGTGATCACCCGGGTGATAAATATAAACAGCAGTAGACCGACGCTAAAATTGCCTGCTGCGGCAATCGGGATCAGGTTAAAGCCACCGCCTGCCGCTTCAGGTTGAATTAATCCCAGGATACCGCACAGACCGCCGATCGCGCCGCCCATCAGCACCCATTTTTTAATTTCACCGCCGTGAAAGCGCTGGAACATATCCTGGGTGCGCAACACCATGGTGTTGAACAATGGCCCGACACAGCCAAAAATAAGCCCGAGCACGAGATACAGCCACAGCGTATTCACCGGCGCATTAGACAGTTTCCCGACTTCAATTATCGGGGCTTCACCGTTGAAAACACGAAACACAATGCTCGACATAATAACGCCGGTAAACACGGCTTTGATCGACACAAGGTTATAGCGAAACTGCGGGCGCATCTCTTCAATGATGAACAGGATCCCCGCCAGCGGAGCGTTAAACGCCGCCGAAAGGCCCGCTGCGGCACCGGTAGCCAATAAGGTATGCCGCGCTTCGGCGCTACGCATGCGGAAAATATCCAGCACCATGCGCCCGAGGTTACCGCCAATCTGCACGGTCGGACCTTCACGCCCAAGCACCATGCCAGCACCCAGCGTGCCCATGCCGCCGATAAATTTCACCGGCAGGACACGCCACCAACGCACAGGTCGCAGCTCTTCCAGCGCACCTTCAATCTCTGGGATCCCCGAACCACCGGCTTCCGGCGCAAATTTACGCACCAGGAAATAGCCGACCATCGCCAGCAACGCCGAGAGAATAAACGCCAGCGGCCACAGCAGAATGTCATGGTCCGCAACCTGAGCCAGCGTGCCAATGCGCTGATTCTGCACCCAGGTCACCGCTTTCTCAAATGCCACGCCAACAAGCCCTGTCACAGTACCCACTACTGCGGCCATCAACAGGATCGCCAACGGCGTTTTGTCTCGTTCCAGGAGACGACGAATTTGATCCCTGCGGCGTAAACGCACAATTTGCTGTGCTTCAAAAGAGGGAGTGTCTGTCTTCATCAGATGATCATTAATTGGTAATACAAATACGGAATCGGCATTCTACTCGCACATTTCGCGAAAATCCCCTGCAAATCGCATTGTTTCAAATGCGTAAAACTTTCATAACCTTCTCTGAATAACTAGAATAGCGGGCATTTACTTTTTCTACGAACCAGGACCCCATCCATGAGTAAGTCTGAAAATCTCTACAGCGCAGCACGCGAACTTATCCCAGGCGGCGTTAACTCCCCCGTTCGCGCCTTTACTGGCGTGGGTGGTACTCCGCTGTTTATCGAAAAAGCGGACGGCGCGTATCTGTACGATGTCGATGGTAAAGCCTATGTCGATTACGTCGGTTCCTGGGGACCGATGGTACTGGGTCACAACCACCCGGCAATCCGTAATGCGGTGATTGAAGCTGCGGAGCGCGGTTTAAGCTTCGGTGCACCGACCGAGATGGAAGTGAAAATGGCGGAGCTGGTCACCGAATTAGTGCCGACCATGGACATGGTGCGCATGGTGAACTCCGGTACGGAAGCGACAATGAGCGCAATCCGTCTGGCGCGCGGTTTCACCGGTCGCGATAAAATCATCAAATTTGAAGGCTGCTACCACGGCCATGCCGACTGCCTGCTGGTTAAGGCTGGTTCCGGTGCATTAACGCTGGGCCAGCCGAACTCCCCAGGCGTTCCGGCCGATTTCGCGAAACACACCCTGACCTGCACCTACAACGATCTCGCTTCAGTACGTGCGGCATTTGAACAGTATCCGCAGGAGATCGCGTGCATCATCGTTGAGCCGGTTGCCGGCAACATGAACTGCATCCCGCCGCTGCCGGAATTCCTGCCGGGCCTGCGTGCGCTGTGCGATGAGTTTGGCGCACTGTTGATCATCGATGAAGTGATGACCGGTTTCCGCGTAGCGCTGGCCGGAGCACAGGATTATTACGGCGTCGTGCCGGATCTGACCTGCCTCGGTAAAATCATCGGTGGCGGAATGCCCGTTGGCGCATTCGGCGGTCGCCGCGATGTGATGGACGCACTGGCGCCGACCGGTCCGGTTTACCAGGCGGGGACGCTTTCCGGTAACCCGATCGCGATGGCGGCAGGTTATGCCTGTCTGACCGAAGTCGCCCAACCGGGTATTCATGAAACGCTGAACGAACTGACGACGCGTCTGGCGGAAGGTCTGTTGGAAGCTGCCGAAGAAGCGAATATTCCGCTGGTGGTTAACCATGTGGGCGGGATGTTCGGGATTTTCTTCACAGATGCAGAAACCGTAACCTGCTATCAGGATGTGATGGCATGCGACGTCGAACGCTTCAAGCGCTTCTTCCACATGATGCTGGATGAAGGAATTTATCTGGCGCCGTCTGCCTTCGAAGCGGGCTTTATGTCCGTGGCGCACAGTGAAGACGATATCAATAACACCATCGACGCCGCGCGCCGGGTGTTTGCGAAATTGTAAACAAGAGAACGTGCAGAAATGTAGGCCGGGTAAGGCGAAGCCGCCACCCGGCTTTTTTATTGCCGGATGTCGACGCAAAGCGTCTTATCCGGCCTACATGAAAGGGGTCAGCCTCAGCGGCTCTGCTTTCTCAGCAGATAGATAAAGTACGGCGCACCAATAAACGTCGACAATAATCCCGCCGGGATCTGATACGGAAACAGCACCATCCTGCCGCACCAGTCAGCAAAGACCAGCAACACGCCACCCGCCAGCGCCGAAATCAGCATATGCGGCATCGCCCGACGAAAACCCATCATACGGGCAATATGCGGAGCCATCAGCCCGACAAAGCTCAACGGTCCAATAGTCATGGTGGCTGTCGCCGTCAGCCCTGCCGCCAGCAGCAGTAACCCCACGCGTGATGGCGTGATAGCCATACCGACAGCCCGCGCCGTATCGCCGCCGAGCGGTAAAATTGTTAGCCAACGGCGGCACAGCGGCGTCATCGCCAGCAGAATCACCATCACAATCCCGGTACGCAGTACCTGCTCTCCGCTCGCGTTATAGGTTGAGCCGGAAATCCAGGTCAACACGCCCGCCATGCGCGGATCGCCGCTGGCCTGCAGCATCATCAGCAGCATAGTAAAGGCCGTACTGAGCGCCATGCCGGCCAACAGCATACGATGCGGTGAAAAACCACCGCGCCCGGCGGCAATCATAATGATAAGCAGAGTAGCCGCGGCCCCGAGGCTTCCGGCAGGCAGCAGCCAGCCAAAAGCATTTCCGGGGACCAAAAACAGCATGAGCACCACGCCAAATGCCGCACCGGAGCTAATGCCCAGCACTTCCGGGCTGGCCATCGGGTTGCCCGTCAGACGTTGAATAATACAGCCCGCTACCGCCAGCATCACCCCGGCAATCAGGGCCGCCAGAATGCGAGGCCAGCGCCAGGGCATCAGCTCATCCAGCATCGCGCCGCTGGCCCATGTCCAGCCATGTGCGTCGCGGCCAAACGACAGCGCCACCACGAGGGTTAGCAGCAAGATAACGCCACCTGCCAGCGCAAACATCAGCACATTCTGACGCTCAGCGGCGATGCGATTACTGGCGTTCATATCCGGGGCGCTCATACTCCTCAAGCGCGGCAACAACCACAGTAGCAACGGTGCGCCAATCAACGCCGTCACTGAACCGGTGGAGACTTCCATCCATACGCGGGTCAGCCACAGAATGATTTGGTCGGAGAGCCAGAGGATCAACGCACCAATCAGCGGGGCAAGCACCAGACGTGCCAGCAAACGACGCGCACCGAGCATTTTCGCCAGCAGCGGTGCAAACAGGCCAATAAAGCCGATAATCCCAACCGCGTTAACCAGTAAGGCGCTGATGACAATGGCCAGCGATAACGCCGCCAGACGTGCCAGCGACAGCGCCAGACCGAGGTTGCGCGCCACGCCGTCATCCAGTCCCATCAGCGTCATTGGGCGTAATAACAACAGAGTCAGCATCACACCGCCCAACAGCTGCGGCCACAGACGCTGTACGCCGCTCCAGTCGGTTTGCGTTAACGTGCCGCTGCTCCATAAAAACATGCTTTGCAGCTGATCGTGATGGAAGATAACCATCAACTGGTTAATCGCCCCGCAGTACAGGCTGACCACCAGCCCGGCAAGGATTAACGTCACCGGAGAAAGACGCTTGCCCCAGGCAACGCCAAACACCAGCACCCCAACGACACATGCTCCCGCCAGCGCCGCAAATTGCGTGGTCAGCGCACCAGGAATAGCCCACAGCGTGGTAACCGTAATGCCCATCTGCGCACCAGTCGCAACGCCCAGCGTGGTTGGCTCCGCCAGCGGGTTACGCAACACCTGCTGAAACAACACGCCGACCAGACCCAGCCCGGCGCCGACCAATAGCGATATCGCCAGCCTCGGCAGCAGGCTATAGTGAAAAACCATCTGCTCAATGATGTCGATATCCGGTGACCAGATAGCCTGTTGCCACTGACTGCGCGGTAGCGCAACGGAGAAGTTAACCCATGTCAGCCAGCAGGCAGCAACAAACAGCACCAACAACAGCAACGCCGGATGGCGGCTTCGCCTTATCCGGCCTACAAAGCGCCCAAACCGTAGGTCGGATAAAGCGCTTTTCGCGCCGCCATCCGGCATTTCAAGTTTCCTGCTCACGCTTTGCCTCCCAACGCATTATCCAGAATACGGGCAAAATGCATGGCCGATAGCGTTGCGCCATAGAACCAAACGGCAGGCACACGTTGAAAACGTCCGCCACGGACAAACGGCATCGCCTGCCATAATGGCGTAGACATCAGCGCAGCCATCTCTTTATCGTTGCCATGATCAAAGCACAGCACATCGACATCCTTATAAGCAGCCAGACGGTCAATACTCACGGCAGTGCTGCCCCAGAAGTTTGTTTCTCCCTGCCAGGCGTTAGGGATCCCATATTCGTCCAGTACGTCCTGGAACAGGCTGTTTGAGCCAAACACCAACATATGCCGCGAATCAAGCAGGGATGTCAGGAGTACGGGACGCGCGCCGCGTTGCATAAAGCGCGGTTTCAGGCTGGCGATAAAATGATCGTACTCAGTCAAATGGCGTTCAGCAGAAGCTTGCAGATTGAACAATTGCGCCATTTCCTGCAGCGACTGTCGCGCAATGGCCAGCGGCTTTTTGCCATCGCTGAAGTTAAATCCCCGGCCAGGTGCAATCCGCGCCAGCTTTTCAGGGGAAGGACCGTAACCTGCCGACCAGAGCAGAAATGAGGGCTTCATTTCGGTCAGCAGTTCGAGATTGGGTTCCGTACGTAGCCCGACGTCAATTACCGAGTCCGGCAGAGGAGGCTCACTGACCCACAGCTTGTAGTTAGGGATATCTGCGATGCCATACGGCGTAATACCCAGCGCCAGCAGCAGCTCTACCGGCAGCCATTCCAGCGCTACAATGCGCTGTGGCTCAACCGCCGCGGCGTGCGCCGTATTCATCCGCCACAGCAGAGGCGACAGCGCCATCGCCGTAAGCAGCCGCCGACGGGTAATATGATGTAATCCGATCATTAATAGACAAAACTCACGGGTGCGGCACCGGCCGGATGCGGCAAAATGCCCATCGGGATACCGTAAATTTGTTCCAGAGTTTCACTGCGCATCAGTTCAGCAGGCGTTCCTTGAGAAATCATCTCACCGCCGCGCAGCGCAACGAGGTAATCGCAGTAACGGGCCGCCATATTGATATCATGCAGCACCGCAACCACCGTCAGCCCGCGCTGCTGGCTTAAGCGGTGCACCAGCGCCAGCACGTCAACCTGATGGGCAATATCCAGCGCGGAAGTCGGTTCATCAAGCAGCAGACAGCGGCTGTCCTGTGCCACCAGCATGGCAATCCATGCGCGTTGGCGTTCCCCACCGGACAGGCTATCGACCAGACGGTGCGCCAGCGGCTTTAAACCGACCAGCGAAATTGCTTCTTCTACCTTCTCTCTGTCGGCAACGCCAAAACGCCCCAGCGCCCCGTGCCACGGATAACGACCAATCGCCACCAGTTCGCGTACGGTCATCCCTTCTGCCTGCGGCAGCTGTTGCGGCAGATAGGCGACCTTGCGGGCAAACGCTTTACTACTCCAGCTCTCCAGCGGCTGTTCGTCGAGCAGGATTTCACCTTCTGACGGCGGCTGATGACGTCCCAGCATTTTCAATAATGTCGATTTACCGGAACCGTTGTGGCCGATAAGACCCGTCACTTTCCCTACAGGAAAAGTTAATGAGAGAGGATGCAAAAGCGTGCGACCAGGCACACGAAAGGAGACATTACGCAACGCAAAAGTGGTGTCGGGATGGGATCTGTTTTCCTGCATAGCAGCCAACTTGTAAAACGGGCACGCAAAGCGTGCCCAAAGAGAAATTAGAAACGGAAGGTTGCAGTTGCAACGACCTGACGTTCTGCGCCCCAGAAGCAGCCATAAGTATTGAAGCAGCTGGCGACGTATTCACGGTCAAACAGGTTGTTCACATGCAGCGCCACGTTGGAGCCAGCCATACCAACACGCGCCAGATCGTAACGTACTAACGCATCTACCAGCGTGTAGCTTCCCACTTTGAAGGAGTTTGCCGGATCGCCATAACTGGAACTAGTATAACGAACACCCGTACCCAACGTCAGCCCGGAAAGCGCACCATCATAGAGGGTGTAATCCCCCCACAGTGATGCCATATGTTTTGGCACCTGGGCAGGCGTATTGCCTTTGTAGTTGGTGTCAGTGGTGTATTCCGCATCGGTGTAGGTATAAGAACCCACCACGTTAACGCTGGCTGACAGCGCCGCTTTCGCTTCAATTTCCACACCGCGTGAACGAATTTCGCCGCCTTCAACTGACCAGATCGATCCATTCGGGTCGGCCATCAGGTTGTTGGTTTTGGTCAACTGGTAAACGGCACCGGTCAACACGATCGGACGATCGCTCGGTACGTACTTCACGCCCGCTTCGTACTGCTTACCTTTAGATGGCGCAAAGATATTGCCGCTTTCCCCAACCTGAGAATTAGGTTCAAACGATTCGCTGTAGCTGAAATACGGGGTTACACCGTTATCGAACAGGTAGTTAACACCGCCACGCCAGGTGAACTGTCGGTCATCACGGGAGTCCAGCACACCAGAAACGCGGTTCAGAGAGTCCTGCTTAGCCCAGTCGTAACGACCGCCCAGAGTGACCAGCACCTTATCCCACTGCATCTGATCCTGAGCGTACAGGCCCGTTTGTTCCTGTTTATTCAGAACGCGATAAGCTGCGCCAGGTCCAGGGTGCGAGCCAAAGTCAAAATCGCTACGATCAAGATTATAGATATCAGACGGCGCTACCGAACCAGCCCAACCGAACCAGGAGTTGATATCGTTACGCATACGCATATAGTCAACGCCGGTCAGCAATGTGTGATCCAGGGAACCGGTGGCGAATGTGCTCTGCAACTGGGTATCAACAGAGAAATTCTGCAATTTTTCATTATCGTCAACGTACTGACGAGTCAGCGTGTGATCCCAATCTGACTGAGGGATACTGGCACAAGGGCTGTTAGCCGGATCCTTGGTATACAGCGGATCGGAGCACATGCCGTAGCCGTACACGCTTTTCTGCGACACTTTGTTTTGGGCATAACGCAGGTTCTGACGTACGGTAAAGGTGTCGTTAAATTCGTGGTCGAAGCTGTAGCCCACCATCTTCTCGTTACGAGAGTAGGTATTGTTGTCCGCACCTTCGTTGAAATCAGTCGGCAGACGTGAACCATTTGGCAGCTTAGACACGGTCCCCTCTTTCGGCAACCAGCCGTAATAACCGGTTTCCGGCTCGTTCTGGAAGTAGGAGAGGAAGGTGAAATTCGTCTTATCATCCGGACGCCATGTGAAAGATGGCGCGATAGCATAACGCTGTTCTTCTGCGCCCTGCTGCTGCGCATTCGCGGAACGCGCCAGGCCGGTCAGGCGGTATGAGTACACACCATCGTCATCCAGCGCATCGCTGAAGTCAAAACCGGTCTGGAACAGGCTGTCTGTGCCCATTTTGAACTGAACTTCTTTCAGCGGCTCCGTTGTCGGGCGCTTGCTGACCATGTTCAACAACCCACCCGGGTTGCTCTTTCCGTACAGAACGGAAACCGGACCGCGCATCACTTCGGCGCGCTCCAGCATATAAGGGTCGATGACCGCATCGTTGTAGAAGTTGCCCTGCATCTTCAGGCCATTCAGATAGTTATTCTGACTTTGGCCGTCTGCGGCAAATCCGCGAATAATCAGGTAGTCATAGGTATTGGACGCGCCACGCGTACCCACGGCAACGCCCGGGGTGTAGCTGAGCGCTTCTTTGACCGATTTTGGCTGATGCAACGCCATCTCTTCGGCGGTGACCACTGAAATAGACTGAGGAACTTTTTGAATCGGAGTGTCGGTTTTGGTCGCCGTAGCAGACTGTCGTGCAGCGATGGTTGCCGCAGGCCCCCATGCGCTTTCCTGCGGAGCAGGTGCAGCAGTTACGGTGATGGTTTCTTCTTTCGGGTCAACCGCCGCCTGTGCATAGACAGACATGCCGCTAACCGCTGTGGCTACCACTACTGCGATTTTACGCAGCGATGAACTTGGCTGAGCAGTTTTAAGACGCGCCATTGGTATTTCTCTGATGAAAGTGAATGATAACGTAAACGAGAATTATTATTATAACGGCAGCATAATATTCGAAACTCTGGCGAGATAGCAAGCAATACGCGTCCCTACTAAAACTGAGGGGTTAAGAAATAACCAGATGAAAAGAAAGGGTTAATAAATTAGGCTGGAATGTTGAAAAGAAAAGCCTGCAAATACACAGGCTATTTTTGGCTAGCGGTAAAAAACGTTAAATGTCGCAACAGAGTCAACCTTTCCCGCTTTTACAGTGCCTGTTTGTACATATCTCGCTTTCAAAGGGATAGTGACAGACTGCCTATCGGTTGTTTGCGCTACCGCGTTGTAATCATGATCAAATTTCAGCACATTATTGTTGCTGTCGAGAATTTGTAATCCGACCCCTTCGGCTGCGTCATTACCACTGGCGATCTCCAGGATGTCGCTATTGCCACTCACGCCAGTTGAACCGGCAGTGGTGAATTTATAATCAAGTTTGATGCCAGCAACACACTGTTCCAGCTGAATCTTGAAACTATCATCAGACACAACATCGGAATAGCCCTCCACAATATCGCTAGTCATGATTCTCTTTAGCGGCACTGTGATATTTTTTTCAACTAAATTGCAGGTGTTAGCAGTAACGTTAATCGCTATTGGCGCAAAGCGAATTTGAGCAATAACCTGCGAATCATAAATCCAGTCCGCATTGAGCATGTTGACGTCAATAACCCCTGACTGCACAACACCAGTGACGACAAATTCAGCTCTCGCACGTGATTGAATACTATAGTCACTTAAGTGGGTTGTTTTTGACGTCCCTAGATGCATAGGGGTAACCACCGAACCTTCTGTTAGGGCGGAAGCGTTATCTTTAACCCAGGCGACCCGAAAACCTATTCCCGGAACATTTGTTTGATAAACGCGGCTAAGGGGATTATCCGTGCGGGCATCGCTACTCGTGAATACGGTATAGCCTGTATAGATATCGCCATTATCTGTACAGTCCACGACTTTAATAAGATCGCCAGTCACTTCCTGGGTTGCAATGATCGTACCTGGAGCGGCGTCCGCATTTACCGTAAACGACGGCATATTGAACGTAGAGGTTGACGGCGACGCATCATTCTCAATTTTGCAGGATGCCTGAACTGATTGCTGTGCGAACAATAGACCGCAACATAGAATCAATCTAAAAATCATATAATTATTCATATTCCCACAGTCCATTTTATGTTTTCCCTTTACACTATCGACACTCAACCGCAGCCTGGTAAATAGAGGACTCGATATCTTCCGGGATCTGCGCATTTCCTTCACAGCGCTGTTCTGGAGCACTACCCCACTGTACTTTAAACGGTACATTACCTTTCAAACCGGTCAGATAAACTTCGCCACCATCTCCGACTATTGAGGAGCCCCCCTCAATTGACAGTACCGCGCCGAAAGGCACAAAACTCGATCCATGGTGAAGTGTTAATAAGGCGCGAATACCCTGGCGGGCAGAGAAATTAGCTGCGACAACTGCCCCTTTCGTAGGTACGACATCTTTGGCCGGTTTTTCGATATCCAGATCGTCACGTTCCCCGCTGTTCACCGTGACGGTATTACGACGATAATTAGTTAGATATGGTACGACCGCATTTCCCCAGTAGTCAGTGTAAATACCTTGCATATTCTGGACTTTAACATCTGCTCCCTCGTCAATATGGACAATAGCAAAAGCATCCTGGACAGATTGCCCCAGCGTAATACCATAAGGATGTGCGACGACGGATCCTTGCGCGCTGTAGTTCCACTGTTTGCTATCTTTGGCATAGCTATAGTTCGCCCCAATTTCACCGTATGAGCCACGATAACGCCCCGTCATGCTCGCACCATATCCAGTATCGTGATCGGTATAGCTTTGCTGCAGGTTATAACTTAAGTTGTTATCTTCCAGCGCAGTCCCGCCAATCCCAACCTGATGCACGGTATTGCCATTTTTAGCGCTGTTTAGGTTATAGGTCGCCCAACTGTTTGACAGCCAACGTGACAAGGGAATATTGACGGAAAATGCAACCTGCTGGTCATTATCGCTGTTTGGTGTTTTTGTCAGGCTATAGTTCACAGACCAGGTGATGTCCTGCCAACTGGAGCTGAATCCCATACTGGCACTGCGCTCATGCCCACTCATATCCCAGTAATCTTGTTGATAACCATTGATATACACAGACCCTACAGAGCCCAATGATTGCGACATACTCAACTGTAAACGGCTACGGCGATTGTTCGCTTTACGGTAATTGTAAATTCCATCATCTTCGCCCCTATCGCGCTGATCGAGAGCTTCCTGGAAGGTATAAAAACCAGAAGTGGAATAACGGTAACTGGCCAGCGTCACCGTGGTATCTGTTGCAGAAAAGTCTTTGGAATATTGTGCACGCCAGGATAAACCGTTGGCATTACCACGCCCATCGTCAAACTGGGTTCTGGCCGCAGTAACATCTACAGACACAGAACCAAGCTCACCGAGATCGGCCCCCGCCCCGACCAGACCGGCACGATAAATTGATGCGTCGAGCGCTCCGCCATACAGCGTAATGCCATGAGGCATGCCGTAGATTACCGTCGCCTGACCAAACCCAGGTTCCTCGCCGTTATCGCTATCACGGTATTTTCCACCAGCAAGGCTATATTTCAGCGCACCTTCACGCTGTAAGATGGGTACCGAAGCGCTTGCCTGAATAAACGAATGCTCGCTTCCATCAGCCTCTTTAACGGTAACTTGTAAATCTGACCCTGCTGTTACCTGACTGAGATCTCTGATTTCAAAGGGGCCGCTGGAGACATAAGTCTGATATATCGTGTAGCCATTTTGCTTAATCGTTACTTTTGCATCGCTATTAGCAATTCCGCGCACAACAGGCGCAAACCCTTGTAAGCTATTGGGTAACATGCTGGTATCGGTTTCCAGCTTCACCCCTGTCATCTGTACGCTGTCAAACAGTTCGCCGTTGGTATATGTCTGGCCAATTTCAAGCTGGCTTTGCAGAAATTTAATATCCCGCTCCAGCGTGGTGCTGATCGCATCCCAGCCATCCGAATTGCTGTAGGTACTTGAATTACGAAGCCGCCAGGCGCCAAGATTTAGACCGGAATTAAGGCTTGCCCAGTTCGAGTTATCGTTCTCGCCATTTACTTGCTGGCGGTTGCCGCTAATGTAATAGCTGCTCCATGCCGCAGGAATGCCATCGTCCCAGTCTTTAATAGGGATAGCGCCAGCGACTTGCTGGTCGCGATAAATTTGCGGGATCCGCATGAAAAGAGTTTGGCTATCGAGTTGAAAATCAAACTTTGCTCCCGATATGTACTGGGCGATGTCGCCAACTGGAGCCGTATCAGCCAATGATTTCAAGCCGGGAAGGCTATCGACCTTCACCCCCAGCTCTCTGAGATCCCCTTTGCTGAACTGCGGGAGTAATTGCGTCTTATCCTGTGATAGTACGTAAGTAATATTTCGCTTATCAATGCGATCATAATCCCACATCACTTCAGTCAAATAAGTCCCTGGCTGTAACCCATTATTTTGCAAAAAGGTTTCCAGTGTTGACGTATTCTCTAACGGTGTACCGAGTTCCAGAATATGCAAATTGAATTCATCTTCAGCACTCGCTGGGTGCAAAAATGAGCATAATGCCAGCGTAATGCTGTTGAGCAAAAAGAGTCGACAAGATCGCAAAGGATAAGGCCGCATATAATAAAGTCCCTTTAATTATTACCCATACGGTCATTGCGTATTATAGTTGTTGGCGCTTTTTCACCGTTGCAGCGCCATAGTCATTCACTGCAGCCCATGACACATCACCTACTGCAGCTGCAGGTATTGAAAATATCTGTTCCCCAAAGGGAGGAACCGTCATTGACAATGACTCAGGTACAGAACTGTCTGCGAGAGGTTTTACCTGCTTTCCGCCAACAGAGAGTTCTAATAACGAAATATGAAATGGCGTTGGATTTTTTGCGGTTAATTGAGAACCCTGACGGCTAAACCGTAATTTTTCCCACGCACCGGCAGCGGCCGATTCTTTAAGACCCACTGGCCGCCAAAAAAGTTTCAGCTGTGTTTTCATCGCAAACTGCAGCGTATTTTTATCTTTTAATTCATCAGGCATAGCCGAAACAGATTTAAAGTTGGCAACAAACATCGATTCACGGTCTTGTGGTAGCGATCCTTTATCGCCAATAAAGACGATATGCAGCAGAGCCTGGCCATTAGCGTCCATTTTATAAATCGGCGGAGTGATAATAAAAGGCGCTTTTGTGTTATCTGTCTTTGTTACCCAGCTTTGTATCAGATATTTATTGGCATCTTCTTTATTCTTAATAGATATCTGTACTTCTTTTTTATTCTCCGGGTAAATGATTCTAGTTCCCCCCAGGACAATGCTGGCCTGTGCATTTATGGCAATAAGCCCAATGATGGCAAAACAAATTCGCGCATATAATTTCACCCGCAATACTCCCTGGTCAGGCAGCCCTGAAGGGCTGCCTGTCATACTTAACGATAGAATACGGTAAAATTCGCGGAGGCGTGATATTTACCTGCAGTCGGTTTTTCATCACCAATCTGAATCACTTTCGCGGTATAGTTGAAAATAGAAGGCGTTGCTTCATCGCCAGTATTCGCCACATCCGTGGTTGATACCGGAACGGAGTCATCAAACACAACGTCAGTGTTACCACCATTATTATTGGTAACGGTAATACCCACATTTGTTGAAGCACTCGCATCACTAAGGTCGTTCTTCAGGCGTAATTTCTCGCCGTCAGTAGTGTCACCACTGAACCTCAGGTTTAAACTTGCTATAGCAGGGTCACATTTAGCCAGAGAAATCTGGAAATCTTTTGTCGGGCCAATTGCCCCATCAGAACCAAAATTATCCGGGTAAGCATCAGCAAAAGTAACCACGGTATTTGCTCCTGCGCCATCGACATCAATAACGCAAGTGTCGGCAACAATACGGCCAGAAAACTCTACCTTACCCGTATCTTCTGCAAATGCAGAAGTATTTACAGCGGCAATCAGGCTTCCGGCCATCAGCACAGTAAGAAGCTTTTTATTCATTAGAATCCCTTAATCAGAACGATTGAATGACAAAGTCCCATTGCCAATAATAAATTACTGGCGAGAAATATTGAGGGTGAGCACGGAGAGAAAAGAATAAAGATATGCAAAAAACATGATCTTCTGAAATCCCTTCATCAAATCAATACAATGAATCGTGTATAGTGTTCACTCGCGGATTAAATCAAACCACCGGAGAGACTGTCTATAGCCTGCGATTTTTCACACACCATAAAAGAAGTTAACTATTTAATTTCCAATGTCTTTTGCAAACATTTGTTTTACTTAATTTGTTCTTAATTAAAATTAAATCAATACAATTGCATCATGAAAAAATAAAAATCATTTTACCCAGAAATAAAAACACCCGCTAATAGCGGGTGTTTAGGTCTAATTTATTACTGAATTAATTACTACCAAACATCTCTTTAATCCAACCGGCTACGCCATCGCCGTCCTTCTTCTCTTGCTGCGGCGGTTGCTGCTGTTGAGGCTGCTGTTGCTGCGGCTGCTGAGAAGATTGATCGAACGGATTACCCGACTGCTGCAGCATCTCACCTTGCTGACACAGTGAATCCGGATCGGTGGTCCATACAGGAAGCGTGCGCATCCCGCCGCTACAAACGAAGTTACCGTCGTAGTCTACGCCCATATCCACCACATCCTCCGGCGGCGTCAACACCAGCGGTGTTGGCGTCTGGTTGGCCAGATAACGCTGATAAATCGACATCGCGCCGCTGGCACCGTACAGCTTGGTTGGCTGGTTATTATCGCGGCCCACCCAGGTAATGGTCACCTGGCTGCCGTCGATCCCGGCAAACCAGGTATCCACGTTGTTGTTGGTGGTCCCGGTTTTCCCTGCCAGATGCAGACCCGGATACTTCGCGCCAAGCTGGCGACCTGTACCACGCTGAACCACCTGCTGCATAGTCCACAGCGTCATATACGCTGCTTGCGCCGGAACGGCACGCTCGGCCTGTGGGAAACTCTGGTACAGTACGGTTCCATCTTCGGCAATCACCGAACGCAGCGCCGACAGCGGCGCGCGGTTCCCGCCGCTGGCGATAGTCTGGAATGCCTGCGCCACTTCAATTGGCGTCAGGTTCAACGCCCCCAGCAGCATGGCCGGAACCGGGTTAAGCTGATCTTTCGGCGCCCCCAGCTTCAACCAGGTATCGGTTACAGCAGGCAGGCCCAGCGCCATCCCCAGATTTACCGTTGGCACGTTCATTGAACGCGTTAACGCATCCACCAGCATCACTCTACCGCTTTCGCTATAGCGACGGTCATCGTTCTGCGGTGACCACACCTGGCCGTTCGGCTGACGCAGTGCAATCGGCGCGTCGGCAATCCAGGTATTCAGGCGGTACAACTTCGGCTGGCTGAGCGCGGTCAGATAGGTCGCAGGCTTGGCCAGAGAACCAATCGAACGACGCGCCTGCATCGCACGGTTATAGCCCGCAAACTGCGGTTCTGCTCCGCCGACCATGGCGCGAACTTCGCCGCTAAAGCGGTCAACAACCACAATCGCGGTTTCCAGATCGCTCAGCTTACGCTGTTTCTTCAGTACAGGAATGCCTTCCACCGCCGCTTTTTCTGCGGCGTCCTGCGCCACGGAATCAAAGGTGGTGAAAATCTTCACGCCGGAGAGATCTTTAACTTTATCGCCCAGCTTCGCCTGGAGCTCCTGACGCACCATCTGCATAAAGGCAGGCTGCGGGGAGATCACCCCACCACGCGGCTGTACGCCTAACGGACGCGCACTCAGCATGTCATACAGATCCTGGTCGATAATCTGCTGCTGTTGCAGCAAACGCAGAACCAGGTTACGACGCTCCAGCGCCAGTTTCGGGTTACGCCACGGGTTGTAGATCGACGCCCCTTTAACCATCCCCACCAGCAGCGCCTGCTGGTCGAGGCTCAGCTCTTCTACCGGACGACCGAAATAATAGAGGCTCGCCAGCGGGAAGCCGCGAATCTCGTTATCACCGCTTTGGCCGAGATAGACTTCGTTCATGTACAGCTCAAGAATGCGGTCTTTGCTGTAACGCGCATCCATGATCAGCGCCATATAGGCTTCGTTGGCCTTACGCCAGTAGGAACGTTCGCTGGACAGGAACAGGTTTTTCACCAGCTGCTGAGTCAGCGTACTGGCCCCCTGTACCGTACGACCCGCCGTCAGGTTCGCCAGCACCGCACGGCCAATGGAATAAAGGCTGATACCGTCATGCTCATAGAAGTGACGGTCTTCGGTCGCCAGCAGTGTGTCCACCAGCAGATCCGGGAAGCCGCTACGCGGAACAAACAGGCGCTGCTCACCGTTAGGTGAAGAGAGCATGGTGATCAGACGCGGATCGAGACGGAAGAAACCGAACTGGCGGTTGTTATCCATATTCTCGATGGTGTCCAGATGATCGCCGTCAAAGGTCAGACGCGCACGCACCTGCCCTTCTTTACTGTCCGGGAAGTCAAACGGACGACGAATCATCTCGATGCTCTTCGCCTGTACGGTAAATTCGCCCGGACGCGTCATCTTCGTCACCTGACGATACTGCGTGGCCTCCAGCAGCTTCACCATCTCGTTTTTGCCGATAGGCATTTCTGGCTCAAGGTTAACCATACGGCCATAAACTGCCGCAGGAAGCTGCCAGACTTTGCCATCAATACGGCTACGGATTTTTTGGTCCAGATAAACGCCGTAAATGGCGATCAGTACCAAAAAGACAATCGACAGTTTTACCAGCAGCCAGAACCAGCCGCGCTTACCACGAGGCTTACGCCCTTTGCCTTTACCCTTACGCGGCATCGGTTCTTCATCCTCATAGTCATCATCATCATAATCGTCGTCATACTCATCATCTCTGAGTTGACGACGGCTCACCTTTTGTTTCACCGGACGCGAGGGTTTTCCTTTACGTCCAATTGGCTCGCGGTCATTCCCCGCCATGCTTTTTCTCCGCAACATTCAGGCGCAAGGGCCCGATTCTCTGTTCTTCCGTCCTGCGACAGAAGAAGAAATCTCTCAATTATTACCGCTCTTTCGCCGGATGCGGCATAACGCCTTATCCGGCCTACAGTTACATTACGAATACTTTTTGGTGCGCCGCGTTGGCGCGGTATTCGCCGGATCGTCCGGCCAGACATGTTTGGGATAACGCCCTTTCATCTCTTTTTGCACCTCGCGGTACGATCCCTGCCAGAACGCGCTCAGATCGCTCGTCACCTGTAGCGGTCTTTGGGCCGGAGACAGCAGCTCCAGCACCAGCGGCACGCGCCCCTGGGCAATGGTTGGAGTCTTTGCTTCACCAAACATTTCCTGCATCCGAACTGCCAATACTGGAGGATTATCCTCATGATAGCGAATGGCAATCCGGCTTCCCGTCGGCACAGTGTAATGCGCAGGCAGCTCACTATCCAGACGTTGCAACATTGACCAGTCCAGTAAACCGCGCAACGCCTGTCCCACATTGAGTGCTTTTAATGCGCGTAACGAGTGCACACCGCCCATGTGCGGCAGCAGCCAGGTCTCCAGCGACGCCAGCAGAGAATCCTCATCTACCGCGGGCCAGTCATACTCTGGCAACCAGTTTGCCGCACATTGCAGACGCAGTCGAAACTGCTCGGCTTCCGGCGTCCAGTTGAGCACACTTAGCCCTTTATCGCGAATGCCATTCAACATCGCCTGATGCAACTCCTCTTCCGAGGGTTTGGCCAATGGCTGTACTTTTACCGTGAGCTGACCAATGCGCGACCGACGCAATGCCTTTAACGTTCCCTGGGTTTCATCCCATTCGATGGTGTCGGACTGTTGCAGCAGCTCAGGACATGCCTGCATCAGCGACTCGATATCCAGCGGCAGAGCCAGCAAGATACGCGCGTCTGGCGAAGCGCTGCCCTGCAACAAAAGTGGCGCTATCAACCATTCATGGCGTCCTGAGGCATCATCGGCATCCAGCATGGCGCCCATGCCATTCGCCAGCTGATAGCGCCCTTCCTGCCCGCGTCGACGCGCGATCCGATCGGCAAACGCCCGCGCCAGCAATGAGGGGAGCAGCGTGCTGTCGGGCTGCCCGCTGCTAACGTTAAGCCGTTTCAGCAACTGTTGACTGCGCTGCTGCCAGGCGGGCTGATTTCGTGAAAACGCCACGGTCAGATCGGTACTTCCACCGCGCGACGGCTCTTCCAGAATCGCGGCCAGTTTTGCCGCCGTAGCCGCTTCGGTATTATTTTTGGCACAGACCAGCATCGCCGCTAAACGAGGATCGTTACCCAATGCCGCCATTTTCTGCCCGCGGGCACTGAGCCTGTCGCCCTCAAGCGCGCCCAGCATCTGCAACAGCCGTTTTGCCGCCTGCAGGTTGATGGCGGGCGGCGTATCCAGCCAGTTCAGTTGTTCAGGTTCGGTACATCCCCATTGCAGCAACTCCATCAGTAGCCCGGACAGATCGCTCTGCAATATCTCCGCTTCCCCCTGCGCTGCCGCTCTTTCTGCCTGCTCTTTGGCAAGCAGATGCAGGCAAATACCGGGCTCCAGACGACCCGCACGTCCCGCGCGCTGAGTCATCGAGGCCTGGCTGATGCGCTGGGTAATCAGTCGCGTCAGACCGGTACGCACGTCATAGCGCGCCACGCGTTCCTGGGCGCAGTCCACCACCAGTCGGATGCCTTCGATCGTCAAGCTGGTTTCAGCAATATTGGTGGCCAGCACCACTTTGCGTTTGCCTTGCGGCGCGGGCACAATCGCCTGACGCTGCTCGGAAAGCGTTAACGCGCCGTACAGTGGACACAGCACAACATCGCTGCCTACACGCGTAGCCAGCTGCTCCTGTACACGCAGGATTTCGCCCACACCCGGTAAAAATAGCAGCAGTGACCCGCTTTCATGGCGCAATAGCTCCGCCGTCGCTATCGCCACCGCTTCATCAAAACGCAAATGCGCCGCCAACGGCTGATACCGCCGCTCAACGGGAAATGCGCGGCCTTCAGAAACGATCGTCGGCGCATCGGGCAACATCTGCTGCAAACGCCCGTTATCCAGAGTGGCGGACATAATCAACAGTTTCAGATCGTCCCGCAGCCCTTGCTGTACATCCAGCAATAGCGCCAGCGCCAGATCAGCCTGTAAACTCCGTTCGTGAAATTCGTCGAGGATCACCAGCCCGACGCCTGTCAGTTCAGGATCGCGTTGGATCATCCGCGTCAGGACGCCCTCTGTTACCACTTCCAGCCGGGTCTGCGGCCCTACGCAACTTTGTGCACGCATGCGATAGCCCACGGTTTCACCAGGCTTTTCGTTCAGCAATTCCGCTAATCGTTGCGCCACATTGCGCGCTGCCAGGCGGCGCGGCTCCAGCAAAATAATCCGCCCCGTGATACCGCGATGCTCAAGAAGTCGCAACGGCAGCCAGGTCGATTTCCCGGCACCGGTCGGCGCCGTCAGCAGAACCTGCGGCGAGGCATCAAGGGCGGTAAGCAGTTCAGGCACTACGGCAGCAATGGGCAACAACGTCACAAATGGCTCCAGAGGGTTAACATTCTTCGCGCTGCATTGTAGCATCGCGTTAATTCATAACCGAGTATCCATCATGTCTGAGCCAAAAAGGCTGTTCTTTGCGATTGAATTGCCAGCCGGGGTTCGGGAGCAGCTAATCCACTGGCGGGCCGCGCAGTTCCCCCCTGAAGCGGGTCGCCCCGTCGCGGCTGATAATCTGCATCTGACGCTGGCCTTTTTAGGCGACGTCAGCGCTGAGAAGCAACAGGCGCTGTCGCAGCTCGCGGGGCGTATTCGCCAGCCAGGTTTTACGCTCAAACTCGATGATGCCGGGCAATGGTTGCGATCCCGGGTTGTGTGGCTGGGAATGCGTCAGCCGCCGCGCGGGTTGCTGCAACTGGCGAATATGCTGCGGGCACAGGCCGCACGCAGCGGTTGCTACCAAAGCCCGCAGCCGTTTCATCCACATATCACGCTGCTGCGCGATGCCGGTCACGCGGTTCCAATCCCTCCACCGGGCTTTGGCTGGTCATTTCCGGTAACGGAGTTCGCACTTTACTCCTCCTCATTTTCACGAGGACGCACGCGTTATACGCCGCTGCAACGCTGGACGCTGACTGAATAATTAAAGGGACTGCTTATGCAATTTTCTCCACCTTTACAACCTGCAACGCTCATTCAGCGCTATAAGCGCTTTTTAGCGGATGTGATCACACCCGATGGCACAGCGTTAACGCTACACTGCCCAAATACCGGTGCGATGACCGGATGCGCAATACCAGGTGACACCGTTTGGTATTCGACATCAGAAAATACTAAACGCAAATATCCACATACCTGGGAATTAACGCAAACCCAATCCGGTGAATTTATTTGTGTTAACACGCTGTGGGCCAACAGATTAACGAAAGAGGCGATTCAGCAGGCGTTAATTTCGGAAGTTTCAGGCTACAGTACTTTGAAAAGTGAAGTAAAATACGGCGCCGAAGGGAGCCGCATCGACTTTTTGTTACAGGCAGATTCCCGACCTGACTGCTATATTGAAGTGAAATCAGTCACGTTGGCGGAAAAAGAGCAGGGTTATTTTCCCGATGCCATCACTGAACGAGGTCAGAAGCATCTTCGGGAATTGATGAGCGTAGCGGCTGAAGGCAAGCGGGCAGTGATATTTTTCGCCGTGCTACATTCAGCCATTACACGGTTTTCACCCGCGCGCCATATCGATGCAAAATATGCGCAATTATTAGTTGAAGCACAGCTTAAGGGGGTTGAAATTCTGGTTTATAAAGCGGAACTTTCTGCCCACGGTATGACTCTTAAAGAGCCGTTGCCCATTACCTTGTAATGGTGTAAATATCTGGTCAATTAGTATTCTGGGCGCGTGGGCAAATACGCTTTTCCTCACAGGGTTGTCAAGTGTTACGTTTAGATAATTGCTATCCGGAAAAGCATCTGCTATTTATAGCGACCTGATTTTTCCCCCGAACATGGGGATCGATAGTGCGTGTTAAGGAGAAGCAACATGCAAGAAGGGCAAAACCGTAAAACATCGTCCCTGAGTATTCTCGCCATCGCTGGGGTGGAGCCGTACCAGGAGAAACCGGGCGAAGAGTATATGAACGAAGCCCAGCTGTCGCACTTCAGGCGTATTCTTGAGGCATGGCGCAATCAACTTAGGGATGAAGTCGATCGCACCGTAACTCATATGCAAGACGAAGCGGCTAACTTCCCTGATCCGGTGGACCGCGCCGCACAGGAAGAAGAATTCAGCCTTGAGCTGCGTAACCGTGACCGTGAGCGCAAACTGATCAAAAAGATCGAGAAGACGCTGAAGAAAGTAGAAGACGAAGATTTCGGCTACTGCGAATCATGCGGCGTAGAAATTGGTATTCGCCGTCTGGAAGCGCGTCCGACAGCCGATCTGTGCATCGACTGTAAAACGCTGGCAGAAATCCGCGAAAAACAAATGGCAGGTTAATTCCGGTCATTTTTACCACGTTTACTACAGGCGGGAGCTTCTCCCGCCTTATTATTTGTTAGTCCGCAAAATGAGCGATTCACACTATATAGGCCGCTTCGCCCCTTCCCCTTCTGGCGAACTGCATTTCGGTTCACTAATTGCCGCCCTCGGGAGTTACCTGCAGGCCCGCGCACAGCGCGGAATCTGGCGAGTGCGCATTGAAGATATTGACCCCCCTCGTGAAGTTCCCGGTGCTGCAGATACGATTCTGCGTCAGCTGGAACATTACGGACTGCACTGGGATGGCGATATTTTATGGCAATCCCAACGTCATGACGCCTACCGCGAGGCGCTCGCCTGGTTACATCAACAGGATCTGAGCTATTACTGCACCTGTACGCGGGCGCGTATTCAAAGCGTCGGCGGTATTTATGACGGCCACTGCCGTGAGTTACGCCTCGGACCAGAGCAGGCGGCAGTCCGCATAAAGCAACGTCACCCGGTGATGCAGTTTACTGACCAACTGCGCGGTGAAATTCAGGCAGATCCACAGCTTGCAGGCGAAGATTTTATCATTCACCGTCGCGACGGGCTCTTTGCCTATAACCTCGCCGTGGTGGTTGATGACCACTTTCAGGGCGTAACAGAGATTGTACGCGGTGCCGATCTTATCGAACCCACGGTGCGGCAAATCTCTTTGTATCAGCAGTTTGGCTGGCAAGCACCTGACTATATTCATCTTCCGCTGGCGCTCAACGAACAAGGCGCTAAACTTTCAAAACAAAATCATGCACCTGCGCTGCCGCAAGGCGATCCGCGTCCGGTGATTATTGCCGCGCTGCGCTTTCTCGGCCAGCGTGCCGATATCCCGTGGCAGGATATGCAGGTTGATCAGATCCTGGAGTTTGCCGTTGAGAATTGGCGTCTGACAGCGGTGCCTGAATCGGCGATCTTAAATCCGGCATTCTCAAATGCATCATGCTGAGCTATGATTAGCCGCTATTTTTACACAGCAACACTTGTTCTGATTGAAGTTTGACACTACCGAGGTGCACTATTTTTACCCGAGTCGCTAATTTTTGCCGCAAGGTGCTAAGCCGCGAGGAGCGCGAGGCTGAGCTCGCCGTCGCCCGTCCACATATGACGGTAATTCCGCGTGAGCAGCACTCTATCTCCCGCAAAGATATCAGTGAAAATGCCCTGAAGGTAATGTACAGGCTCAATAAGGCCGGATACGAGGCATGGCTGGTTGGCGGTGGTGTACGCGATCTTTTGCTGGGCAAAAAACCGAAAGATTTTGATGTCACCACTAACGCAACGCCGGATCAGGTGCGCAAACTGTTTCGTAACTGTCGCCTGGTCGGTCGCCGTTTCCGTCTGGCCCATGTCATGTTCGGCCCTGAAATTATCGAAGTGGCGACGTTCCGCGGCCATCATGAAGGCAGCGAATCCGATCGCACAACATCGCAGCGTGGGCAAAACGGTATGCTGCTGCGTGACAACATCTTCGGCTCCATCGAAGAAGATGCACAGCGTCGCGATTTCACGATTAACAGCCTGTATTACAGCGTGGCCGATTTCACCGTACGTGATTACGTTGGGGGAATGCAGGATCTCGAAGAGGGCATCATTCGCCTGATCGGTAATCCGGAAACGCGCTATCGCGAAGATCCCGTGCGCATGCTGCGCGCCGTACGCTTTGCCGCCAAGCTCGACATGCGTATCAGCCCGGAAACCGCAGAGCCGATCCCACGTCTGGCAACCTTGCTTAACGATATTCCTCCTGCACGCCTGTTTGAAGAAGCGCTCAAGCTGTTACAGGCGGGCTATGGGTACGAAACCTATAAAAAACTGCGTGAGTACAGCCTGTTCCAACCGCTGTTCCCAACCATTACGCGCTACTTCACCGAAGACGGTGACAGCCCAATGGAACGCATCATTGCCCAGGTACTGAAGAATACCGATAACCGCATTCACAATGATATGCGCGTTAACCCGGCGTTCTTGTTTGCTGCCATGTTCTGGTATCCGTTACTGGAAGCCGCACAGAAAATTGCGCAAGAAAGCGGTCTGGCCTATTACGATGCTTTCGCGCTGGCAATGAACGACGTGCTGGACGAAGCCTGCCGCTCGCTGGCGATCCCGAAACGTCTGACCTCACTGACCCGCGATATCTGGCAGTTGCAGTTACGTATGTCCCGTCGCCAGGGCAAACGCGCCTGGAAGCTGATGGAGCATCCAAAGTTCCGCGCAGCTTACGACCTGTTAGCGCTGCGTGCTGAAGTCGAACACAACGCGGAATTGCAGCGACTGGCGAAATGGTGGGGTGAATTCCAGGTTTCTGCGCCGCCAGAACAAAAAGGCATGCTGAACGAGCTGGATGAAGAGCCAGACGCACGTCGTCGCCATCGTCGCCCGCGTAAACGCGCGCCACGCCGTGAAGGCTCCGCATGACCTATCACGTATACCCAACAAATTTCGAGTCGCATCAAGGTGGTGACACAGATGCAGCTTGAAAAACGACGGGTATATATCGCCCTCGGCAGTAATTTAGCCTCCCCTCTGGAGCAGGTTAATGCTGCCGTGAAAGCGATCGGTGAAATCCCTGACAGCCGAATCGTGGCTGTCTCCTCATTTTACCGTACGCCACCATTAGGCCCACAGGATCAACCCGATTACCTGAACGCCGCCGTCGCACTGGAAACCACCCTTGCGCCGGAAGAATTACTCAATCACACCCAACGCATTGAGTTACAGCAGGGGCGGGTGCGCAAAGCCGAACGCTGGGGACCACGAACGCTGGACCTCGACATTATGCTGTTTGGCGATGAAGTGATTAACACCGAACGTCTGACCGTACCGCACTACGACATGAAAAACCGTGGTTTTATGCTGTGGCCGTTATTCGAAATTGCTCCTGAGCTTATCTTTCCGGATGGTATCAGCCTGCATCAGCACCTCACCCATCTTGGTGCCGCAAAACCTGCACACTGGTAAAGTATCTTCTCCCCTTTAGCGTTTACTGCTTTAGCGCCAAACGATTGCTTAAAACAATTGCCCCCCTGAATGTGACTGTTAGAATGCCGATAAATATGACTTTCATCATCAGGAAATGTTATGAAACCCACCACTATTTCACTGCTGCAGAAATGCAAGCAAGAGAAAAAGCGCTTCGCGACTATCACCGCCTACGACTACAGCTTCGCTAAGCTGTTTGCCGATGAAGGCATCAACGTGATGCTGGTCGGTGATTCGCTGGGCATGACGGTACAGGGGCACGACTCCACCCTGCCCGTCACCGTTGAAGACATTGCTTACCACACCCGAGCCGTGCGTCGCGGCGCACCGAATTGTCTGCTGCTCTCCGACCTACCGTTTATGGCTTATGCCACTCCGGAGCAGGCGTTTGAAAACGCTGCGGTGGTTATGCGCGCGGGCGCTAATATGGTCAAAATCGAAGGTGGCGCCTGGCTGGTAGATACGGTGAAAATGCTCACCGAACGCGCGGTGCCGGTTTGCGGTCATCTGGGATTAACGCCCCAGTCGGTGAATATCTTCGGCGGCTATAAAATTCAGGGCCGCGGCGACGCCGGGCAGGTACTGCTGGATGATGCGCTGGCCTTAGAAGCCGCTGGTGCTCAGTTGCTGGTGCTGGAGTGCGTGCCGGTTGAGCTGGCGAAGCGCGTCACTGAAGCGCTGTCGATCCCGGTGATTGGTATCGGTGCCGGCAACGTCACCGACGGGCAAATCCTCGTCATGCATGATGCCTTTGGTATTACCGGCGGCCATATTCCGAAATTTGCGAAGAATTTCCTCAATGAAGCAGGCGACATGCGCGCCGCAGTGCGGCAGTATATGGCTGAAGTGGAGTCCGGCGTTTATCCGGGCGAAGAGCACAGCTTCCACTAATTTTCTGACCGTGCCGGATGACGACGCTACGCGTCTTATCCGGCCTACGGTACCTCAGGCAACTCAAGGAGTCTTGTCGTGTTAATCATTGAAACCCTGCCGCTGCTGCGCCAGCATATTCGTCGTCTGCGTCAGGAAGGCAAACGCGTCGCACTGGTTCCCACCATGGGCAACCTGCACGACGGCCATATGAAACTGGTCGATGAAGCAAAAGCGCGGGCTGATGTGGTGTTCGTCAGCATTTTCGTTAACCCGATGCAGTTTGACCGACCAGACGATCTGGTGCGCTATCCGCGCACCCTGCAGGAAGATTGCGAAAAGCTGAACAAGCGTAAAGTCGATTATGTCTTTGCTCCGGCCGTTGAAGAGATCTACCCGCAGGGTCTGGAAGGCCAGACTTTCGTTGATGTTCCCGGCCTCTCTACCATGCTGGAAGGCGCCAGCCGCCCGGGCCACTTCCGTGGTGTTTCCACTATCGTCAGCAAGTTGTTTAACCTGATCCAACCCGATATCGCCTGCTTTGGTGAAAAAGATTTCCAACAGCTGGCGCTGATCCGCAAAATGGTA
Source organism: Citrobacter sp. Cpo045 (assembly GCF_030332875.1). Lineage (NCBI taxonomy): Bacteria > Pseudomonadati > Pseudomonadota > Gammaproteobacteria > Enterobacterales > Enterobacteriaceae > Citrobacter > Citrobacter sp. Cpo045. The sequence continues at coordinate 71,565 of NZ_JAOWGZ010000091.1, forward strand.
GCGGACATGGGTTATGACATTGAGATCGTTGGCGTACCGATTATTCGCGCCAAAGACGGTCTGGCCCTCAGCTCACGTAACGGTTATCTAACGGCAGAACAGCGTAAAATTGCGCCAGGCCTGCACAACGTGATGAACGGTATCGCTGAAAAGCTGATTGCGGGTAATCGTGAGCTGCAAGAAATTATTACCATTGCCGAACAAGAACTGAATGAAAAAGGCTTCCGCGCCGACGATATTCAGATTCGTGATGCCGACACGCTGCTGGAGTTGACTGAAACCAGTAAACGCGCGGTGATTCTGGCCGCAGCATGGCTGGGTCAGGCTCGTCTGATCGATAATCAAAGCGTTACATTAGCCCAGTAGACAGGGGTTAAAAATCGGGCAATACTGCCTGAAGATTTCTCAAAGCAGGCCAGTCGCGCCTGCTTAGCCAAGGTAAACGACAGGGTATAGAAGTTATGATTCGCACCATGCTGCAAGGCAAGCTCCACCGCGTAAAAGTCACGCAGGCGGACCTGCATTACGAAGGCTCCTGCGCCATCGACCAGGATTTCCTTGATGCCTCAGGTATTCTGGAAAACGAAGCTATTGATATCTGGAACGTGACCAATGGTAAACGTTTCTCAACCTATGCCATTGCGGCTGAACGCGGCTCCAGAATCATCTCGGTGAACGGTGCAGCGGCGCACTGTGCTGAAGTTGGCGACATTGTGATTATCGCCAGCTTCGTCACTATGTCTGACGAAGAAGCCCGTACATGGCGTCCGAAAGTGGCCTATTTCGAAGGCGACAACGAAATGAAACGTACTGCAAAAGCCATTCCGGTACAGGTCGCCTAGATCTCACCACTAATACAACTCATCAAGATAAACATATTTTTGATGAGTTGTATTTAAAACCTATAAATAATATTATTTATTATCTATCTTATTTATTAAGTAATACACTTTAATTATACTTAAAAGAACTTAAAGCATTTCTAATAATCTCCCAATTCCCTTTCGTCATCGCCCTCTATAAAATACGCTCCGAAATTTAATATTTCAAAAAATAAGATATATGAAATTATATCTTATGTTTATATTTAAAAACTAAATATGGATATTAGACATGTCTTTTAGAAAATATGGTATGGCAGCCGCTGTGGCAATGATTTTGAGCGCAGGCTCTGCAATGGCATCGAATTCAGATACGGGTACAATTACTTTCCACGGTCTGGTTTCTAACAATACCTGTAAAATCTCTCTCGATAATAAAATCGATCAAGACGGTAATGATTTTGACGTTACTCTGGATACCGTTTTCGTTAAAAACTTCGCGGACGCGCTGGGTGAGAACAGTACTCTGGGCGAAAAACAATTCGCTCTGAACCTGAGCGAATGTGATAACGCAACGGTAAAAGATGCCTCCGCTCAGTTTGATTCCTGGGGTGGTTCCAGTTCTACGTCTGGTGGCCTGTTAGTACCGCCGGCTAACCTACAGGGTGCGGCAGAAAACGTTAACCTGGTGCTGTCTAACAACGGCAACGGCGCTACCGATCTGATCAAAGTTGACCAGACTAACAACACGCAGAAAGCCACTATTTCCGCTGATGGTACCGGTGACCTGTTCTACCGCGTAGCCTACACCCAGGGCCAGAAGTGGAATAAGGACAGCAGCCCGGTAACGGCAGGAACCGTACAGGCGCAGGTTGCCTTCACCGTTGTTTATAACTAATCCTTTTATTTAAAAAGATTAGCCAATCCCTCAGCGACTGTGCTGGGGGATTTTAAAGTGTACCTACAGGGAGGGTAAAATGGTCAATACGGTTATCACAAAGGGATTTAAAGCCACCTGCTTCGCTGCTGCGGCCTTCTCGGCATTTACAGCGTTCCAGGTCAACGCGGATATCGTCATTTCCGGAACACGTATAGTGTACCCGCAGTCATCAAAAGACGTGATTGTGAATCTGGATAATCGGGGAAATAAACCGCTACTGGTGCAAACCTGGTTGGATGACGGGCGTGACGGTGTTGATCCTCAGGAGCTAAAACTGCCATTTGTCATTACTCCCCCGGTATCTCGTATCGATCCACAAAAAGGGCAATCCTTACGCATTACGTATATGGGTAGCGCATTACCTCAGGATCGGGAATCACTGTTTTGGTTTAACGTGCTGGAAATCCCGCCAAAATCAAAAGCGAAAGAAGGCGAAAATTTAAATCAACTTCAACTCGCCTTTCGCACGCGTATCAAATTATTTTTCCGTCCAGATGGCCTGAAAGGCACGCCTGGCGATGCGGCTGAAAATCTAAAATGGTCGCAGAAAAAAGAAGGCAATACGTTTTCACTGTTTGCCCAGAATGATAGCCCGTACAATGTTTCCATTTCGAACGTTAAATTTAAAGTGGGCGGCAAAGAATATACCGTCGACAGTAAATCTGTTTTGCCCTTCAGCGGGATAGGCATGCCCGTAAAAAATCTTTCGAGTAATACCAGTGGTACAGTTATCTATAACACCATTAATGATAATGGCGGTACAGATAAGCGAGAAGCCAAAATCGACTAATTAATAATAATTACGCTTCAATATTGTGGGCAACAATAGCCCACATCAATTATTCGGATAAAGAATGCTATTTCAACGCTCATTACTATGCCTTGCTATTGGCGCTGCGCTCCCTTTTTCTGTTTCTGCTGCAAGTTCAGAATCAGCTAAAACCATTGTCGAGTCAGATGAAGCCGTAGAATTTAACGAGCAATTTTTACTTAACAGCGGTGCTAATATCGATATTAGTCGGTATACGTATGGCAACCCGGTACTCGCCGGAACCTATCGTGTAAAAGTAAACCTTAACAATGCGTTGAAATCCACCTCTGAAATTACCTTTAATGAAAACGGTACGCCGCGCGCCAGCGCGTGCCTGACGCCACTTTTACTCACCCAGGCAGGTGTTGATCCCACCTCGATGAGCGATGATTTCGAGGCTGATGACAACACTTCATGCCTGGATATAAAAAAATACTACCCTGGAGCTACGGCAACTTATGATTCCGGCAAACAGGCAATGGATCTTAACTTCCCGCAAATTTATATCCTGAAGCGCCCCGCCGGGTATGTTGACCCTTCTCTGTGGGAGGATGGTGTTCCAGCAGCAATCGTCTCTTATGATATGAACGCGTGGCACAGTGAAGGCAATGGTACGACATCCGATACCGCCTACATGGGCCTGCGTTACGGTTTAAATATGGGGCCGTGGCGTTTGCGTTCCCGAGGTAGCCTTAACTGGAACAAAGAGACCGGTAGCGAATACAACAATCAGGACGTTTATTTACAGCGAGATATCACGGCGCTGAAAGCGCAAATGGTGATAGGCGATTCCTATACCCGTGGCGATGCGTTTGACTCCTTCAGTCTGCGCGGGACACGCATGTATAACGACGATCGCATGCTGCCGATGGGCTCCAGCAACTATGCGCCCGTCATCCGCGGCATCGCCAACAGCAACGCCAAAGTCACGGTGATGCAAAGCGGTAATAAAATCTACGAAACGACCGTACCGCCGGGCGCGTTTGAGATTAACGACCTCAGCACCACGGGTTACGGTAACGATCTGCTGGTTACCGTAGAAGAAACCGATGGCAGCAAACGCAGCTTTTCTGTCCCCTTTTCTTCTGTCACCCAAATGTTACGCCCCGGCGCGACACGTTGGGATATCGGCGTCGGCGAGCTGAACGATGATTCTTTGCATGATAAACCACAGGTGGGTTACGCGCAGTTTTACTATGGCCTGAACAACACCTTTACCGGCTATATTGGCGCGCAATATACCGATATGGACTTCTATGCCGGGTTATTAGGCCTGGCAATGAACACCGGCATTGGCGCATTCGCCTTTGATGTGACGCAATCTCACGCCAGCATTGATGATCTAGGCACACTCAGTGGGCAAAGCTACCGACTGACATACAGCAAAATGATAGAAGCGACCAATACCTCGTTTAACGTCGCCGCTTATCGCTTTTCCACCGAAGATTACCTCAGCCTGAATGACGCTGCGTCTCTGCAAGACAGTGTTAAACACCGGCAATACGCCCAGCAAAGTTACCAATCAGGTGATGAGCTTTATGCTGATTACCAGCGCACCAAAAACCAGGTGCAGGTCAGTATCAACCAGCCCTTAAACCAGGGAGAAACTGCCTGGGGTTCTGTGTATGTCAGCGGAACATGGCAAGATTACTGGAATGATGCGGGATCAACGGCCAACTATAGCGTGGGTTACAACAACAGTTTTGCCTACGGCAGCTATAGCCTGTCGGTACAACGTGCCTATGACCAGAACGGCAATAAAGACGACAGCATCTATGTCAGCTTCAGTATTCCACTGAGTATGTTTTCCCACAGCGGGGAACGTTCTGGCGGCTTCTCCAATATCAACATGGGCCTGCGCTCTGACATGAAAGGCGGTACTAACGTCAACTCCACCGCCAGCGGTAACACCAAAGATAACGACATCAGCTACTCCGTTAGCGCCGCCTCCAGTAGCGGTAATTACGGCAATCTGAATCAGGTGAGCGGCTTTGGTTCCCTCAACAGCAGTTACGGCCCATTAGGGCTTTCCGCTTCTTTTGGCGACGACAATAGCCAGCAATATTCCGCCAGCTACAGCGGTGGCATGGTGCTGCATTCTGGCGGTATAGCGTTCGCGCCGGGCAGCATTGGCGAGAGCGACGCCGTCGCGCTGGTAAAAGCCAGCGGCGCGAAAGGTGCAGGGTTAGGTTACAGCAGCAGTGAAATCGGCAGCTCAGGCTACGGCATTTTGCCGTATATGTCGGCCTACCGCGAGAACCGGGTGTCGCTGGATATCAGCACGCTGGAAAACGATGTTGAAATCAAAAGTACCAGTACCGTTACCGTACCGCGTAGCGGTGCCGTCGTGCTGGTCAATTTTGAAACCAATGAAGGGCGCTCACTGATTCTGGAATTACTGCGCAGCGATAAAGGTTTTATTCCTTTAGGCGCAGATGTCCTTAACGAGAAAAATGAAACCGTCGGTACCGTAGGCCAGGCCGGGCAAGCCTACGTGCGCGGCGTAGACCCACAAGGCGAACTTCGCGTGGTGTGGGGCAGTGGTAAAGAAAGCACCTGTACGGTGCATTATCAGTTAACCGCAACCACGGCAAAAGCGGGGCTAACGCCCGTATTAAGTAATCAACTTTGCCACATGTAATGACCTGTTTAGGGAAAAACTAATGAGAGTTTATATGAAAAGAAACCGCCTCAGTCTTCCCATCGCGGCCTTTGTCGCGATGGCAGCCTCTGGAAACGCGCTTGCTGCTAATTCCACTAACCTTGATGTTAATTTCACGGCCACTATTTTAGAGACGACGTGTAACATGAAGTTAGTCGGTGGTCAGGGTAGCGACACTGTGCAAACCTTAACAATAGGCAATGCTAACGGTGAGGTTAGACTCGATGATGTGCGAAATAATGCGGCAACGGCGAATTTCCAGATTGTGATCGTCGAATGCCCGGCATCGCTCAGCTCATTAAAAACAACGGTCACCGGTACGCCGTCAGGCTATCTGCTCACCGGGATAACCAACTCACTGGCGAAAGGCACTGGCGTTTCAGATTACTCCGCCGTCACCATCGCGCGACAAACCGCATCAACCACCCCTTTTGTCATTAACTCAACCGCTGATGCAGAACGTTTGGTCTGGACGGAAACGGAGATCTCGAATAAATCCGTACCGTTGGTCGCTTCTCTGCAAGAAACCAAGGCCAGTTCACTGACCGTGGGTAGATTTGAAGCCACCGCTGTATTCGAATTTGAATACGATTAATTCGCGCAGAATAACGGAGAACTCCTATGAAATTTAACTCAGCATTACTCGCTTTATCCGTTTCTGCCATTTTATTTTCCGGCATGGTTAATGCGGCAATTAGCGGCACCGACAGCGTGCAAATGACCTTCACATCAACGGTAACCACCGGTACCTGTAACGCTAGCGTGGTTAATGGAGCGGGGACAGAAACCGCAGAAATCGGTTTTGGCGATGTTTATATCTCCGATATCGCGAATAAAACACGTATTGAACCCCTGAAAATTAAATTCACTAACTGCTCCGGGGTCGACATCGCCACTGTAGCCGCCAAGCCGGGTTCTGGCGGGGGATGCTCTGGCCCAAATAGCAATGGAGATTCCTTTGCGGCTGGCTTGGGCACAGGGTTTGAAGTGTGGTCCGGCGAGGCGGACACCGGCCTTATGCTGAGCTGCAAAAGGCCGCCGGCAGCGCAGGAAGTGACTATTACCGAAGGTGTCGGCGAGTTTCCCATGAATTCACGTATCGTTGTCGCGCAAGACAGAACGATAAGTGATGTGAAAACAGGCTCCGCGTTCGCACCGGTCACCTTCACCGTTACCTACCCGTAAAGCAGGTAATGCACATGCAACAATTACCGTTCTTTTTTCGCCAGCCCGGTCTTGTGTTGCTTGCGGGCCTGACGAGTGGGCTGGCGTCTGGGGTAAGCCAGGCAAGTGCTGGTTTGGATATCAACCTAACGGCCAATATCATCAACAACACTTGTCAGCTGAGTCTGGAAAACGGAGGGGAGATTTATCTCCCCACTGTTGCACGGGCATGGTTTTACCATAGTGACGGCAGCAGTAAATATGCACCAACCGATGATGCTGGCGGCACACCTTTTAACGTGCGGCTCGAAGACTGCGCCGATAACGGCAGTATCAAGCAACTGATGTTCAGTTTTACGCCGCAATCTGGCTTCTGGAGCAACCAGAACCAGGTTTTCAAAAATGATGCCACGGTGGATGCCGCGCAAAACGTCGGTATCGTTATTTTTTCTGCGGACGCTAAAACTAACGTCTTAAACAGCGATGGCAGTTCAAATGTTGTTTACGACGTCAGCGAGAAAAGCAGTTCACAGTATTTAACGGATTATCAGTTTTACGCGCGCTATCAGAATACGGGCGCAGTTGTCAGCGGCGTTGTCACCAGCAACGTCTTGGTTGACGTCAGCTACGAATAAAAGGATTTATGATGAAGCTCTCCCCTCACCTGGCCGCGTTGTTACTGTTGGGCGCATCCGGTGCAGCATATGCTGACCAGGAATGTAAATTTTACAATGATACAACGCGGGAAATCATGTCTCCTGGTACCGCACCGACGATCACCTTCCTGCCTTCCGTGTCTAGCGCTACGTTGCTGGCGAGCAATATCATTATGGAACTCACCCCGCAGATGCAAAGCCACTGCATGATGGGGATTGATGGCGAAGATGTCTTCTCAATGACGGACAGCAGCTTATTAATCGGCTCTGTCGATGGGAAGGCGTTGTTTCGTACTAACATTCCGGGCATTGAGTACACCATCGGGCTCTACCCCGACGGACGACCGCTTACCGCATGGTTCCTCACCAACACCAGCTCATATACCGAATCTGCGATATCTAATGATAATGAAAGCTACTTCAGTGAAAAAAAATGGCATGCGGTCATGGATATCTACCAGCTACCGGGCTTTAGCGGCGTGCCTGAAGGCATCGGTTTTCTTAGCGCCGCCGGCGGCCCGATCGGTCATATTGTGCTGGGAAACCCCAGTAGCTCTGAGGGCAGCGACCATCCTCGTCCACTGATTACGATGTCAGATGCCACATTTTACATTCCATTCTCCGAACCGACCTGCATTCTTACAGCCCCCACCACCGTGAATTTAGGCGACTGGTATCGAAGTGACGTGGAGAAAGACCAAACCACCGAGGTGCCTTTCCAGATTAGCGGCACCTGTACCGGGACGATTGAAGTCTCGTTCGTGGCTAAATCATCGTACACCACAGCGGATAAAAGCTTATTCACCAACTCGATCACCAGCAACGCCAGCATCACCGCGGCTGGCGGCGTCGGCGTGAAAATAAGCTCTCCAGCCTATTCGCAAATGTATGCCGACAGCACAGCTGAAGTCATTGCCGTGGGTGAGATAATCGGAATGCCTGTGACCTCGGTAAACGCTAACTTTAAGGCAAAGCTTGTCAAAACAGGGACGGAAGCCGTAACCCCTGGCATTTTTGGAACGTCTGTCACCTTCCAGATAACCTACCAGTAAACTACCCCTGCGGCTGATTGACTATCAGCCGCGACATTGTTTCCAGCGAATCCGTCCGCAGGATATACAGCCGCTTTAGCAACATCGGGTTATCGCCAGGCTTCACCTTCCCTTTCACCGTCGTCACCGCCAAATGAAAACCGGCATCATGCGCCGCTTTCACCGCCGTCGCGTTATAGCCGCCAAACGGGTAGGAAAGATAGAGCACATGCGGATTAAACTGCCCGAGCGCCCGACGGGAGTGTTCAAAATCAAACAGAATATTGTGATAATTACGGCTGAGTAAAATAGGTCGTCGCTGGCCATCCACCCGATGCAAGAAATGGGTGTGCGACTGGAAGTCGAAAACATCTTTAATCCCTTCCAGCTCGGAAATACTCATAAACTGCAGCGATTTCGGATCCCACTTCTGTGGGTGGCGCTTGATACGTGAGCTAATGATAAACGCCGTCGCCTTAAAGCCATACTGCTTGAGGACGGGATGCGCATAGCGGCTAACGGACTTCAGGCCATCATCGAACGTAATAACGACCGAACGCGCCGGAAGGTTTGCGCGATTATTGAGGTAGTCTTCTAACTGATACATCGTCAGCGTGGTATAGCCCATATCTCGCAGCCAGGTCATCTGGTTACTGAACGCGCGCACTGATGTGGTGGTGGAGGTATGACGAAAACGCGTGTTCTCTTCATCGCGCAGAATATGATGGTAAGTCAGAATCGGGATACCGTTATCCTGCTGAGCATCCAGCGCGCTGATATAGGCCAGCCGCTCGCCGATGCGAATCTGATACCAGGTCTGATTCAGTCTGTCTTTCAGCCGACTGAGCACCGGGTAGCGTAGATTCTCAGCCAGCGTACCAAACGGCGCACTGCCTACGTCCGGCGCGTTATAGACCGGAGTATCTTTCCAGGTAATCAGGTTCTGGTTACTCAACGGTTTATTTAAGTCACCCAGGCCGTCTTCCACACGCTGACGCCCCTGCACAGGTTCCAGGTGCCCTTTGTCGATGTAGCCTTTGCCAAAGCCGAAGTTGAAGGTGTAGTAATCCTTTGCATCCGGTTCAACGGCAATAATCTGTCCCGCGCGTAAATTACCGACAGTCTCCGTCTTATTGCCAATATGCGCCCAGATCACCGCATCTTCCGTAGTTTGCATATAGCGAGCGGGCAAGGCCGCACCTACGCCACCAGAAAACAGGAGCAACAGAACAAACAGAACGCGCATAACCATATGATTTAACCGAGGCGAGAAACCTCGGTTATTGTAGCAAAAGCATCATCAATACCAATGATTAATACTCATACAAATCATGCTTCAACACGAAGGGGGGATTTTTTTGTTGTTGATGCCAGAGGCTGGAGACTTCGGGGCCGCCAAGCGCTACGATGCAATCGCGAAACGCAGAACTGCTCAGCGATTCCCGTGACGAAATCATTCGCTCAAGCAATGGATAGCTGATACCTGAAATCACTTCGCACTGGGGATGTTTATGACTCATTAACGAAGCCACACGGTAAGGCGCAGCCCCGGCCATATCCGTCAGGAATACTACCCCTTCACCAGAGTCTGTGGCATGCAGGGCATGGCACATCATGCGGCTTAACATATTCGAGCTGAGCCCACGCCAGAAACTTACCGCCTGACATTGCTCCAACGGACCGTACTTTTTCTCCAGACGATGCAGCATATCCTGTGCCTTATCGTCATGACAGGTAATTACCCAACCTAACATTGCCTACCTCCTTAGCAGGCAAGTAGTTTATCAGGGTGATAAATCGGTAATGGTGATAAGCATCAAAAGTCTTCCTCTCCCGAGTCAGGAGAGGAAGAAAGAATTAGCTACGCAGGCCGCGTCCGCGCTGAATCAGGTACCAGCACAGCAAGTAAAACGCCGCAATGAACACAACCAGCACGCCAAACGAGGTGACCAGCGGAACATCGTGAATACCCAGGAAGCCGTAGCGGAAGCCGCTAATCATGTAGACAATTGGGTTCAGATGCGACAGTCCCTGCCAGAACGGCGGCAGCAGCGTTAACGAATAGAACACGCCACCCAGATAGGTCAGCGGCGTCAGCACAAAGGTGGGGATCAGGCTGATATCGTCAAAGGTTTTTGCAAAGACTGCGTTCAGCAAACCGGCTAGCGAGAACAGCACCGCCGTTAACACCAGCGTGAGCGCCACAAAGACCCAGGAATGCACCTGGAACGGTACGAAGAACAGTGAAATAGCCGTGACCAGAATGCCTACGCACAGGCCACGCGCCACGCCGCCGCCGACAAAACCGGCGATAATCACGTGCGTCGGCACCGGGGCGACCAGCAGCTCTTCGATATTGCGTTGAAACTTGGCGCTAAAGAATGACGAGGCCACGTTGGCGTACGAGTTGGTGATCACTGCCATCATAATCAGCCCCGGCACAATAAACTGCATGTAGCTAAAGCCATGCATTTCGCCGATACGCGAGCCGATCAGGTTACCAAAGATAATAAAATAGAGCGTCATGGTGATGACGGGTGGCACCAAAGTCTGGATCCAGATACGCATAAAGCGGTGGATCTCTTTCGCCCAGATGCTTTTCAGCGCAACCCAGTAAAGCTGCATCATGCGCGATCTCCTTGTTTTTCATGCACCAGAGAAACAAACAGTTCTTCCAGTCGGTTCGCTTTGTTACGCATACTCAATACCTGAATGCCCTGTGCGCTCAGCTGAGAGAAGACGCTATTGACCCCTTGTTCACGCAGAACCTCCACTTCCAGCGTGGAAGTGTCGACCAGTCGGTACTGATAACCTTCCAGTTTCGGCAGCGGACTTTTTGGTGCCAGATCGAGGATAAAGGTCTCGGATTTCAGCTTGGAGAGCAGACTCTTCATCGAGGTGTTTTCCACCAGCTCGCCGTGCTGAATAATGCCGATATTACGACACAGCATTTCCGCTTCTTCGAGATAGTGAGTGGTCAGAATAATGGTGGTGCCTTTGTCGTTTAAATCCTTTAAAAAGCCCCACATTGAACGACGCAGCTCAATGTCGACGCCCGCCGTTGGTTCATCCAGAATGAGTAATTTTGGCTCGTGCATCAGCGCACGGGCAATCATCAGACGACGTTTCATCCCACCAGACAACATGCGCGCGCGCTCGTTACGTTTTTCCCATAAATCGAGCTGCTTTAAATATAGTTCGCTGCGTTTGACCGCTTCTTTATGCTCAACACCGTAGTAACCCGCCTGGTTGACCACAATCTGCTGCACGGTTTCAAACGGGTTAAAGTTAAACTCCTGCGGTACCAGGCCAAGCTGGCGTTTAGCATTAACCGTATCTTTTTCAAGATCGTATCCGAAGACGCTCACCCGCCCGGAGGTTTTATTCACCAGCGAGCTGATTATTCCAATGGTGGTGGATTTTCCTGCGCCATTCGGTCCCAAAAGCGCATAAAAATCACCCGCTTCGACTTGCAAATCTATCCCGCGTAACGCCTGAACGCCACCGGGGTAAGTTTTTTTAAGTTGTTGAAGTTCCAGAGCAATGGTCATGTTTTTATACTTACCTTACGTTCTGACATTTTATATATAGTTTAAATAATGATGGAGTTACCCTATATTAGCCCATCGAATTTATCTGGCTTCGGGTCGTGCTACTCCATGAAAGACATAGATACACTCATCAGCAACAATGCACTATGGTCAAAGATGCTGATAGAAGAAGATCCCGGATTTTTTGAAACGCTGACGCATGCCCAGAATCCGCGTTTTCTATGGATTGGATGTTCCGATAGCCGCGTTCCCGCTGAACGATTGACCGGTCTTGAACCGGGTGAATTATTTGTTCACCGCAATGTTGCCAATCTGGTTATTCACACCGACCTGAACTGTCTCTCAGTGGTTCAGTATGCGGTGGATGTGCTGGAAGTGGAACATATTATTATATGCGGCCACTATGGATGCGGCGGCGTCCAGGCGGCGATTGAAAATAAAGAACAGGGGCTGATTGATAACTGGTTACTGCACATCCGCGATATCTGGTTCAAACACAGCTCACTGCTGGGCGAAATGCCGCAAGAACGTCGTATGGACACCCTGTGCGAACTGAATGTCATGGAACAGGTCTATAACCTGGGCCACTCAACCATTATGCGTTCAGCCTGGAAGCGCGGTCAGAAAGTGACCATTCACGGCTGGGCTTACGGTATTCATGATGGCCTGCTGCGCGATCTCGACGTCACCGCCACCAGCCGCGAAACGCTGGAACAGCGCTATCGCCAGGGGTTGTCTAACCTGAGTCAGAAACACAGCAACCATAAATAATGTGACATTGCCGGGAGGCGGCGACGCCTTACCCGGCCTACAAACCTGCGCCATCAGGCGCTCCAGCCAATTACTCGTCCAGCAGCACTACTTTGCCAACATACGGCAGATGGCGATAACGCTGGGCATAGTCAATGCCGTAACCGACCACAAACTCATCAGGAATTGAGAAGCCGATAAACTCGACCGGAACATTCACTTCACGACGAGAAGGTTTGTCCAGCAGCGTACAAATAGCCAGGGATTTCGGCTCGCGCAGGCTCAGAATTTCACGCACTTTGGACAGCGTATTGCCGGAATCGATGATGTCTTCGACAATCAGCACGTCCTTGCCACGAATGTCTTCATCCAGGTCTTTCAGGATTTTAACATCACGCGTGGTAGACATTCCGCTACCGTAGCTGGATGCCGTCATGAAATCGACTTCGTGAGAGACATGCACTTCACGGCACAGATCCGCCATAAACATAAATGAGCCACGTAACAGACCAACCAGCACCATATCGCTGCCGCTGTCCTTGTAACGTTCGTTAATCTGGCGCCCCAGTTCAGCAATACGCGCTTTGATCTCCGCTTCCGGGATCATCACTTCAACAGTATGTTTCATAAACCCTATAACTCACTGATTTTTATCAGTTGACACATCATGCAGATCGAAAGAAAGCGCTTACGTTGATACACCGACTGACAGACGGCGACCCGCTCTAACCACAAAACTTGCGACAGCATACAAACAATTCAGTTGATGAAGTATACCAGTAAAGAGAGCGGGTTCCTCTGATAGTTCACAGGAGAACCCGTTTGCGTCGTTTTTTGTACGCTTATTAATCAAAACCAGGAGTGCACGGCAGTCTGTGGCTAAAACGTTTCCCAGTGTGGATCTTGTGGCGAACTCCCCGCAGAGGTCGCTCGTGGAGTATCCTTAGGTGGTTTTCGATGCTCACCGTTGGAGGCATCGCGAGTGATGCGAAATGCCGCCACGGCCAGGCGTAACTGTTCAGCTTGTTGTTCCAACGAAGCGGCTGCGGCGGCAGACTCCTCTACCAGCGCGGCGTTTTGTTGTGTGACACTGTCCATCTGCGAGACCGCGAGACTCACCTGCTCAATCCCCCGACTCTGTTCCTCCGAGGCTGAGGCGATTTCCCCCATGATGTCCGTCACGCGGGTGACCGCTGCGACAATCTCTTTCATCGTTTTACCCGCGTCCGACACCTGCTGAGATCCCATCCCCACGCTGTGGGTTGAGTTATCAATCAACGCTTTGATCTCTTTGGCTGCCTGAGCGCTACGGCTTGCCAGGGTACGGACTTCACCCGCCACAACAGCAAATCCGCGTCCCTGCTCTCCTGCTCTGGCAGCCTCAACCGCCGCGTTGAGCGCCAGGATATTGGTCTGGAAAGCAATACTGTCGATGACGCTGGTGATCTGCGCAATTTGCTGTGAACTACCGGCAATTTCACTCATCGTGTGCACGACAGTATCAACAACCCGTCCACCACGTGCGGCAGTATCAGACGCATTCTTAGCCAGTTGAGTCGCCTGTTTCGCATTGTCCGTATTTTGCTTCACGGTCGCGGTAAGCTGTTCCATGCTGGCGGCTGTCTCTTCAAGTGAAGCAGCCTGCTGCTCAGTACGCGAAGACAGATCGTTGTTACCTGATGAGATTTCCGTTGCGCCGCTATGAATCGTTTCTGAGCTGTTACGCACCGACGTGACTGTCGAAATCAGCGACTGTCGCATTTCATCTAAGCCCGTGGCCAAACGTCCCATTTCATTACGTCCCTGGACGTCGAGTTGATGGGTCAGATCACCACGGGTAATAATGCGGATATGCTCCATGATCTGCGCCAGGGGTTTAAGCAGCATATGCTGCAACCCACTCCAGATCATGCCCAGAACGATGAGCACAGCGACGACAATTGCCCCTAACGTCCATTGCATACGGGTAAAGCTGTGCTGATTTTCCGCCGCCGCGTGCTGGAGCAACGCGTTGTTTTCGTTACGCCACTGGTCATAGCTGGCTTCCATTTCATCCTGCGCTTTCTGAGCATCAAGATCGCCATAGGCCTGATAGTTATTCGCGCGCAGATACTCTATCGATAACGCCATCACGTCGTGCATCTGCCGATACTGTTTTTCCATTTCAGATGCAATTTGCGGATTCTGCCCCGACACCTGCGGCAATGACTGATAATGCGCGAAGTATCCCTCAGCCTTCTTCATCGACTCACTCGCCGTTTTTAGCAAAGTATCAATGGCCGCCAGTGAGGCCGGATCGCGTTGATTCTTTAAGAAACGAATTGCTACGCGGGTTACCGTTACTCGGGTTTTAATCAGCGTATTGACGCTATCACTCAGATTTTCCTGTTGGGCATTCAGGGTGCCTGAGTTCTGGAAATTATGGCGATCATTGTTTACCGCAGAATAAAAAAAGCTGCCTGTCACGACCTGTAGCAAACAGAAAATGGCGAGAACCAGAAGAATGCCGGTAATAACACGCACATTTTTAATCATAGTATTTCATCCATTGAATTCACATTGGGTACCCAATGATTATCGGCTTCAAAGGCGATTACTTTATGTGCAATAGCAGAATTTGCAGGAAGAGGGAGTCGTGCGGTGAAACGCGGTAAAGCGACTGTGTCTTATCCAGCCTACGAGAGATTTCTGCAGGCCGGATAAGCACAGCGTAATTTTTTAGACGGTGAAGCCGAGCATCATCCCGGTATCTTCATGCTCTAACAGATGACAGTGCGCCATATAGGCATGCTCTTTTGGCGCGTCGTGGTCAAACTTCACTAACACCTCGCTCACGCCGCCTTCTACCCGCACCGTGTCCTTCCATCCCGCGCGGTGTGCGGCAGGCGCTTTGCCATTCTCAGACAGAATGCGGAACTGTGTGCCGTGAATGTGGAACGGGTGCAGCATCATGTCGCCCTGACCGGAAATCACCCAGCGTTCGTGCTGACCTTTCGCCGCGGCAAACATCGGTTTATTCATATCAAATGCCTGACCATTAATCCGGTTGGCATTATGGAAGTCGAATGATCCATGCTTCATGTTGCCCATGTCGCCATGCTGCATATTCCCCATCTCACCGTGGTTCATATTGCCATGATTCATATTGCCGTGGCCCATATTGTCATTATTCATATGGCCCATCATCTTCCCATGATCCATACCCGCCATGGCCTGACCGCCGTATTTCTTCATCAGCATTTGCATGCCCATCATATCGAGCATCGGATCCATCGACAGCTGCAGCTTGCGCACCGTCAGCCCTTCCAGTGACGGCAGCGATGGCATGGATGTCAGCGAATCTGGCAGCGTGCCGGAAGCGGTAATCAGCAACGGTTGAACGCGCATCACCGGGTGCGGCTTATCGAATGGCGCAATCGCCATCCCCATCTGGCTGACTGGCAGAGTGACCAGATCAAAAGCTTTACCGTCACTGACATCCACCAGCACTTCAAAGCGCTCGCCCATCAGCATAGGAAGCTCGGTCACTTTTACCGGTTCCGCCAACAGTCCGCCGTCGCTGGCAATGACGTACAAAGGACGATCGTCGCTGGCCGCAATGTTCAGTGAGCGTGCGTTACAACCATTCAACAGGCGTAGACGCAACCAGCCACGCGGTGCGGCATGCTGAGGATAAATCGCCCCGTTGGTCAGCAGCGTATCGCCAAACCAGCCGACTGCGGCGGTCATGATGTCCAGTTGATAATCAACCTGCCCATCAGCAGAGAACTGTTTATCCTGAATAATCACCGGCACATCATCAATGCCCCACTGCTTAGGCAGCACCAGCTTGCGTATCTCTTCATCTTCAATCAGCACCAGTCCGGCCAGTCCCATAGCTACCTGACGGCCGGTCTTTCCATGCTGATGCGGGTGGAACCAGCAGGTCGCCGCCCGTTGATCCGGCGTGAAGGTCACTGAACGTTTCCCGCCCGCCGGGATAATGCCTTGCGGCCCACCGTCGACTTCACCGGGGATTTCCAGACCGTGCCAGTGCAACGTCGTCTCTTCGGCAAGCTGGTTATGGATATCCACGGTCACCGACTGCCCTTTGTTCAGCTTGACCGCAGGTCCGAGTAAATTGCCGTTATATCCCCAGGTCGTCGCTGTTTTACCAGCAAAGCTCGATTTTCCGGCTTGCACCACCAATTGCATACGGTTTGAGGCATCCGCGGTTAACAGGTCAGGAATGGGCAATGCAGGGCGGTCTGCGGCAAATACGCTCCGGCTCCACAGAGGTAACGCTGACGCGACGCCCAGCGCCACGGAGTACTTTAAAAAGTCACGACGTTGCATAATCACTTCCTTATATTCAGCAGCTTAAGCAGTCTATCTTTTAAGCATAAGCCTTCCCCTTACGGGAAGGTCAAGTGAACGGCTAATAATAAAGGTCGTCGCTTCGCTCGCAGTATGCTAACGTTTAAATTCCGTGATGCAGTGGTAGAAGCAATGAAGACGTTTTTCAGAACAGTTTTGTTCGGCACCCTGATGGCCGTATGCGCAAATAGCTACGCGCTCAGCGAGTCCGAAGCCGAAGATATGGCCGATTTAACGGCAGTTTTTGTTTTTCTGAAAAATGACTGTGGATACCAGAATTTGCCTAATGGGCAGATTCGTCGCGCACTGGTCTTTTTTGCCCAGCAAAACCAGTGGGACCTGAGTAATTACGACACCTTCAATATGAAAGCGCTGGGTGAAGACAGCTACCGCGATCTCAGCGGTATCGGCATCCCAACAGCAAAGAAATGCAAAGCGCTGGCGCGTGACTCTCTGAGCCTGCTGGCCTACGTTAAATAATCTCCGGCGCAATCAGGGTTGAGAGTGCAGTTACTCTGGCTGTACCAGCGTCAGGGCAACGGATTGCGCTTTTAATTCAGCCTGCGCGTTTGGCGGTAGATTCACATCGGTAACAACATCGGTAAAGCAACTAAGCGGCGCGACGTTAAATAACGAATGTGCGCCGTACTTACTGCTATCCGCCAGCAATACCTTCCGTTGGGCATTCGCAATAATTTCCTGCTTTAATCCCGCTTTATCTTCCGTTGGCGTGGTTACACCCTTTTCCATACTCCAGGTGTTACAGCTCATAAAAGCAATATCAGGATAGACGCTGCGCAACATTTTCCGGCCAAACTCACCAATACAGGACTGGCTGCTGTCATCGATGCGTCCACCGACGATCGTCACCTCTATCTGACGGAATTCTGACAAAAACAGGGCAATATGCAGATCAACGGTAATCACTCGCAGCGGCAAATGAGTCAGACATTTTGCCAGCTCCAGCATTGTGGTACCGGCATCAAGCACCACGGCATCACCCGCACGCACCATTGAGGCGGCAAAACGCGCAATCGCCCGTTTCTCAGCAGGCGATCGCAGTTGCTTTTCGTTTGTGGTTGGCTGCGCAGCTTCAAAGCGTCGTAACGCAACACCGCCGTGGCTGCGGCTGATCACACCCTGTTCATCCAGCTTGATGAGATCGCGCCTGATCGTTGCTGGAGAGGCGTCAACCGCGTCAACCAACTGTTCCACGGTAACCAGCGTATGATTTTTCAAATACGCCACAATCTTATCCAGACGGTGTTGCCCTTTCATAACAGTAAATTACGCCAGTTGCATTGCCAGTTTGATCGATACGGCCATGCTCTCAGATTTTGCTTTTCCCGTCCAGGCGATATCAAATGCCGTACCGTGATCGGCAGAGGTACGAATAAACGGTAAACCTGCTGTGATATTTACACCATCATAGAAACCCAGCAATTTCAGTGGGATATGTCCCTGATCGTGGTACATCGCCACCACCATGTCATACTGACCTTCATAAGCCTGTAAAAACACGGTATCCGGCGGGCACGGACCGTAAACATCCATCCCCTTCGCTCTCATATTCTCAATCGCGGGTCCGACAATACGAATTTCCTCATCGCCAAACAGGCCATTCTCTCCGGCATGTGGATTCACCCCCGCAACGGCAATACGCGGGTGTGCAAAGCCTACGCGCTTCAGGAAGGTATCTGCGATACCAATCACCGTTTCGACACGTTGCCCATTGAGCGTATCAAGGAATTTGCGCAGTGCGATATGCGTCGAAACATGGATAACTTTCAGCTTATCGGTGTACAGCACCATCGCATAGTCGCGGCTTTCGGTTAGCGTTGCCAGCAGTTCGGTATGTCCAGGATAATTGTGTCCGCCGAGATGCAGCGCTTCTTTGTTCAACGGCGCGGTCGCGATGGCATGTACATCCCCCTTCATCGCCAGTTCAGTCGCCCGCTTCACACAGCGATAGGCCAGATCGCCCGCCTGCGCCTGCACTGTACCAGGGAGCAGTTCGTCAGGTTTCGCCAGCGGTTCATCAATCACATGAATCGTATCTGGCGTGAATCTGGCATCGGCGACCTGTTCAATAGCGCGAAATGTTACTCCGTCAGCCAGCCCCTGAGCCTGTAACCGCTGCAGCGTTTTTAGGCACCCAACCACCACCAGCGGTGCACCATTAAGTTCATCTTCGCGTAGCGCTTTAACAATAATTTCCGGACCAATCCCCGCCGGGTCTCCCATCGTAATCGCAATTGTTTTAGTTACCACGGTACATCTCCTCAATAAAATACAGCGCATCGCAAAGGGTCGTATCAGAACCGAATCCACCCGCTTTGGTAATAACCGGCAAGTCGTCAATCTCGCTATTCACAAACGTTCCGCACGGAATACAGGGGGCGACCTCACTGTGGATGCGATACCCTTCAGCACCCAACGCACTGGCGACCGACGTGGCAATATCGCCTCCGGTCAGGAACAATCCGCCGATACGTGCTTGTTCAATAATGCGCAGCGTTATCTCCCCTAGACGCTGACTCAGCAGTTCTCCCAACTGCTGGCGACTCATCCCCACGTTGAAACACAGCGTGTCGATCATGTCCCGGTCTTCTGCACATCGACTGGTGCGTAAGATCGTGTGCTGCTGCTGGCTCAGTTGCGCGCAAGCCTGTTCAATAACAGAGTCCATTTCCGGTGCAAATGACGATGCAACCAACCGCGCGGCATCGATATCAACGACTTTTGCCCGCCCCTGACACACTGCTTTTTCCACCTGACGTCGCGTTGCCTCACTCATTGAGCCAGCCACAACCAACACCGGTAATTCCTGCTTTTCTTGCATAAACGTTGCGGCCGGTAGCGCATTGGCCAGCCCTGCCGCCCCTACGAGTAGCGGCATCTGTTTTTGCTCACAAACCGCCTGCGCAATGAGCGCGAGATCTCGCTCTTCCACGGCATCCACCACCACCATACATTCGCCGGCTTTTGCAAAAGCACTCAGCAGCGCACTCAAACTTCCCCGACGCACATCCACCAGCGACACCTCATGTACAGGGACATCGCTTTGCAGTGCGACCAGTTCAGCAATACGCGAAGAGTGAATAGGCGTTTTTGGATCGCTGGCGAATTCCGTTTCCAGCAGCGGCACACCATGGACCAGGCACAAGCCATCCTGCGTAGTGCGCCCGGCAGCAGGAATTGCCGCCGCAATCACGGCCAGCGTCCGACCGGCTGTACGCATGGCTGCAGTGACTTCAGCCCCCACATTGCCACGAAATGTCGAGTCTATTTTTTTGTATACCAGCGGTATTGCTTCGCCCTCACACCATGGCGCTAACGCTTGTTGTACAGCCGCGGCGGCCTGCGTTGCCGGCATCGCCCGGCTTTCCGTATTGATGACCAGAACATCGGCGCGGCGCGACGGTTTCTGCGCTGGGGTCAGCATTACTTCGGTACGCGCCCCTTTTTTCGCCAGCTGTACGCCGGTATCGTTAGAGCCCGTAAAGTCATCGGCGATAACGATCATTTTCATGCTTTCTTCTCCTGCACGGTCTGACGAGACTGCCTTTTCGCGACCCACGACGTAAGAATTGGCGTCAGAATGGCGGTTGTAATGACTGACGCAGCGATCAGCGGCGCTGCCGCAGCGGCAACCTCTGCCAGCGAGGGATCGGCCTGTGCTATGGCCAGTGGCGTCGCGACGGCGTTCCCCGCCGTACTGGATGCCGCAGCACCAGCAATACCACTCCCGCCTACCAGACGATCGGCACGAATGTTAAAGAAGCCGCCCACAAAGGTGGTCAGCACACCCAGCAGAATGCCCGCCAGACCGCCTTGCAGCAGCATTTCCAGGTTAATACCGGCTCCAAGTGCAAACGCAAAGAAAGGAATGAGCACTGGACCGCCTTTGGTCAGGAAGTCACGCATATTAGCGTCGAGGTTACCGAGGATCATGCCAACCACCAGCGGAACAAGAACCGCCACCAGCGCCATGATAGGAATATTTGCCATACCCGCCGCGCCCAGCGCGATCATGGTAAAGAAAGGTCCGTCATTCAGAGACAAAATGGAGATCGCGCCTACATCACGTTCATTGCCAAACTCGCCAACCAGCGCCGCGTAAAGCCCGCCATTGGAGTTACTCATTGCCGCAATAATGGCAACACCGCTTAAGCCAAAGATGCCTTCCGCGCCAAACAGGTGTTCAACCCCGAGACCAATTGCAATCGCGACCAGTAACTTGGTCAGCGTAATCGTGCCGCCTTGTAGCAAAGCTTGCGGTGCCGCCTTTACGCTAATTCCCGCGCCCATACAGAGCAGGAACGCGCCAATCAAGGGAGCCGCGCCATTTTTAAATAAAGCAGTGGTGAATCCACCGATCTGCAACGCCTGCGGGGCAAAAGTGTTGATAATGGCACCGATAACCAACGGCACAACCATCATGCCGCCGGGTACGCGTTCTATTGCCTTCTTGATGTTCATGGTCTTCCCGCCTGTTGTTATGTTGTGATTGAATAAAATCAAAACGATTATATTCAATCAAAATCAGATCACAAACGCGGCAGATCACAGTTTTTTAATGATTAATAAAAATCAAATAATCATTCGGATGAAAAAAAAGCCGGG
This sequence comes from Citrobacter sp. Cpo045, assembly GCF_030332875.1. Taxonomy (NCBI): domain Bacteria; kingdom Pseudomonadati; phylum Pseudomonadota; class Gammaproteobacteria; order Enterobacterales; family Enterobacteriaceae; genus Citrobacter; species Citrobacter sp. Cpo045. Next base: position 92,933 of record NZ_JAOWGZ010000091.1, read on the forward strand.
TTTGTCTCACCCGGCTTCATTGATATCTGAAATATCTCAGGATTGATGCACAAATTCGCGGTATGCCGCCACAACCTGAAGAAAGTCCTCTACACCACAGAGCGAAAAACTTTCTTCGTCGTAGTAGCTCATCCCCTCTTCCATCTCATCGCCAGAGAACTCCAGCTGATTAGCGCGAACCATCACTTCTTCGCCATCCAGCCAGAGCGTGTATTCATGCCCTGCTCGCTGCCAGGAGCGCTCACTGCCCTTAACCGCACGCGCTGCCTGTTCCACTTCATCAAGTAAGGCCAGGTTTTCTTTCACTTCCTCATTAAACCAGTGCCCCACCACCTCGTGGCCCATGGACATACGCACTTTTACCACCCCGGTAATATCGCGCAGAAATTCGTAATCCATAATGTCTTCCTCTACTCCCGGCAATGCGCCAATACCGCATTGCGCCTTGCTGTAATTATCGCAGCAGCGCGGCAGAAAAAAAGCGTAGTGGGTATAAGGAATAGAAATAAAAATGCCCGGAGAAGCAGACTTCTCCGGGCATTGATGCGTTTTTACACAAAATGCTTTAGGACATTACACCGCAGTCTGGAAAATCACACCATCGGCTTTCTCGGTATACTGAGACAGCTGGTCGAAGTTCAGATAACGGTAAGTATCTACGGCCGTTTTATCTACCTGCGCCACATAGGTCTGGTACTCTTCCGCCGTCGGCAGTTTGCCGATCAGCGCCGCAACCGCCGCCAGCTCCGCAGAAGCCAGGTAGACGTTCGCCCCAGTACCTAAACGGTTCGGGAAGTTACGGGTAGAGGTCGACACCACCGTTGCGCCGTCGGCTACACGCGCCTGGTTACCCATGCACAGAGAGCAGCCTGGAATTTCGATACGCGCACCGCTCTTACCGAACACGCTGTAATAACCTTCTTCGGTCAGCTGTGCCGCATCCATACGGGTTGGCGGAGCCACCCACAGACGCGTTGGCAGTTGGCCTTTGTGCGCATCCAGCAGCTTACCAGCGGCACGGAAGTGGCCGATGTTAGTCATGCAGGAGCCGATGAACACTTCGTCGATCTTCTCGCCCTGTACGTCAGACAGCAGACGCGCATCGTCCGGATCGTTCGGTGCACACAGGATTGGCTCTTTGATATCCGCCAGATCGATGTCGATCACTGCCGCGTATTCTGCGTCAGCGTCGGCTTCCAGCAACTGCGGATCCGCCAGCCATTTTTCCATGCCCTGCACACGACGTTCCAGCGTACGGCGATCGCCGTAACCTTCTGCGATCATCCACTTCAGCAGAACGATGTTAGAGCTCAGATACTCAACGATCGGCTCTTTGTTCAGCTTGATGGTACAACCGGCAGCAGAACGTTCAGCGGAGGCGTCGGTCAATTCGAACGCCTGCTCTACTTTGAGATCCGGCAGACCTTCGATTTCAAGAATGCGGCCAGAGAAGATGTTCTTCTTACCTTTCTTCTCAACGGTCAGCAGACCCTGTTTGATCGCGTACAGCGGGATGGCGTGTACCAGATCGCGCAGGGTGATACCCGGTTGCATTTTGCCTTTGAAACGCACCAGAACGGATTCCGGCATATCCAGCGGCATCACGCCGGTCGCAGCAGCAAACGCCACCAGACCAGAACCTGCCGGGAAGGAAATCCCGATAGGGAAACGAGTATGGGAGTCACCACCGGTACCTACGGTATCCGGCAGCAGCATGCGGTTCAGCCAGGAGTGAATAACACCGTCGCCCGGACGCAGCGACACACCGCCGCGGTTCATGATGAAGTCTGGCAGCGTGTGATGCGTGTTCACGTCAACCGGCTTCGGGTACGCCGCAGTGTGGCAGAAGGACTGCATCACCAGGTCAGACGAGAAGCCCAGGCACGCCAGGTCTTTCAGTTCGTCACGGGTCATAGGGCCAGTAGTATCCTGAGAACCGACGGAGGTCATCTTCGGTTCGCAGTACGCGCCCGGACGGATGCCTTTCACGCCGCAGGCACGGCCAACCATTTTTTGTGCCAGGGAGAAGCCACGGCTGCTTTCCGCCACGTCTTTCGCCTGACGGAATACGTCACTGTGCGGCAGACCCAGCGCTTCGCGCGCCTTGGTAGTCAGGCCACGACCGATGATCAGCGGGATACGGCCACCGGCGCGTACTTCGTCGATCAGGACTTCGGTTTTCAGCTCAAAGCTTGCCAGCAGTTCGCCGGTTTCGTGGTTGCGTACTTCGCCTTTGAACGGGTAAACGTCAATCACGTCGCCCATGTTCATGTTCGACACGTCCACTTCAATCGGCAGTGCGCCCGCATCTTCCATGGTGTTGAAGAAGATAGGTGCAATTTTGCCGCCGAGGCACAGGCCGCCGCCGCGCTTGTTCGGCACATGAGGAATGTCGTCACCCATGAACCACAGCACGGAGTTGGTTGCGGATTTACGCGAAGAACCGGTACCGACAACATCACCCACATAAGCCAGCGGGTAACCTTTTTTCTGCAATTCTTCGATCTGTTTGATCGGGCCAACCACGCCCGGCTGATCCGGTTCGATACCTTCACGGGCGTTTTTCAGCATCGCCAGCGCGTGCAGAGGGATATCCGGGCGAGACCATGCATCCGGTGCCGGAGAAAGGTCATCGGTGTTGGTTTCACCCGTCACTTTAAAGACGGTAACGGTGATTTTTTCAGCCAGAGCTGGACGGTTCAGGAACCATTCGGCATCAGCCCAGGATTGCATTACCTGCTTCGCATATTCGTTGCCCGCTTTGGCTTTTTCTTCTACATCGTAGAAGTTATCGAACATCAGCAGCGTTGAAGAGAGCGCTTTGGCGGCAATCGGCGCCAGTTTTGCATCGTCCAGCGCGTCGATCAGCGGATGAATGTTGTAGCCACCCTGCATGGTGCCCAGCAGTTCAATGGCTTTTTCTGGGGTAACCAGCGGGGAGGTGGTGTCGCCTTTTGCGACAGCGGCGAGAAAACCAGCTTTAACATAAGCGGCTTCATCTACGCCAGGAGGAACGCGGTTGATCAACAGGTCTAACAGGAATTCTTCTTCGCCCACAGGCGGGGTCTTCAGCAGCTCGACAAGTGCAGCCATTTGGGTTGCGTCTAAAGGTTTTGGCACAATCCCCTGGGCAGCACGCTCAGCTACGTGCTTACGGTATTCTTCTAGCACGACGATATCTCCTCGCTCTCATTGTCATAATGCGGCGCTTTTGTAGATGGGCGATTCTCTTCACGCTCCTGTGAGACAGTAGTTAGTAGGGTAAATGCCCAGTACCGCATAAGGCACAATAACAGGATTTTCATTAAGTGTTAATCCGTTTACAAAAAAGCAACATAAAAAATTGGCTGAATCGTTAAGAATGGTATAGCGACAAGGTGAGGCGAAATTAAGTCAGCTTAAAACCGCCCATAAACGGTTAATTTTCAAGCGCGATCGGCTGAATATTCCAGCGATTTTTCCGCCATCACATATAATTGTGTAATAAATACTCACACTCTTTTTTCGGACCTACCTGGTGAATCAACCATAAAAGTCAAAACTGTCTAACACGGGTGAATAATACTCGCGGCAACAGGAACGCCTCACGGCACAGCGCTCGTCTCGTTGGAGTCATTTTATGAAGTTGCCCCTTAAGCCACATCTGCTTGTCCTTTTGTGCAGTGCCGGGCTGTTTGCCGCCTCTGGCGTGATGTTTGTTAAAAGTCGCACAACGGAGCCTGCTGCTCCGGCCCCCGTTGCGCAGCAACCGTCAACACCGGCCCCAGCTCCCGTAGCGGCCCCTGCCCCGGCTGACCAAACAGCGCCCGCCGTGGCACCAACCTACTCAGCAGCACAAATCGATCAGTGGGTTGCGCCTATCGCGCTCTATCCAGACTCGCTGTTGTCGCAAATTTTGATGGCCTCAACCTATCCGGCTAACGTCATCCAGGCCGCACAGTGGTCAAAAGACAATCCCAAAATGCAGGGCGATGCCGCCATTCAGGCCGTTGCCAGCCAGCCCTGGGATCCCAGCGTGAAATCACTGGTCGCTTTTCCTCAGTTGATGTCACTGATGGGTGAAAATCCGCCGTGGGTACAAAGCCTGGGCGATGCTTTCCTCGCACAGCCGAAGGACGTCATGGATTCCGTTCAACGTCTGCGTGTACTGGCGCAACAAACCGGCGCGCTGCAATCAACACCGCAACAGACCGTCACCACCGTGACCAAAGCGGCACCAGCGAAAACCGCCACCAGCACGTCAACAACCAGCACTACCACCACGACAAGCCCTACTGTCATCAAGATTGAATCCGCCGATCCGCAGGTGGTGTACGTTCCAACCTATAACCCGAACACGGTTTACGGTACCTGGCCGAATACCGCCTATCCGCCAACCTATCTGCCACCAACGCCCGGTGAGCAATTTGGTAACAGCTTCGTCAATGGTTTAGGCTTCAGCCTTGGTGTCGCCACAACCTATGCCATCTTCAGCAACATCGACTGGGATGACGACGACGACCACCATCATAATGATGACTGGGATAACCATGGCGGCTATAACCGCAACGGTGATAACAACATCAACATTAACGTTGATAACTTCAATAAAATCAGTGGTCAGCGCCTGACAGATGCCAACCGTACCTGGCAGCATAACCCGGCCTACCGTGAGGGTGTGCCTTACCCAAATAGCCAGCTCAATAACCGCTTCCACCCCACTAACACGGCAACCGGATTAAGTTCGACCCAGCAAAGACCGGTCAACCGTGATAACCAGCGCCAGGCCGCGATGAGCCAAATGGAAAAATCGACGGGGAAAACATTCCCGCAGACGGCACGCTCGGGCACGAAAGACGCCCAGCGTCAGGCATCGAATCAACAGCTGAAGCAAATTTCCCAACGTAATAACTACCGCGGTTACGATACCAAACCGCACACCGCGAAGCGGACGAGCACTCAGCAGCGTGAGAATCGCCAGGCAGTCGCCCAGCGACAGGAGAAACGGGTCACGCAACCGGCACAACAACGCAATGTGCAACAGCGCAATCTTCAACAGCGAACCAGCCAGCCACGCGCCAATGCGCTGAGCGGTAACGACAGTCGCTCCGCCAACTGGCAGGCACAGCAACAGCGAGGTGCCCAGAGCCGGCAGGTCGCCCGTAATCAGCCATCACGCCAGCCTTCTGGCGGGCGTGCTGAACACCGTGAATTCCGTCATCGTTAAGGGAACCGACATGAAAAATAAACTACTCAGGGGAATGGTGTTGTTCATGGTTTCGGCCACCGCGATGGCACAACAATCCTTCAGCACACCAGACCAGGCAACAGATGCGCTGGCAAACGCTATCAGTGAGCAAAATGAAAGTGCAATGAGCAACCTGCTCGGGGAAAACTGGCGTGATTTTCTGCCGCCAGAAGGCGTCGATCCTGATGCGGTTGATCGCTTCCTGCGTGACTGGAAGGTACGCCATAGCACTGTCATCGACGGCAATACGGCGCATCTTGTGGTTGGGGACAGCGACTGGCAACTGCCAATCCCGGTCGTCAAAAACGCTTCAGGCTGGCAATTTGATATCAAGGAAGCGGCCGAAGAGATCCTGACCCGTGAGATTGGACGCAACGAACTTGCTGCCATCGAGGCGTTGCACGCCTATGTGGATGCTCAGCAGAGCTATTTTGCGATGAACCAGAAATACGCGCAAAAGATTGTCAGTTCTGAAGGGAAAAAGGATGGTCTGTACTGGCCTGTTTCGCCGGGCGAAGCGCCAAGCCCGCTTGGCCCAGCCTTCAGTCCACAGGAGCCAGGCATGGGCTATCACGGCTATCGCTTCCGGATCCTTGCCGATAAAACCAGCGGTTTTGCCATGGTAGCCTGGCCCGTTAGCTACGATCACACCGGCGTGATGAGTTTTATGATTAACGGTGAAGACAAAGTCTACCAGGCCGATCTCGGTGTTGAATCACAGCAGAAAGCACAAGCGTTAACCACATTCCATCCGGATAAAAACTGGCAACCTGTAGCGCCCTGATACCGAATCGGAAGGTTAGTAGGCCGGGTAAGGCATAGCCGCCCCCCGGCAACCCGCAACAAATTACAGGATGTTAGCGACAGATTTCGCCAATTGAGCTTCCAACACCGGCTTCGCTTCTTCGAACTTCAGATTCACTTTGTTAGCATTAGACACAACGCGGGTCTGGTATTTTGCGCGATCGCCTTGTGCGCTGCTGGTTTGCAGCTTGATGCCAGATGTCCCTTGACGCAATGCAGCAACATTATCCGTTGTCACTTTCGCTTTGCTGCGTTCAGAGATTTGCAGGTCAGTAACCATGGTGTAGTTAACGTCTTCCACCATCGCATCCGCGGCCATGCCGATCAGACCCGCCGCGATACCAACACCCAGCGCCGCACCAGAGGAGTTGCTGTTATAAGCGGTAATCCCCGCGCCCAGCGCTGCGCCCATCGCGGCACCTTCGTAACCCGTTTTCAGGAAGCCTTGAGCTTCACGCAGATCCATTTTGTCCGCTTTCAACACGTTCGCCTGCACCCAGTAATAAGCGCTGTCTGGCGAACTGGTCACTTTATACCCCTTCGCTGACAGGTCATTTGCCAGCAGGGTTTGCAGGTTACTCATGTCTTTGTCAGAGGTGTTTTTTACCTGAATGTAGACGGTCTTCTCGCTGGAAGGCTCCAGCCAGATGGTTTCACTCATCTGCGTTTTCACTTCAAGGTTACGTTTTTTAACGGCGGTGGTCATCGCACCACAACCGGTCAGCGTCATTGTCGCGACAACCATGCCAACAACCGCGATTTTTTTTAAAGACATGTATTTTCCTTTTTCGTGTAATAGAGAGTCCAGAGCCTCTTCTCCGTGCGGCCAGTAGCCACACAATGGCGAAAAAAGTATCGGCAGTTGCGCAATTTTTTTTAGTGGAAATATCAATGAGATGACTACTAAAACTGGTAGTTTTCAGGCAAAAAAAACGCCTCCGAAGAGGCGTTTTCACAAAAGCGGGAAGATTACTTTTTCTTCGCTTTCGGGTTTGGCAGGTCGGTAATGCTACCTTCAAAGATTTCTGCCGCCAGGCCCACGGACTCGTGCAGAGTCGGGTGCGCGTGGATGGTCAGCGCGATATCTTCTGCGTCACAACCCATTTCGATCGCCAGACCGATTTCACCCAGCAGCTCGCCGCCGTTGGTACCGACAATCGCACCACCGATAACACGGTGAGATTCTTTGTCGAAAATCAGTTTGGTCATACCGTCTGCGCAATCGGAAGCGATAGCACGGCCAGAAGCAGCCCACGGGAAGGTGGCGGTTTCGTAGCTAATGCCTTTTTCTTTCGCTTCTTTCTCGGTCAGACCAACCCATGCAACTTCTGGTTCAGTGTATGCAATGGATGGGATAACTTTCGGATCGAAGTAGTGTTTCTTGCCGGCGATAACTTCAGCGGCAACGTGACCTTCATGAACACCTTTGTGTGCCAGCATCGGCTGACCGACGATATCGCCGATAGCAAAGATGTGCGGTACGTTGGTGCGCAGCTGTTTGTCAACGCGGATGAAGCCACGGTCGTCAACTTCCACGCCAGCTTTGCCCGCGTCGAGGTTTTTACCGTTCGGTACACGACCGATAGCGACCAGCACAGCATCGTAACGCTGAGCTTCGGCAGGGGCTTTTTTGCCTTCCATGGAAACGTAGATACCGTCTTCTTTCGCTTCAACGGCGGTCACTTTGGTTTCCAGCATCAGGTTGAACTTCTTGCTGATGCGCTTGGTGAAGACTTTAACCACGTCTTTGTCGGCAGCCGGGATAACCTGATCGAACATTTCAACCACGTCGATCTCTGAACCCAGCGCATGGTACACGGTACCCATTTCCAGACCGATGATACCGCCGCCCATTACCAGCAGGCGCTTAGGAACAGTTTTCAGTTCCAGTGCATCGGTGGAATCCCACACGCGCGGATCTTCATGCGGAATAAACGGCAGTTCGATCGGACGGGAACCCGCCGCGATGATTGCGTTGTCGAAGTTGATCACGGTTTTGCCGTTTTCGCCTTCAACTTCCAGGGTGTTTGCCCCGGTAAATTTACCCAGACCGTTAACCACTTTCACTTTACGGCCTTTGGCCATACCCGCCAGACCGCCGGTCAGCTGAGTGATAACTTTTTCTTTCCAGGTACGAATCTTGTCGATATCGGTTTTCGGCTCGCCAAAAACGATACCGTGTTCAGCCAGCGCTTTGGCTTCTTCGATAACTTTTGCTACGTGCAGCAGCGCTTTAGAAGGGATACAGCCGACGTTCAGACAAACACCGCCAAGGGTGCTGTAACGTTCTACGATGACGGTCTCCAGACCTAAATCTGCGCAACGGAAGGCAGCAGAGTAACCTGCAGGGCCTGCCCCAAGTACCACGACCTGAGTTTTGATTTCAGTGCTCATCATGACCTCTTAATTTATACCCGTCGTCCAGCGGGTCGTTCTATCCGCCCGTATTTTACAAAATTGTTAACAATTTTGAAACAACAAACGGCAACCGATTTGTCTTTCGCACAATAACCTCACTGACTTCATGAGATTACCAGAAAAAAGCCGGCCGTCGGGCCGGCTTTTTCGCTTACATCACCAGGCGGCGAATGTCAGACAGCATGTTGTTGATGATAGTGATAAAGCGCGCACCATCCGCACCGTCAATTACACGGTGGTCGAAGGAGAGCGAAATCGGCATCATCAGACGCGGCATAAACTCTTTACCGTTCCACACTGGCTCCATAGAGGACTTGGAGACACCGAGGATAGCCACTTCCGGCGCGTTCACAATCGGCGCGAAGTGGGTAGTACCCAGGCCACCGATGCTGGAGATGGTGAAGCAACCGCCCTGCATTTCGCCAGCGGTCAGCTTGCCATCACGCGCTTTCTTGGAGATCACGGTCAGTTCACGAGACAGCTCGGTAATGCTCTTCTTGTTCACGTCTTTGAAGACCGGAACAACCAGACCATTCGGAGTATCAACCGCTACACCGATGTTGATGTATTTCTTCAGGGTCAGGCGCTGACCGTCTTCAGACAGGGAGCTGTTGAAGCGCGGCATCTGTTCCAGAGCTGCGGCAACGGCTTTCATGATGAAGACTACTGGGGTGAATTTCACGTCCAGTTTACGTTTTTCAGCTTCGGCGTTCTGCTGTTTACGGAACGCTTCAAGATCGGTGATATCGGTCTTATCGAAGTGAGTAACGTGCGGGATCATCACCCAGTTACGGCTCAGGTTAGCACCAGAGATTTTCTGGATACGGCCCAGTTCCACTTCTTCGATTTCACCAAACTTGCTGAAGTCCACTTTCGGCCAAGGCAGCATGCCCGGGATACCGCCACCTGCTGCTGCAGCCGGAGCCGCTTCAGCACGCTTGATAGCGTCTTTCACGTAAGCCTGAACGTCTTCACGCAGGATACGACCTTTACGGCCAGAACCTTTCACTTTCGCCAGGTTCACACCGAATTCGCGCGCCAGGCGACGAATCAGCGGCGTTGCATGAACGTAAGCGTCGTTTTCAGCAAACTCAGATTTGCCTTCCGCTTTTGCGGCCGGAGCTGCGGCTTGCGCAGGCGCTGGTGCAGCGGCCGGAGCCGGAGCTGCTGCTTGTGCAGGAGCGGCTGCAGGTGCTGCGCCTTCGACTTCGAAGACCATAATCAGAGAACCGGTTTTAACTTTGTCGCCGGTGCTGATTTTGATTTCTTTCACGGTACCCGCGAACGGTGCCGGAACTTCCATCGACGCTTTATCGCCTTCAACGGTGATCAGTGACTGCTCAGCGGCAATTTTATCGCCCACTTTAACCATCACTTCAGTGACTTCAACTTCGTCACCACCGATATCCGGTACGTTAACTTCTTTCGAGCCGGAAGCAGCCGGAGCCGCCGCTGCTGCTGGAGCAGCCGCCTGAGCCGGTGCAGCAGCAGGCGCAGCGCCCGCCACTTCGAAGACCATAATCAGGGAACCGGTAGACACTTTGTCACCCGTGTTGATTTTGATCTCTTTGACGGTACCTGCGAACGGCGCCGGAACTTCCATAGAGGCTTTGTCACCTTCAACGGTGATCAGAGACTGTTCAGCCGCAACGGTGTCGCCCACTTTAACCATGATCTCGGTAACTTCTACTTCGTCGCCGCCGATGTCAGGTACGTGTACGTCTTTCGCCGCAGAGGCAGCAGGTGCTGCTGCCGGAGCTGCTTCTTTCTTCTCTTCTGCCTGAGCAGGTGCAGCAGCTGCTGCACCGTCGGCGGAATCGAAAATCATGATCAGTTTGCCGGTCTCAGTTTTGTCGCCAACAGAGACTTTGATCTCTTTAACGATACCCGCCTGAGGGGACGGAACTTCCATAGAGGCTTTGTCGCCTTCTACGGTGATCAGCGACTGTTCAGCTTCAACTTTGTCGCCTACTTTGACCAGGATCTCGGTGATTTCAACTTCATCAGCCCCGATGTCCGGTACATTGATTTCGATAGCCATTATTCTTTTACCTCTTACGCCAGACGCGGGTTAACTTTATCTGCATCGATGTTGAATTTGATGATTGCGTCAGCAACCACTTTCTTATCGATTTCGCCACGTTTAGCCAGTTCGCCCAGGGCCGCTACAACCACGTAGGAAGCATCAACTTCGAAGTGGTGACGCAGGTTTTCACGGCTGTCAGAGCGACCGAAACCGTCAGTACCCAGTACGCGATAATCATCAGCCGGTACATAAGTACGAACCTGTTCGGCAAACAGTTTCATATAGTCAGTAGATGCCACTGCCGGAGCGTCGTTCATCACCTGAGCGATGTACGGAACGCGCGGAGTTTCCAGCGGGTGCAGCATGTTCCAGCGCTCACAATCCTGGCCATCACGCGCCAGTTCAGTGAAGGAGGTTACGCTGTAAACGTCAGATCCTACACCGTAGTCGTTCGCCAGGATCTGTGCTGCTTCACGCACGTGACGCAGGATAGAACCGGAGCCCAGCAGCTGAACTTTACCTTTCTTACCTTCGAGGGTTTCGAGTTTGTAGATACCTTTACGGATACCTTCCTCGGCACCTGCTGGCATTGCCGGCATGTGGTAGTTTTCGTTCAGCGTGGTGATGTAGTAGTAAACGTTCTCTTGTTTCTCACCGTACATACGCTCCAGACCATCGTGCATGATGACCGCAACTTCGTACGCGTAAGACGGATCGTAAGAGATACAGTTCGGGATAGTCAGAGACTGAATATGGCTGTGACCATCTTCGTGCTGCAGACCTTCACCGTTCAGCGTAGTACGACCAGAAGTACCACCAATCAGGAAGCCACGAGCCTGTTGGTCGCCTGCCTGCCAGCACAGGTCACCAATACGCTGGAACCCGAACATGGAGTAGTAGATGTAGAACGGGATCATCGGCAGATCGTTGGTGCTGTAAGAAGTCGCAGCAGCCAGCCAGGATGCGCCTGCACCCAGTTCGTTGATACCTTCCTGCAGGATCTGACCTTTCTCGTCTTCTTTGTAGTAAGCAACCTGCTCACGGTCCTGCGGGGTGTACTGCTGACCGTTCGGGCTGTAGATACCAATCTGACGGAACAGACCTTCCATACCGAAAGTACGCGCTTCGTCAGCGATGATCGGAACCAGACGATCTTTGATCGACTTGTTCTTCAGCATCACGTTCAGGGCACGAACGAAAGCGATAGTGGTGGAGATTTCTTTGTTCTGCTCTTCCAGCAGCGCACCGAAGTCTTCCAGAGCTGGCAGTTCCAGCTTCTCGGTGAAGTTCGGCTGACGAGCAGGCAGGTAGCCGTGCAGTTTCTGACGCTGAGCGTGCAGATAAGTGTGCTCTTCAGAACCTTCCGGGAAGGTGATGTAAGACAGGTTTTCAACCTGCTCGTCGGTCACAGGAACGTTGAAACGGTCGCGGATATAACGCACGCCGTCCATGTTCATTTTCTTAACCTGGTGAGCGATGTTTTTACCTTCAGCAGTGTCACCCATGCCGTAACCTTTGATGGTATGGGCCAGGATTACAGTTGCTCTGCCTTTGGTTTCCTGCGCTTTTTTCAGTGCAGCGTAGACTTTCTTCGGATCGTGACCACCACGGTTCAGAGCCCAAATCTGCTCGTCAGTCCAGTCAGCAACCAGTGCTGCGGTTTCCGGGTATTTACCGAAGAAGTGCTCACGTACGTATGCGCCATCTTTGGATTTGAAGGTCTGGTAGTCGCCGTCAACGGTTTCGTTCATCAGCTGGATCAGTTTACCGCTGGTGTCTTTACGCAGCAGCTCATCCCAACGACCGCCCCACATGACTTTGATAACGTTCCAGCCAGCGCCCGCGAAGATGCCTTCCAGTTCATTAACAATCTTGCCGTTACCGGTTACCGGGCCGTCAAGACGCTGCAGGTTACAGTTGATAACAAAGACCAGGTTGTCCAGTTTTTCACGGGTCGCGATGGTGATCGCACCTTTAGATTCTGGCTCATCCATCTCGCCGTCGCCCAGGAAGGCGTAAACGGTTTGTTTAGAGGTATCTTTCAGGCCACGGTGTTCCAGATATTTCAGGAATTTAGCCTGGTAGATAGCACCGATTGGGCCCAGACCCATAGATACGGTCGGGAACTGCCAGAATTCTGGCATCAGTTTCGGGTGCGGGTAGGAAGACAGGCCTTTGCCATGTACTTCCTGACGGAAGTTGTTCATCTGCTCTTCAGTCAGACGACCTTCCAGGAATGCGCGTGCGTAGATGCCCGGAGAGATGTGACCCTGGAAGTACACCAGATCGCCGCCATCTTGCTCGTTGCGTGCACGGAAGAAGTGGTTGAAGCAAACATCATATACCGTTGCGGAGGACTGGAAGGATGCCATGTGGCCACCCAGCTCGAGGTCCTTTTTAGACGCGCGCAGTACGGTCATGATGGCGTTCCAGCGGATAGCAGAACGAATACGACGTTCCAGCTCCAGATTGCCCGGGTATTCCGGTTCATCTTCAACGGCAATAGTGTTTACATAATTGCTGGCCCCTGCACCTGCCGCTACTTTCACGCCGCCTTTGCGAGCTTCTGAAAGCAGTTGGTCGATCAGATACTGAGCACGCTCAACACCTTCTTCACGGATGACCGATTCGATCGCCTGTAGCCAGTCGCGAGTTTCGATCGGATCCACGTCATTTGGGAAACGTTCTGACATGGGGGTATTCCTTATCTATCTAATACGTTGAGTTATCTGGAACCTGTCCCATTACGTTCTCGCCAGAGAGCGTAATAAGACAGGTTCTGCGTTTAGTTGCCGCGCACTTTATATGGCGCTTGATTTACAACATCTTCTGGTTAACGTTCTACCAGAAAAATCACTAATTCTTTCGTTGCTCCAGACGGCGTAAGGCGCGTTCACGACGGCTTTCCTCACGGCTTCTGTCCAGCAGGATCTCTTCGATAAACGCCAGGTGACGGTGGGACGCTTCACGCGCCTCTTCCGGCTTCCCGGCAATAATTGCTTCAAAAATACGGGTACGGTGACTGCTAACCAGTGGCAGCATTTCACGACGCGCATACAGCAATTCGAAGTTTTGCCGAACGTTCTGGGCCAGCATCGGCTCCATACACCTTAGCAAATGGAGCAGCACCACATTGTGTGCCGCTTCGGTGACAGCAATTTGATACTGGAGTACCGCATCAGATTCGCCGTCAAGATCGCCGGACTGTTGAGCAAGCTCGATCGCATGGTGGAGTTCACGGATACGCGTTTTGTCTTCATCCGTGCTGCGCAGTGCAGCGTAATAAGCCGCAATACCTTCCAGCGCATGGCGCGTCTCAAGCAGGTCAAACTGGGATTCAGGATGGTCGGAGAGCAGCTCTACCAGTGGGTCGCTAAAGCTCTGCCACAGGCTGCTCTGAACAAAAGTGCCACCGCCCTGACGACGAAGCAGTAAGCCCTTCGCTTCAAGGCGTTGGATCGCCTCGCGTAAGGAGGGGCGGGAGACGTCGAACTGTTTTGCCAGCTCGCGTTCCGGTGGGAGTTTTTCTCCGGGGCGAAGTGTCCCCTCAAGAATTAAAAACTCCAGCTGCTGCTCAATCACATCGGAGAGTTTTGGTTGGCGGATTTTGCTGTAGGCCATGATTTCCTGTCTTAAGCCATTTGCCCGGAGTCAATTGGTCTTACCAATTTCATGTTCTTGACGCTAAAGTAACAAAGTATTCACCTTCTGTCCATACAGGTTTTGATTGAAATCAGTAAAGGAGGCATATTTTAACAACATTACAGAAATAACGTTTCAAACATGTAACTATGCACAAATGTTAAATTTACCCACCTCGGGGTAGTTTTAACGGAATTGAAACGAAAAATTATCTCATCTGAACCGATTCACCTGCTTATTTATCGATATATCAACCACTATTAATGAATAGAAATTCAAAATGGAAATTTTGTGGTAGATAAACTTGCATTTACAAATGGTTTCTTTTTATTCAACTCGTCATCTTCCCCGCATAAAGCAGGTGCATTCGCGCTCGCATATCATTATTCTGATCAAGACAAAAGTATTAAGGCAACATTTTATCAAAAGCATCTGTAAACAAATTAATACAACAAACGGAATTGCAAACTTACACACGCATTGCTGCGTAGTTCAAAAAATAAGCACTCGAAATATGAAGAGTAAAACCACACACGAGGTTTCATGATGGAAAGTCAACAGCATGGCGATCAGCTCAAGCGCGGCCTTAAGAACCGCCATATACAGCTAATCGCGCTGGGTGGCGCGATTGGTACCGGGTTATTCCTCGGTAGCGCATCCGTTATCCAGTCTGCAGGACCGGGTATTATTCTGGGTTACGCTATTGCCGGCTTTATCGCCTTTTTGATTATGCGTCAGTTAGGTGAAATGGTGGTTGAAGAGCCCGTTGCAGGCTCATTTAGTCACTTTGCTTATAAATACTGGGGCGGTTTCGCGGGGTTCTCTTCCGGCTGGAACTATTGGGTGCTGTACGTGCTGGTTGCCATGGCTGAGCTAACTGCCGTGGGTAAATACATCCAGTTCTGGTACCCGGAGATCCCAACATGGGTGTCTGCGGCTGCCTTCTTTGTGCTGATCAACGCCATCAACCTGACCAACGTGAAAGTGTTTGGTGAGATGGAGTTCTGGTTCGCCATTATTAAAGTCATTGCCGTCGTAGCGATGATCCTGTTCGGCGGCTGGTTACTGTTTAGCGGTAACGGCGGCCCGCAGGCCAGCGTCAGCAACCTGTGGGACCAGGGAGGCTTCCTGCCGCATGGCTTCACCGGTCTGGTGATGATGATGGCTATTATTATGTTCTCTTTCGGTGGGCTGGAGCTGGTCGGGATCACCGCAGCAGAAGCGGATAACCCGGAGCAAAGCATTCCCAAAGCGACCAACCAGGTTATCTACCGTATCCTGATTTTCTATGTGGGTTCGCTGGCGGTTCTGCTTTCCCTGATGCCGTGGACGCGTGTCACGGCGGATACCAGCCCGTTTGTCCTTATTTTCCACGAGCTGGGCGACACCTTTGTTGCTAATGCCCTGAACATCGTAGTGCTGACTGCCGCCCTTTCTGTCTATAACAGCTGCGTATACTGCAACAGCCGTATGCTGTTCGGTCTGGCACAGCAGGGCAATGCGCCGAAAGCGCTGATGAACGTCGACAAACGCGGTGTACCGGTGAACACCATTCTGGTTTCCGCACTAGTGACGGCTCTGTGTGTGCTGATCAACTACCTGGCACCGGAATCCGCCTTTGGCCTGCTGATGGCGCTGGTGGTTTCCGCACTGGTGATCAACTGGGCAATGATTAGCCTGGCACACATGAAGTTCCGCAAAGCCAAACAGCAGCAGGGTGTTACCACCCGCTTCCCGGCGCTGCTCTATCCGCTGGGTAACTGGGTGTGCCTGATTTTCATGGCTGCAGTACTGGTGATTATGCTGATGACGCCGGGTATGGCGATCTCGGTGTACTTAATCCCTGTATGGATTGCCATTCTTGGCATCGGCTACCTGTGTAAACAAAAAACGGCCGGCGCGGTTAAAGCGCATTAATCCCCCCCTCCCCCCACCTGCGTCAGGTGGGGGTTGTTACCTGCCTCACACTTTCCCACTCACGACTGTTTAGTCCATATCAGCGGCGTTATCCTGCAACGCAAAAACACCGGTGCCGGACAATAATTCTCTCCATATCTCATTAATGGAGTGCAGTTGATGGAAACCAGTAAGCTCACGGTGAAAGAAAAGATCGGCTATGGAATGGGCGACGCCGGATGCAACATCATCTTTGGCGCCATCATGTTGTTTGTTAACTATTTTTACACAGACATTTTTGGTCTGGCACCTGCACTGGTCGGCGTATTACTGCTCTCAGTACGCGTTATCGACGCCGTTACCGACCCTATAATGGGCGCGATGGCCGACCGCACCCGTAGTAAATATGGTCGATTTCGTCCATGGCTTTTATGGATGGCTTTCCCGTACGCGTTATTCAGCGTACTGATGTTTACCACTCCAGAGTGGACCTATAACAGCAAAGTTATCTATGCGTTCGTTACCTACTTCCTGCTATCTATTACTTATACAGCGATCAACATTCCCTACTGCTCGCTCGGCAGCGTCATCACCAACGATCCGAAGGAACGCGTCGCCTGCCAGTCATATCGCTTTGTGTTGGTAGGCATTGCAACCCTGCTGCTGTCCCTCACCTTGCTGCCAATGGCCGACTGGTTCGGCGGGGAAGACAAAGCCAAAGGGTATCAGATGGCGATGGCGGTTCTGGCTTTCATCGGCATGTGTATGTTTCTGTTTTGCTTCGCTACGGTCCGTGAACGCGTACGCCCTGCTGTCCAGACCAATGACGATTTAAAAGCCGATCTGAAAGACGTGTGGAAGAACGATCAGTGGGTAAAAATTCTGCTGTTAACACTGTGCAACGTCTGTCCGGGCTTTATTCGCATGGCTGCCACCATGTACTACGTGACATGGGTTATGCAGCAAAGCACGCAGTTCGCAACGCTGTTTATCAGTCTTGGTGTGGTCGGAATGATGATCGGCAGTATGTTGGCGAAGGTATTAACCGATCGCTGGTGCAAACTGAAAGTCTTCTTCTGGACCAATATTATCCTGGCGATTTTCTCTGCCGCGTTTTACTTCTTCGATCCGAAAGCCACCATGATGATTATGGTGCTCTACTTCCTGCTCAACATCCTGCACCAAATCCCTTCTCCGCTGCACTGGTCGCTGATGGCGGATGTCGATGACTATGGCGAGTGGAAAACCGGTAAACGCATAACCGGAATCAGCTTCTCCGGTAACCTGTTCTTCCTGAAACTGGGCCTGGCAATTGCCGGAGCGATGGTCGGCTTCCTGCTCTCCTGGTACGGCTACGACGCTGGGGCGAAAGCGCAAAGCGACTCTGCCATTAACGGTATTATGCTGCTGTTTACCATCATACCGGGCGTAGGCTACCTGATTACCGCAGGCGTGGTTCGTCTGCTGAAAGTTGACCGCGAGTTTATGCAGCAAATCCAGACAGATTTAGAAAAGCGCCGCGCCAACTACCGTGAACTGAATGAATACCACGATATAAAAACGACTGAAACCGTAAGGAAAGCCTAATGAATCAGTGGCCAAATCCCTTTATTGAACAGCGTGCCGATCCGTTTATCTTACGTGACGGTAGCCACTATTATTTCATTGCTTCAGTACCCGAATATGACCGACTGGAGATACGCCGGGCCGACTCGCTGGAGGGGTTGCGCACCGCCGCCCCGGTTGTCGTCTGGCGCAAACCAGAAAGCGGCCCCATGAGCCAACTCATCTGGGCACCCGAAATCCATCATCTGGCAGGCAAGTGGTACATCTATTTTGCTGCCACCCACACACAGTCGCTCGACAAGCTGGGGATGTTCCAGCATCGCATGTTTGCGCTCGAATGTGCCGACGCCGATCCGTTGACCGGGCAGTGGACGGAGAAAGGTCAGATTAAAACGCAGTTTGATACCTTTGCGCTTGATGCCACCACCTTTAACCATCAGGGAAAACAGTGGTACCTCTGGGCGCAGAAGTCGCCCGATATCGCCGGAAACTCCAATATCTATCTCGCTGAGCTGGAAAATCCATGGACGATTAAAGGCGAGCCGGTCATGCTAAGTCATCCTGAGTATGACTGGGAATGCCGGGGTTTTTGGGTCAATGAAGGTCCTGCCGTCATGGTTCATGGCGATAAGCTGTTTATCAGCTATTCCGCCAGCGCCACCGATGAGAACTACTGTATGGGATTATTGTGGATTGACCTCAACGCCGATCCGCTCAAACCGCAGAACTGGCACAAATCACCGCGTCCGGTCTTTACCACCAGTTATGAAAACCGCCAGTTTGGGCCAGGACACAACAGCTTTACACAAACGCCGGAAGGTGAAGATGTACTGGTGTATCACGCGAGAAACTACACCGAAATCGAGGGCGATCCGCTGTACGACCCAAACCGCCACACTCGTCTGAAGCTCGTGCGTTGGGACGAAAACGGCATGCCAGATTTTGGCATCCCGCCTGCTGATACGAACTAAACCGCTGCACTGCCCGGTGGCGCTAACGCTTACCGGGCCTACACGTTTTTTCATTGTAGGCCGGATAAGCATTAGCGCCATCCGGCACAACGCTATACTAATGCCCCATAAATGGTGAGCACCGCAATAACCACCACCACCACAAACGAGGTTTTCTTCGCCAGCGAAACGGCGGCTTTTGGCGTTTCGACTTTATCGGTGTGCGGTTCACGCGCCAGCGAGAACTGCGCCAGACGCGTAATCACCTGATATTGCGACGTGTGCAGATCCGCAAGCGAGGCAAGCCAGGCCGGCAGCGCCTTCTCGCCATGTCCCAACAGCGCATAGACCACGCCCGCCAGACGCACCGGGATCCAATCCAGCACATGCAGGATCGCATCAATACCTGATTGCAGACGCTGGTGCGGTGTCTGATAGCGCGCCAGCCAGGACTGCCAGGCGCGTAAAAAAGCATAACCAACCAGCGTCACAGGTCCCCACGGACCACCGACAATCAGCCAAAATAACGGCGCCAGATAAAAACGGAAGTTGTTCCATAACAGCGCGTTCTGCAGTTCGCGCAAGAATTCACGCTCATCGCAGTCCGGCGGAACCCCATGGATAAGCGTCAGCTCGCTGGCCATCGCATCACGGGCGTGAGCATCATCGCGAGCAGCCGCGTTCAGGTAAGCGTGATAGTGAAGGCGCGCCTTGCCAGCACCGATGCACAGCAAGCCAATTAAGATCCACGCCACCAGCAACGGAACATTAAACAACAGCCCATGAAGTGCGCGCAGTAGCAGAAATGTCACTCCCATCGCAATCAGAGTCATGCCTACCGTACGCATCATCGAAAAATGCTTAATCCGGCGGAAAAAAGCTTCAATCCGGTGATCAAGCTGCCAGTGCTCACCCAGCTTAAACAGGCGTTCAACAATCAACACCAATAATGTTGTAAACAGCGTCATGTCATCTCCTTGTGCGACGAGGGGGTGACCAGGGCGCGGAACCTTGCCCAGTCAAATGACGGCCCGGGATCGGTCTTACGCTCGGGCGCAATATTGCAATGTCCTGTCATGTTGTTAGCAATGGCCGGATAACGCGTAATCAGAGTATTCGTCACGGCAGCCAGTTGCTGATACTGCGCATCGGTATAGGCCAGCGTATCCGTCCCTTCCAACTCAATACCAATTGAAAAATCATTACAGCGTTCTCGCCCTTGATAGCTCGACACACCCGCATGCCAGGCGCGTTTATCAAAAGGCACATATTGCACGATTTCACCGTCACGGCGAATCAAACAATGGGCCGAAAAACGCAGATTGGCGATCCCGGCAAAATAAGGATGGGCGTTGGGATCAATCGTGCCCGTAAACAGCGCGTCTATCCACGGGCCGCCAAACTCGCCGGGCGGCAGGCTGATATTATGCACCACCAGCAGAGAAGGGTTTTCGTCATCCGGGCGGCAATCGTAATGCGGAGAGGGAACGCGTCGCGCCTCTGCCAGCCAGCCCTCGTCTAACAACATGCAGAATCTCCTTATTGGTGGTGCTCATATCAGGTTCAGGGTAGCATGTTTCCACCTTATGATTCGTTAGCAATTTGGAGTTTTATCATGCCGCCTCGCCGCTATAACCCTGACTACCGACGTGACGCGCTGTTGGAACGCATAAATCTGGATATCCCTGCCGCTGTAGCTCAGGCGCTGCGTGAAGATTTAGGCGGAGAAGTTGATGCCAATAACGATATCACCGCACAGCTTTTACCCGAAGACATGCGCTCCCATGCCACCGTAATCACCCGCGAAGATGGCGTTTTTTGTGGAAAACGTTGGGTGGAAGAGGTCTTTATTCAGCTGGCTGGCGATGATGTCAACATCACCTGGCATGTTGAAGATGGCGACAGCATAAAGGCCAATCAGCCGCTGTTTGAACTGGACGGCCCTTCCCGCGTTTTACTGACCGGTGAACGTACTGCGCTGAATTTTGTGCAGACGCTTTCAGGTGTAGCGAGCGAAGTGCGTAAATACGTCGACCTGCTAGCGGGAACCAAGACCCAACTGCTGGATACGCGTAAAACCCTGCCGGGACTGCGTACCGCGCTAAAATACGCCGTATTGTGCGGCGGCGGCGCGAATCATCGTTTGGGGCTGTCCGACGCCTTCCTGATTAAAGAAAACCACATTATTGCTTCCGGCTCGGTACGTCAGGCCGTCGAAAAAGCCTTCTGGTTGCACCCGGATGTGCCGGTTGAAGTCGAAGTAGAAAGCCTGGATGAACTGGACGACGCGCTGAAAGCCGGGGCCGATATCATCATGCTCGATAACTTCGAAACTGACCAAATGCGCGAAGCGGTAAAACGCACCAATGGCCAGGCGCGTCTGGAAGTGTCGGGCAACGTCACCCATGAAACGCTGCGCGAATTTGCCGAAACCGGTGTGGACTTTATCTCCGTTGGCGCGCTGACCAAACATGTTCGCGCACTCGATCTCTCCATGCGATTTCGCTAATTGCTGATTGTATTGCCCGATGACGCTTCGCTTATCGGGCCTACTACACAGGTTTATTCCGTAAGCCGAATACGGCATTTACACCACCACCCGGCAGTTTCTTCGAGTCTCTTCGCAAATACATTGTCTGACTCTGTAATTTCGTAAAAATCCTCTGAACCCGCTTTCCCGTTTTGTTTTTTGTCTCTCGCCGTCCTCCCGTCGGTTTGCCAAAGTAGCGCCAGCAAACTCAAGGAGCGAACGATGAACAAGCAACGAGGCTTTACGCTTATCGAACTCATGGTGGTGATTGGCATTATTGCCATCCTTAGCGCCATCGGCATTCCGGCATATCAAAACTATCTGCGCAAAGCCGCGCTGACGGACATGCTGCAAACCTTTGTCCCCTATCGCACGGCGGTTGAGCTCTGTGCACTGGAGCATGGCGGAACAAATACCTGCGATGCCGGAACGAATGGTATTCCCTCTCCAACAACTACCCGTTACGTCTCAGCCATGAGCGTTGAAAAGGGAGTTGTCAGCCTTAGTGGGCAGGAAAGCCTGAACGGGCTAAGCATCACCATGACGCCAGGTTGGGACAATGCCAACGGCATTACCGGCTGGAACCGAAACTGCGTCATCCAGAACGACAGCGCATTGCAGCAGGCCTGTGAAGACGTTTTCCGCTTCGATACCCACTAAGGAACAGAGATGAACACCACCCAACTTACGGCACTATGCCAACGTTATCAGGCAATATTACTGGATGCAGACAATGAAGTGGTGCATATCGCCGTCGTAGACGCCCCATCACACGAGCTGCTGGATGCGCTGCATTTTGCCACCACCCGACACATCGACATTGTCTGCTGGACACGTCAGCAAATGGAAGGCCACACGCATACACCGCAGAAAATGCTCCCGGCAGTGGTCACGAAAAGCAGCGCCAGCGCAGCAGACTTGCTGAATCAGACGTTTCATTCCGCTCTGACGCAACGGGCTTCTGATATTCATTTTGAACCCGAGGAAAATCACTATCGAATCAGATTACGCGTAGATGGCGTGCTTCACGCGTTACCGGAAGTCACGACCGAGATGGGCATAGCCATCACCGCAAGGTTAAAAGTATTAGGCAGCCTGGATATCGCCGAGCATCGGCTTCCACAAGACGGACAATTTACCGTTGAGATTTCAGGAGAGCCGGTCTCGTTTCGCATCGCCACCCTACCCTGTCGCTACGGCGAAAAAGTCGTGTTACGGCTACTTCATCAGGTCGATCAGTCACTGGAGATCGCGGCGCTGGGAATGCAAGACGCGCAGCTGGCCGCATTTTCGCAAGCCTTGCAGCAGCCTCAGGGGCTGATTCTGGTTACCGGGCCTACCGGAAGCGGCAAAACGGTCACGCTGTACAGTGCGCTGCAAACCCGAAACACCCCGGATGTGAATCTTTGTAGCGTGGAGGATCCGGTAGAGATCCCGATCGCAGGCCTCAACCAGACGCAAATTCACCCACGCGCCGGTTTGACTTTTCAGGGAGTCTTACGCGCGCTGCTTCGCCAGGATCCCGACATTATCATGGTGGGTGAAATCCGCGATGGCGAAACGGCCGAAATAGCCCTTAAAGCAGCGCAAACCGGCCATCTGGTTCTTTCTACGCTGCATACCAATTCCACCAGTGAAACGCTGGTGCGCCTGCAACAAATGGGGGTCGCACGCTGGATGATCGCCTCCGCGCTGACGCTCGTTATTGCACAGCGGTTGATCAGAAAGTTGTGCCCCCATTGCCGACAACGTCAGAGTACGCCTATCACGCTCCCGAAAACTGTCTGGCCTACACCACTACCGAATTGGCAGGCCCCTGGCTGCAAACATTGTTATCACGGATTTTATGGCCGTACGGCATTGTTTGAAGTGCTCCCTGTTACTCCGGCATTACGTCAGAGTATTGCCAGTGGCACATCCGTAGACGAAGTGGAATCTGATGCTCAGCAATCAGGAATGAGAACGCTTTTCGAGAATGGCTGTCAGGCCGTCGAGCAAGGGTTAACGACATTTGAAGAGCTGATTCGTATACTGGGCATGCCTCATGTCCACTAAACAGCTTTGGCGCTGGCAAGGCATTAACAACGAAGGTAGATCGCTGGAAGGAACGCTATGGGCCGATACCCGACCGTCATTGATGCTGGCTCTTGAGAAACAACAGATTACGCCGCTGCGCATTAAACGTATGCGTGTCAAAACCTCGCACTGGAGCCGTACAAGAAGTGCCGAAACCATACACCAGTTGGCGACATTGCTAAAAGCAGGGTTAACGCTCTCAACAGGGCTAGCTCTGCTTGCTGAACAGCATCCCAGCACTCAATGGCAGGCGCTACTGCGTACGCTGGCTTACGATATGGAACAGGGCATAACCCTCTCCACCTCGTTATCACAATGGCAACACGTTTTTCCGCCCCTTTATCAGGCAATGATCCGTACCGGAGAACTTACGGGTAAGCTGGACGACTGCTGTTTTGAACTCGCCTACCAGCAAAAGAAACAACAGCAACTTGCTGATAAAGTTAAAAAAGCCCTGCGCTATCCGATCATCATCATAACAATGGCGGTGATGGTCGTATTTGCGATGCTGCAGTTTGTACTCCCTGAGTTTGCCGCTATCTACCAGACGTTCAACACCCCGCTACCGGCGCTCACTCAGTGGATTATTACCATCGCACACTGTAGCAGCCAATGGGGATGGCTGGCGGTAGCGCTTGGCCTGGTAGCAGTTGCCACACATCATTTGATAAAGCAGAAACCGTACTGGCTCATTCTGCGCCAGAAATTGCTGCTCAGCCTCCCGGTCATAGGGACGATGGTGAGAGGGCAAAAACTCACGCAGATATTCACTGTTCTGGCGTTAACGCAAAATGCGGGCATTCCCTTTTTGCAGGGTCTTGAGAGCGTTACCGAAACGCTGGCTAACCCTTTCTGGTCGCAACGTTTAGCACTGGTTCAGCAGGACATCAGCTCAGGAAAACCGATCTGGTTAGCACTTAAAAATAGCTGTGAATTCAGCCCATTGTGTATACAGCTGGTCAGAACTGGTGAAGCTTCCGGCTCGCTGGATGCAATGCTGCGCAATCTTGCTCATCACCATGGCGAGAAAACCCTGGCTCAGGCTGAGAATTTGGCTGCATTACTTGAGCCTGCGTTGCTGGTCATTACGGGGCTTATCATCGGTACACTGGTCGTCGCGATGTATTTACCGATTTTCCATTTGGGAGATGCGATGAGCGGGGTAGCATAGATTCAAATGCCTGATGACGGCGTAACGCCATCAGGCATTTCACAGAACTAGCTGTTCTTACAGGCTATTGAAAACGCGGTTTTCTTGTTCCTGTACACGAATAAACGTTGTACGTTTGGTCAGCTCTTTCAGACGGGATGCGCCCACATAGGTACAAGCAGAACGCAAACCGCCGAGGATATCGCGAGCGGTATTATCAACCGGGCCGCGCAGTGGCAGCTTGACGGTTTTACCTTCTGCAGCGCGGTACTGTGCAACACCACCTACGTGACGCGTCATGGCAGATTCAGAGCTCATACCGTAGAACAGCATGAATTTCTCACCGTTCTCTTCAACAATTTTGCCGCCACTTTCTTCATGACCAGCCAGCATGCCGCCGAGCATCACGAAGTCTGCGCCGCCACCGAACGCTTTTGCCACGTCACCCGGCATGGTGCAGCCGCCGTCGCTGACAATCATGCCACCCAGACCGTGGGCTGCATCGGCGCATTCAATAACCGCAGAAAGCTGTGGATAGCCAACGCCGGTTTTTACACGCGTGGTACATACAGAACCTGGGCCAATGCCGACTTTGACAATATCAGCACCGGAGAGCACCAGCTCTTCGCACATTTCACCGGTGACCACATTGCCCGCACAGATCGTTTTAGTCGGCCATGCTTCACGCGCTTTCGACACGAACTGAACAAAATGCTCTGAGTAGCCATTGGCCACATCAATGCAGATAAAGTTCAGCGCGGGGTTGAGCGCCAGAATTTGTTTAGTTTTTTCGAAATCTGCATCAGACGTACCGGTTGAAACCATTACGTGTTTGAGCACATCGGCAGAGCTCTCTGCGATGAAGGCGGCCCAGTCTTCAACAGAATAGTGTTTGTGCACAGCGGTCAGGATGTCGAAGGATGCCAGTGCCGTTGCCATGGCAAACGTCCCGACAGTGTCCATGTTCGCGGCAATAATAGGTACGCCGGACCAGGTCTGACCTGAATGCTTAAAGGTAAATTGACGTTCCAGCTCAACATCGGAACGGCTTTTGAGAGTAGAACGCTTAGGGCGGATAAGAACGTCTTTGAAACCTAACTTCAGATCTTCTTCGATACGCATGTGCGGATTCCTGGGGTTAATGGCGAAAAATCGAAACTCACAACTCCAGTGACGCTATCATACGCACTAATCAATGCCGCGCAAGACTGCGAAATTCTCTTTTTTTACGCTACAATCCCATAAATTTACCTGGCGAATAGTAGGTTAATCCTGCAGCAGCCTCGCCTTCGCACGCATAACTTTTAACTGTTTGATAATCAAACTTAAACTCCAGGATCGGCATCTATGAGGTATACGGTAGCCTTAACCGGCGGCATTGGCAGTGGTAAAAGCACCGTTGCAAATGCGTTCGCTGACCTCGGAATAAACGTCATTGATGCAGATATTATTGCGCGCCAGGTGGTTGAACCCGGCACACCTGCTCTTAAGGCGATCGAAGAACATTTTGGTTCCGACGTTATAGCCGCAGACGGATCGTTGCAGCGACGCATTTTACGCGAACGCATTTTTTCCAATCCTGAGGAGAAAAGCTGGCTGAATGCCCTGCTTCATCCGCTTATTCAGCAGGAAACGCAGCGTCAGTTTCAGCAAGCAACCTCTCCTTATCTGCTATGGGTTGTCCCTTTGCTGGTGGAAAATTCGCTGTATAAAAAAGCCGACCGCGTACTCGTGGTGGATGTCACCCCCGAAACCCAGCTCAGACGCACCATGCAGCGTGATGACGTCACGCGTGAGCATGTTGAACAAATTCTTGCTGCCCAGGCAACGCGTGAAGCGCGGCTGGCCGTGGCAGACGATGTTATTGATAATAATGGCGCACCGGAAGCCATCGCCTCGGATGTCGCCCGCCTGCACGCGCTCTATTTGCAATGCGCGTCGCAGTTTGTCTCACAGGAAAAACCGTAATGCACACCCAGGTCCTTTTTGAACACCCTCTCAATGAGAAGATGCGTACATGGCTGCGCATTGAGTTTTTAATCCAACAGCTCTCCGTTAATTTGCCCATTACTGACCATGCCGGCGCTCTGCATTTTTTCCGCAATATCGGAGATTTGCTGGATGTATTTGAACGCGGCGAAGTCCGTACCGAACTCCTCAAAGAACTGGAGCGACAGCAGCGTAAACTCCAGGCCTGGGTCGAAGTTCCCGGCGTCGATCAAAGCAGAATCGACTCTTTGCGTCAGCAGCTAAAAAGTGCAGGCAGCATTCTGATTTCTGCCCCGCGTATTGGACAGACGCTGCGCGAAGATCGTCTGATTGGTCTCGTACGTCAGCGTTTAAGTATTCCTGGCGGGTGCTGCAGTTTCGATCTGCCGACTCTGCATATCTGGTTACACCTGGCACAGTCGCATCGTGACGCGCAGGTTGAAACCTGGCTTGCCAGCCTGAATCCGCTCAACCAGGCTCTGTCGCTGGTACTGGATTTAATTCGCAACTCAGCACCGTTTCGTAAGCAAACCAGCCTGAATGGTTTTTATCAGGACAACGGCGAAGATGCAGATCTGCTACGCTTGCAGCTGCCGCTTGATTCGCTGCTTTATCCGCAAATTTCTGGTCATAAGAGCCGTTTTGCCATCCGCTTTATGCCGCTGGATAGCGAGAATGGTCAGGTGCCTGAGCGCCTCGATTTTGAACTGGCGTGCTGTTAAGGAGTCAACATGTCTGAACAAACCATCGTCAACTGCCCAACCTGCGGCAAGCCTGTAGTATGGGCTGAGGTCAGTCCGTTTCGCCCATTCTGCAGCAAGCGCTGCCAGTTAATCGATCTGGGAGAGTGGGCCGCAGAAGAGAAACGCATCCCAAGCTCTGGTGATCTGTCAGAAAGCGACGACTGGAGTGAAGAACAGAAGTAATTCTGCTAAAACGGTGGGTCGGATTAGGCAACGCCGCACCCGGCATTTTATGTTGTTTTGCCTGATGGCGCTTCGCTTATCAGGCCTAAGAACTAAAACGTAGGGCGAGCAAGCGTAGCGCCCCCGCCATAATTTGCCGGATGTGGCGTTGCCTTATCCGGCCTATAGTACCATTAGCCAGCAATCAGCTTTTCAATGACCGGTGCATTCGCGGGCGGGAAATCCTGCGCATTCAGAGCATCTTGCGCAATCCACTGCGCCGGTTGCCCCTCTTTTCCCCACGGCTCGCCTTCCCAGCTTTCAACCAGCCAGAACCACAGAGTGATATGCCTGTCCGGAAACTGATACTCCAGCTTTTCGAACAATGAGCTTTGAGTCGGCGTGATCCCCACTTCTTCCTGTAGCTCGCGAATCAGCGCCTGCTCCGGCGTTTCGCCCGCTTCAATTTTCCCGCCGGGGAACTCCAGCTTATTGGCCATGTGAGCATCAGCCGCACGCTGGGTGATAAAAATTTCATGTTGCTGATTACGAATAATCCCGACGGCGATTTGCAGTATTTTCATCTTTATCGTCCATAAAAAAGGCGCAGAATTCCGCGCCTTTTCAGTAAGTTATTTTCTTAGCTCAGACGGCCGTGGCACTGTTTGTATTTTTTGCCAGAGCCGCAAGGACACGGATCGTTACGACCCACTTTACGATCGCCGGTTTGTGCTGCCAGCTCTTCTGCCGCGGCAGAATCGTCGCCTTTATGACTCAACTGCTGCATCTGCGCTAAGCGCTCAGCTTCTTCACGACGCTGCTGCTCCATGGCTTCGACTTCTTCAGGCATACGCACCTGAACTTTGCTCAGGGTGCTGATCACTTCATATTTCAGTGATTCCAGCATTGACGCAAACATAGAGAAGGATTCACGCTTGTATTCCTGCTTCGGATCTTTTTGCGCATAACCACGCAGGTGGATACCCTGGCGCAGATAGTCCATCGCAGCAAGGTGCTCTTTCCACAGGGAGTCGAGAGTTTGCAGCATCACGCCTTTTTCGAAGTGACGCATCATCTCCGCGCCCACAACTTCTTCTTTACGCTGATAAACTTCGATGGCGTTTGCCAGGATACGTTCACGCAGCGTTTCTTCGTGCAGCTCAGGCTCTTTATCCAGCCACTCAGAAATCGGCATCTCAAGATCGAAGTCGTTTTTCAGACGTTCCTGCAGACCCGGGATATCCCACATTTCTTCCAGAGACTGCGGCGGAATATAGGCATCAATAGTTGCTTTGAAGACATCTTCACGGATGCTGTTGATGGTTTCGCTAACGTCAGTTACGTCCAGCAGTTCGTTACGCTGGGTGTAGATAGCACGACGCTGATCGTTGGCAACGTCATCATATTCCAGCAGCTGCTTACGAATATCGAAGTTGCGGCTTTCCACTTTACGCTGCGCGTTAGCAATTGCTTTGGTCACCCATGGGTGTTCAATGGCTTCACCTGGCTTCATACCCAGTTTACGCATCATGCCTGACACGCGGTCAGAGGCAAAAATACGCATCAGCGCATCTTCCATCGACAGATAGAAACGGGAAGAGCCCGCATCACCCTGACGACCTGAACGACCACGCAGCTGGTTATCGATACGGCGAGATTCGTGACGCTCGGTACCGATAATATGCAAGCCACCGGCAGCTAATACCGCGTCATGGCGAACCTGCCACTCGGCTTTAATCTGCGCGATTTGTTCCGGAGTTGGGTTTTCCAGCTCGGCAACTTCCGCCTGCCAGCTACCGCCCAGCACGATATCGGTACCACGACCGGCCATGTTCGTCGCGATAGTCACGGCTGACGGGTAACCCGCTTGGGCGACGATTGCAGCTTCGTTGGCGTGGAACTTGGCGTTCAGAACATTGTGTTTGATACCCGCTTTGCTCAGCTCGTTAGACACTACTTCCGATTTTTCAATGGAGATAGTACCTACCAGTACCGGCTGGCCATTTGCGGTACGCTCTTTAATATCTTCAATGATTGCCTGAATTTTTTCCGCTTCGGTCATGTACACCAGATCCGGTAAATCCTTACGGATCATCGGACGGTTGGTCGGCACAACCACGGTATCCAGTTTGTAGATGGAGCTAAATTCAAACGCTTCAGTGTCGGCTGTACCGGTCATACCGGCCAGTTTTTCGTACAAACGGAAGTAGTTCTGGAAGGTAATAGATGCCAGCGTCTGGTTCTCGTTCTGGATCTCTACGCCTTCTTTAGCTTCAACAGCCTGGTGCAGACCATCGGACCAGCGACGCCCCTGCATGGTACGACCGGTGTGTTCATCGACGATGATAACTTCGCCGTCTTTCACGATGTAGTCTACGTCGCGGGTAAACAGCACGTGCGCACGCAGTGCGGCAGTCACGTGGTGCATCAGCATAATGTTGCCTGGAGAGTACAGTGGCTCGCCCTCGTCCATAATGCCTTCGTTAACCAGCAGCTCTTCAATCAGTACCAGACCACGTTCGGTCAGGTTAACCTGGCGCGCTTTCTCATCAACAGAGAAGTGGCCTTCGCCCTGGAACGTGTCGGAATCTTCCTTCTCCTGACGGATCAGGTGCGGGATGATTTTATTCACTTTTTTGTACATTTCCGAGCTGTCTTCAGCCGGGCCGGAAATGATCAGCGGCGTACGCGCTTCATCGATCAGGATGGAGTCGACTTCATCGACCAGCGCATAGTGCAGTTTACGTTGAACACGCTCTTCCGGACTAAACGCCATGTTGTCACGCAGGTAGTCAAAGCCGTATTCGTTGTTGGTACCGTAAGTAATATCGGCGTTGTAGGCTTCACGCTTGGCTGGCGCAGGCAGGCCAGACATGTTGATACCAACGGTCATGCCGAGGAATTCAAACAGCGGGCGGTTATTTTCGGCATCACGCTGAGCCAGATAGTCGTTCACGGTAACCACGTGTACGCCCTTCCCGCTTAATGCGTTCAGGTAGGCTGGCAGCGTCGCGGTAAGGGTTTTACCTTCACCAGTACGCATTTCCGCGATGCAGCGATCGTTAAGCACCATACCGCCCAGCAGCTGAACGTCGAAGTGACGCATACCGAACACGCGTTTACTCGCTTCACGCACTACTGCGAACGCTTCCGGGATCAGGCTCTCAACGCTGGCACCTTTTTCCAGACGGGCGCGGAATTCAGCGGTCTTCGCTTTCAGTTCATCATCGGAGAGTTTTTCCATCTCCGGTTCCATCGCGTTGATGACATTGACCACTTTACGCATACGACGCAGCGTACGTTCGTTACGGCTACCGAATACTTTCGTTAATAATTTGATTAGCATAATAAAATCTCAAACGCCCCGCGGTGCGGAGTCAAAAATTATAAGTTGGAAGGTTCTTTTTTAGCTGAGGCGTTGAGGACCAGCGCGGATACCCTGCAGCTGGCTGATCCAGACCGGAACGCTAAACGCGGCCTGAGAGGTAAAGTGTGCGTATGTCACGCGACTTACTGTCGCGGGCGGAGTGCCTTCTTGCGTCAGCATCGCGCTGAGCGTATTCAGTAACGCAAGATGGTGCGCCTGGATTGGCAATGGCTCTTCGGCAACGGGCAACGCCTGAGGTGCCATGGCAAAAGAAAGATGGCGGATAACCGTACGAATGGCATGTTGATGCCAGTAATCGACGGTAAAATTTGGGCGGCGATTAGTCGCTTCCAGCAAAGCAAGCTGGCTAAAGTTAACTTTAGCGCCTTGATCGTGATTGCTGGCGGTCGCCTTCGCGGGGGTATTAGGTTCAGCAGCATTACCGAGCGCGGGCAGGCCAAAACTAGCCGCGACCATCCCCAACAGGAGATGCGGCCAGAAGTACCGTCTGCCTAACTGTCGCCAGCGCGTCAGTATTCCACTCACGTTATTGCCACCTGATATACCCTGCGTTTGGGGTTACAAATGCAAAACCATTTTTTGCGCATAAATCTTACCATTAATGCGTTCGCACCACAGCAGTAATGACAGCAAGTCGCGGGTAAATATGCTTAAGAAAGCAGCGATCGAACGGTATTTTAATCTACCTGTGGGGAAAAAGTCGCTTCAGATAAGATGGTTTGCACTCGGAAGATAAAAAAACGACTGGCTCACCTGGCCGGAGAGAGTGCCAGATTTACCAGTCGAATTTATGCGACAACGTATGTCGTTATGCCAGTACGGTCGATGGTGCTTTGAACGCCAACGGCAGTTCTGCATCGTCCTGGAAGGTCACATATTCCCAGGCTTCCTGTTTTGCCAGGACCGCCTGCAACAGTTTGTTATTCAATGCATGACCGGATTTATACGCGGTAAATGCACCAATAATGTTGTGACCACACATGAACAAGTCACCGATCGCGTCGAGCATTTTGTGACGAACGAATTCATCTTCAAAACGCAGGCCGTCTTCGTTCAATACGCGATAATCGTCAACAACGATGGCACAATCGAAGCTGCCGCCCAGGCACAGGCCGCGGGACTGCAGATATTCGATATCACGCATGAAGCCGAAAGTACGCGCACGGCTGATCTGACGCATGAACGCATCCGCAGAGAAGTTCATCGCGTAGCGCTGCGTGCTGGAGTCGATCGCCGGATGGTTAAAGTCGATGGTGAAATCCAACGTAAAACCATTATACGGCTTAAACTCAGCCCACTTATCGCCATCTTCGACACGAACGGTCTCTTTGATGCGAACAAATTTTTTGGCGCTGCTCAGTTCTTCAATACCTGCATCAAGCAGCAGATAAACGAACGGAGCGGCACTGCCATCCATGATCGGGATTTCCGGTGCGTTAACTTCAATAACGATGTTATCGATACCTAAACCCGCCAGAGCAGCATTAAGGTGCTCTACGGTTGAAATCCGTACATCATGCTCATTGACCAGACACGTACAGAGCATGGTATCACGCACAGATTTGGCATCGGCCGGGAAATCTACCGGAGGATTCAAGTCGGTGCGACGATAGATGACCCCGGTGTTGGCCGGCGCAGGGCGTAATGTCAGGGTGACTTTTTTGCCGGTATGCAAACCGACGCCAGTCGCCTGAACGATACGTTTAAGAGTCCTTTGTTTGATCATCGTATAATCTCGCCAAATTACCTATCCAACCGAAGTGTACTATACATTCGGTGGGCCAGTTTAGCACAAAGAGCCACAATTCCCAAATTCCAGCTAATTCTTAATCAGCTTGCTTACGCAGGAATGCTGGGATATCCAGATAATCCGGCTCTTTGGTGGTTTGCGGCGTATTGTCGTTAACCACTTTCGCTACCGGTTTCTGCTCTTGCGTCAACGGCGCCATGCCGTGTTGCTGGTAACGATCCATTACCGGCTGCTGTACCTGCTTGTTGGTCACCAGAGTGATTTCAGGACGTTTGTCCATACCAATTCCAGTTGCAACAACGGTGACGCGCAGTTCGTCG
Source organism: Citrobacter sp. Cpo045 (assembly GCF_030332875.1). NCBI lineage: Bacteria > Pseudomonadati > Pseudomonadota > Gammaproteobacteria > Enterobacterales > Enterobacteriaceae > Citrobacter > Citrobacter sp. Cpo045. The sequence continues at coordinate 125,570 of NZ_JAOWGZ010000091.1, forward strand.
TTCATATCCGGGTCCAGAGAGGTACCGATAACCACGGTCGCATTATCCGATGCAAAGGCACGAATCGTGTTACCGACGGTTTCGAACTCATCCAGACGCAGGTCGAAGCCCGCAGTAATGTTGACCAGCACGCCGCGCGCACCAGACAGATCGATGTCTTCCAGCAGCGGAGAAGAGATAGCCATTTCAGCCGCTTCTTCTGCACGGTCTTCACCGCTTGCCACGCCTGAACCCATCATCGCGTAGCCCATTTCGGACATCACGGTGCGCACGTCTGCAAAGTCGACGTTCATCAGGCCCGGACGAGTAATCAGTTCAGCGATACCCTGGACTGCGCCTTTCAGCACGTCGTTCGCTGCGCCAAACGCATCCAGCAGGGAGATACCGCGACCCAGCACTTTCAGCAGTTTGTCATTCGGAATAGTGATCAGAGAGTCCACATGTTTGGACAGCTCGGTGATACCCTGCTCCGCGAATGCCATACGCTTCTTACCTTCAAAGTTGAAAGGCTTAGTCACGACAGCAACGGTCAGAATACCTAAATCTTTTGCTACTTCAGCAACCACTGGCGCTGCACCGGTACCGGTACCGCCGCCCATGCCAGCTGCGATAAACACCATGTCTGCGCCGTCAAGCGCTGCACGCAGAGCTTCACGATCTTCGTCTGCCGCATTACGGCCTACTTCCGGGTTTGCACCCGCGCCCAGACCTTTGGTGATGCCGCTACCAATCTGAATGGTCTGTCCAACCGCCGTTTTACGCAACGCCTGAGCGTCGGTATTCACCGCGAAGAATTCAACACCTTCGATGCGCTCGCGCACCATGTGTTCAACGGCATTACCGCCGCCGCCGCCGACGCCGATGACTTTAATCACCGCGTCATTGGTAAGTTCCATAGGTTCAAACATAGTTTCTCTCTCCGTTGTGCCTGTCGCCTGAGACCGTTAATGTGCGTTGGTCTCTTTAAAAATTAAAACTCTTTTCGCAGCCAGCTATTGAGTCGTTTGATCCACGAGCCAACTGATGCCGTAACGCGTTTTTCAACTTCAGCCTCACCACTCAAATGGGATTCTTTCCCGTAGTGAAGCAGCCCTACTGCCGTTGAATAATAAGGCTCCTGGGCATAATCCGTCAGACCAGTGATATTCAGCGGTGCGCCAATACGTACTTGCGTATGGAACACGCGCTGTGCGCAGGCCGCAAGACCTTCAATTTGCGCAGCGCCACCGGTTAACACAATCCCCGCCGCCAGATGATGTTTTACACCCTGCTGGCGAAGCTGTTCTTGTAATTGCAAAATTTCTTCGTTGACCAGGTTGAGCAGCTCGGTATAACGCGGCTCAATGACCTCTGCCAGGGTCTGACGTTGCAGGCTACGCGGTGGACGACCACCTACGCTTGGCACTTCAACGCTTTCGTCTTTACCCACGATGGAGCCCAGCGCGCAACCATGACGCACTTTGATGGCTTCAGCATCGCTCGGCGGCGTACCAAAGGCATACGCGATATCGCTGGTCACTACATTCCCTGCATAAGGGATAACTTTAGTGTGGCGCAACGCCCCGCCAGTATAAACGGCGATGTCCATTGTACCACCACCAATATCCACCACGCAGACACCCAGCTCACGTTCATCTTCCGTCAACACGGAATAACTGGCTGCCAACCCGGCAAAAATCAGTTGGTCAACTTTCAGACCACAACGTTCAACGGCTTTGACAATGTTCTTCGCCATGTCGTTGTGGCAGGTAATAAGATGGACTTTTGCCTGCATACGCACACCGGAAAGACCAACCGGATTTTTAATGCCTTCCTGGTAGTCGATGGCGTATTCCTGAGGAATAACGTGCAGAACACGATGTTCATCACGAACGCGTACGGATTTTGCCGTATGTACTACGTTTTCCACATCTTCCTGCGTCACTTCCTCTTCGGAAATGGGCACCATACCAATTTCATTTTGACAGCTAATATGTTTACCGGAAAGTGCCAGATACACCGAGGAAATCTGGCAATCTGCCATCAGTTCAGCCTGGTCAATGGCGCGCTGTACGCACTTCACCACTGACTCAAGGTCATTCACCCCGCCTTTATCCATACCTCGCGATGGGCAACTGCCCACGCCAATGATATTGACCATACCGTCGGGCAGAACTTCCCCTACTAAAGCGGCTACCTTCGCGGTGCCAATCTCCAGTCCAACTACCAGTTTTCTGTCCGTCGCCTTGATCATTGTTGTTCTGCCTGTGCCTGATTCTGTTGCTGATTAGATTCCTCAGGAGGCAAGGGAACCCAGCCTACTGCCGCTCCTGAGTCATAACGCAAATCAACGTAGCTAATCCGTTTGCCATCGGTTTGCGCCTGCTGCTGTAAAACCGGGTAGAGTTCCACAAAGCGAGCCAAACGTTTTATCGTATCGCCCCTGCCCAGATTCAGCTTAATATCGTTATTCAGCGTCAACTGCCAGGAACGACGAGCGGTCATCGCCGCTTCCTTCAGGGTGAATCTATCCTTAGCCAGCACCTGCCCCATATCGCGGAACCCTTGCAACACTTCACTTGCGCTGCCTTCCGGTCCATACAACATGGGTAATACCTGCTTATTGGCCCGACCGGTTGGAACACTGAACGTATTTCCTTCAGCATCCACCATATGTTGGTCATTCCAACGCGCAATGGGCACATATTCAACCAGATGAATCTTCAATTCATCGGGCCATTGCTTTCTGACGCTCGCCTGTTTAATCCAGGGGAGGCGTTCAATTTGACTCTGGATGATGTTCACATCCTGAGTCATAAAGGTTCCCGGAGCGCCCAGTGCCAAAATGGACTGACGAATATCGTCATTGCGCGTGTAATGCCGTTCGCCGGTTAACACCAGTTTCGATAAAGGCAAACGTTGCGCATCTTCCATCCATCCCAACACTACCCAGCCGCTGACAAACACGGTGCACAGCACTGTCAGCAGGAACAATATTCCTGCAAGACGCGTTCCATTATTGCGGCGTGAGGAGTTTACTTCTTCTTCATCACCGTTTCGCGTGTTCAGCGCAGCCTGCGACATATCAGTCCGCCAACTCCAGAATTCTTACCACCAACTGCGAGAAGCTCAGGCCCGCCTGACGCGCCGCCATCGGCACCAGACTGTGGCTGGTCATACCCGGAGAGGTATTCGCTTCCAGCAGATAAAACTGGCCATCGCTGTCCAGCATGACGTCAATGCGACCCCAACCTTTACAGCCCAATGTGGTCCACGCTTTCAGGACTAATTCCTGTAAACGGGCCTCTTGTTCGACTTCCAGACCGGCAGGGCAGAAATATTGTGTCTCATCAGAGAGATACTTCGCCTCATAATCATAGAAGGTTCCCGCAGGTTGGATACGTATTGACGGTAAAATTTCTTCACCAAGTATCGCAACTGTAAATTCCGGGCCACTGAGCCATTTTTCGATCAGTACTTCTTCATCATGCTGAAAAGCCAATGCTAATGCACCATGCAAAGCATTTTCTTCTTCAACTTTTGACATCCCTACGCTTGAGCCTTCACGGCTGGGCTTCACAATCAGCGGCAAACCTAGCGCAGAAATCTCCGTAACCACCTCATCATTAAGGCCTTTTTCGAACTCAGCGCGGGTCAATGCGACCCAAGGCGCGACCGGTAAACCAGCCCCCTGCCACAACAGTTTGCTGCGCAGTTTGTCCATCGAAATCGCAGAAGCCATGACGCCACTACCGGTGTACGGCAGTCCAATCAGCTCCAGCATGCCCTGCAACGTGCCATCTTCACCACCACGACCGTGCAGCGCAATAAACACCTTTTGAAAACCCATCGATTTCAAAAGCGTGACATCAACCTCTTTTGGGTCAATTGGATGAGCATCCACACCACCTTCGCGTAACCCTGCCAGTACGGCCGCGCCGGAATTCAGCGAAACGTCACGCTCTGCGGAGGTTCCCCCTAACAGGACCGCGATTTTATCAGCCATGTTGTTCTTCCTCCGGGTTTTGCGGCTTCAGTTTGATTTCAGCTAAGGAACGCGCGATTTTGCCGATATTTCCAGCGCCCTGCACCAAAATCAGATCGTTGCCGGTTAATACCGGCGCCAGCATGTCTGCCACCTGAGCCGGATCGGATACCAGAATCGGGTCGATCTTACCGCGACCACGGATCGTACGGCACAGCGAGCGACTGTCGGCTCCTGGAATCGCGGCTTCACCCGCGGCGTACACATCCAGCATCAACAGCGCATCGACCTGAGTCAGCACGTTGGCAAAGTCGTCATACAGATCGCGAGTACGCGTAAAGCGGTGCGGCTGGAACAGCATCACCAAATTTTTGTCCGGCCAGCCCGCGCGTGCAGCTTTAATCGTGGCATCCACTTCCGTAGGGTGATGACCATAATCATCCACCAGCATCGCCGTCCCGGCTTTACCGTTTACCGGCTCAAGCGGGAATTCGCCGAGGAAGTCAAAACGTCGTCCGGTGCCCTGGAAACTTTCCAGCGCGCGCAGAATTGCGTCGTCTTCAATGCCTTCTTCTGTTGCAACTGCTACCGCCGCCGCCGCGTTCAGCGCATTGTGACGGCCCGGTGCGTTCAACGTCACGCGTAAATCGGCCATCCCCTGACGCAGCAGCGTGAAGTGTCCTTGTGGACCAATCTGCTGGTAATCTTCGACGCGCACATCAGCATCATCGCTGAAACCATAGGTTGTGGTTTGACGACCAACTCGCGGCAACAACTCGCGGATCACTGGGTCGTCAACGCACATCACCGCACGACCATAAAACGGCAAGTTATGCAGGAAATTAATAAACGTCTGCTTTAAATTTTCGAAGTCGCCATGGTAGGTATCCATATGATCGGCTTCGATATTGGTAACAATCGCCACCATCGGCTGCAAATGCAGGAACGACGCATCGCTCTCATCCGCCTCAGCAATTAAATAACGGCTATGACCCAGACGCGCATGGACGCCTGCGGCCTTCACCAGACCGCCGTTGACAAACGTCGGATCCAGCCCCGCTTCCGCGTAGATACTGGAGACCATCGCTGTGGTCGTGGTTTTACCGTGCGTCCCGGCAATGGCGATACCGTGACGAAAACGCATTAACTCCGCCAGCATTTCAGCACGACGGATCACCGGAATGCGCGCTTCATGCGCCGCAACAATTTCCGGGTTATCCGCAGAAATGGCGCTGGATACCACCACCACGCTCGCATCGCGCACGTTTTCCGGGCGATGGTTGAAGAAAATCGTGGCGCCCAGATTCGTCAACTGCTGCGTCACCGGGTTCGGCGCTAAGTCAGAACCGCTGATCTGATAACCTTCGTTGGCCAAAACTTCGGCAATACCGCCCATACCAGCACCACCGATGCCGACAAAGTGAATGTGCCGAACGCGACGCATTTCGGGCACGATGGAACGCAGTTTTGCCAGTTGTTGTGTATTCATTCTTTAGCCATTAACTTCTTAGTTCATGCGATGCAAAAGGCATCACCACAATTACGCCCGGGCAGCCCGGCTCACTTCATTAGCAACGCGCTCTGTAGCATCCGGAATGGAAGCGGCGCGCGCACGTTCTGCCATGGTTAATAAGGTTTCTCGCGACCACCCGGAAAGGGTGTTAGCGACGGCATCCACAGTAAACTGCGGCTGCTCAAGAATTTTGGCGGCGCCCGCTTTCTCCAGCGGCAGCGCATTCCAGTACTGCTGTCGGTCTTTGTGCTGGAAAGGCACAAACAGCGCAGGCAAACCTGCGGCGGCAATTTCGCTTACCGTCAGCGCGCCGGAGCGACAAACTACGACATCCGCCCACGCGTATGCTGCTGCCATATCATCAATAAACTCAGTGACCTTGTGCTGCGGTTGTCCCGCGTCGGCATACGCCTGTTCAACGGTTTGCTGCGCGCCTTTGCCACTCTGATGCCAGATAGTCACCGCGTCACCAAGCTTTGCGGCAACCTGCGGCATCGTCTGGTTCAATACGCGTGCGCCCTGAGATCCCCCGACGACCAGCACGCGAACCGGGCCTTCACGCCCCGCCAGACGCGCTTCGGGCAACGGCAGCGCCAGAACGTCGGTGCGTACTGGGTTACCCACCACTTCCGCATTCGGGAAAGCGCCAGGAAAAGCCTGCATCACCTTCGTTGCAATCTTCGCCAGCCACTTGTTGGTTAATCCCGCAATGCCGTTTTGCTCATGCAGGACAACCGGAATGCCTAATGACCAGGCAGCCAGACCGCCAGGGCCGGACACGTAGCCGCCCATCCCCAGCACCACATCAGGCTTAAACTGCTTCATGATGGCGCGCGCCTGACGCCAGGCATTAAAAATACGCACGGGGGCGGCAAGTAGCGCGTTGACACCTTTGCCACGCAAACCGGAGATGCGAATAAAGTCAATTTCAATGCCATGCTTCGGCACTAAGTCCGCTTCCATACGATCGGCGGTGCCCAGCCAACGAACCTGCCAGCCCTGGGCCATTAAATGGTGCGCAACCGCCAGCCCCGGGAACACATGCCCGCCGGTACCGCCTGCCATCACCATTAACCGCTTCGGTTGACCACTCATCGTGCACCTCGTGTAAACGCCTGGGCTTTTTCCAGACGCGTTTCATAATCAATACGTAACAAAAACATGATGGCCGTCGACATAATCAACAAACTGGAACCACCATAACTGATCAGCGGTAACGTCAGACCTTTTGTTGGCAGCATACCTGCTGCCGCGCCGACGTTTACCAGGGCCTGGAAGCTAAACCAAATCCCGATGGAGCAGGCTAAAAAGCCTGAAAAACGGTGGTCAATTTCCAGCGCTTTGCGACCGATCGACATCGCGCGAAAAGCGACGAAGAATACCATTAAAAGTGCCAATACCACACCGATATAACCCAGCTCTTCCCCAATGATGGCGAAGATGAAGTCGGTGTGCGCTTCCGGTAAATACTCCAGTTTTTGCACTGAATTACCTAACCCCTGACCCCAAACCTCACCGCGACCAAAAGCCATCAGCGATTGCGTTAACTGATAGCCGCTGCCAAACGGATCTTCCCATGGATTCCAGAAAGAGGTTACGCGGCGAATACGATACGGTTCGGCAAGGATCAGCAGCACCACCGCCGAAATCCCCATGCCGATAATGGCAATGAACTGCCACAGTTTCGCACCAGCGAGAAACAGCATCGCCAGCGTCGTGACAAACAGTACCACTACCGTACCAAGGTCAGGCTGCGCCAGCAGTAAGACTGCCAGCACCAGAATCACGCCCATCGGTTTTAAGAAGCCGCGCAGGTTATTACGCACTTCATCGACTTTACGCACCAGGTAGTTAGCGAGATAACAGAACAGCGACAGCTTGGTAAATTCCGCAGGCTGAATACGCAGTGGACCCAGCGCGATCCAACGCGACGCCCCGTTAACGGAGCTACCCACCACCAGCACGATCAACAACATGATGATCGAGGCGATCAGCATCGTTGTGCTGTACTTTTGCCAGAACTCCATCGGCAGACGTAGCGTCACCATCGCCAGACAGAACGCGAGGAAGATATACAGCGCGTCACGCTTAGCAAACAGGAAGGGATCGCCTGCCAGGCGTTGCCCTACGGGCATCGATGCCGATGTCACCATCACAAAACCGATCGCTGCCAGACCAAAGGTCAGCCACAGCAGCATGCGGTCATACATGATCAAGCTGTCCGCGTCTTTATCACGCGAAGCCATCACCCAGCCTTTAAGTGCCGCGAAGATCCACGCCAGGACACCCAGTCCCGGTACGCGCGGCATTTTCAGACGAGGGAGAGAGAAGCGCATCAACCCAACTCCTTCGCTAAACGGGTAAAGACGTCACCGCGTTGCTCAAAGTTCTTGAACTGGTCAAGGCTGGCGCAGGCTGGCGACAGCAGCACCATATCACCCGGCTTCACACGCGGTGCGAGCAGACGCATTGCCTGTTCCATGGTTTCAGTATGTTCCGCAACCTCAGGACGCAGAGCGGCAAGCTGCGCGCCATCGCGACCAAAGCAGTACAGACGAATGTTGTCGCCAGTCAGGTAGCGTTGCAGCGGCATAAAGTCGGCGGATTTCCCATCGCCGCCCAGCAGCAGGTGCAACGTACCGTCAACGTGCAGACCATTCAGCGCCGCTTCGGTGCTGCCAACGTTGGTGGCTTTTGAATCGTTGATCCAACGCACACCGTTATGATTCAGTACCAACTGGAAACGATGCGCCAGACCGGTAAAGGTAGTCAGCGCTTTCAGGCTGGATGCCCGCGGCAGACCCGCAGCATCCGCCAGCGCCAGCGCCGCCAGGGCGTTGGTATAGTTATGCTGGCCGGTAAGCGTCATCTCTTTCACGTTCAGGACTTTTTCACCCTTCACCCGCAGCCAGGTTTCACCCTGCTGACGATTGAGATGATAGTCACCCATGTTGATGCCAAAGCTCACGCAGCGCTCATCCGCCCCGCGAATCGGCATGGTCAGCGCATCATCGGCATTAACCACGCACACTTTCGCATTCTCATAGACGCGCAGTTTGGCCGCACGGTACTGCTGCAAGCCAAACGGATACCTGTCCATATGATCTTCGGTGACGTTCAAAATGGTGGCGGCTACGGCCTGTAAGCTGGAGGTTGTCTCCAGCTGGAAGCTCGACAGCTCCAGTACATACAGCTCACGTTCGTCATCCAGCAGCATCAGCGCGGGCAGGCCGATATTTCCGCCAACACCCACGTTCACACCAGCCGCTTTCGCCATTTCTCCCACCAACGTGGTGACGGTGCTTTTCCCGTTGGAACCGGTGATCGCGACGATCGGCGCCTGCGCTTCACGACAGAACAGCTCGATGTCACCGACAATTTCGATCCCTGCATCAGCAGCGGCGCTCAGAGAAGGATGCGCCAGGGCAATACCAGGGCTGGCGACGATGAGATCGGCGGCCAGCAGCCAATCATCATTCAGGCTGCCAACATGACGCTCAACCGCTTCCGGCAATTTATCCAGGCCAGGTGGCGTTGCGCGGGTATCCATCACACGCGGCGTCACGCCACGCGCCAGAAAGAAATCCACGCAGGACAGCCCGGTCAATCCCAGACCGATAATGACGACTTTTTTACCCTGGTAATCAGCCATGATTAACGTACCTTCAGCGTTGCCAGGCCAATCAGCACCAGCATCAGCGAAATAATCCAGAATCGCACAATTACGCGCGGTTCCGGCCAGCCTTTCAGTTCATAGTGATGGTGAATCGGCGCCATACGGAAGATACGCTGTCCGCGCAGCTTAAAGGAGCCAACCTGCAGAATGACCGACAGCGTTTCCACAACAAATACGCCGCCCATAATTACCAGCAGGAATTCCTGACGCAGCAGCACGGCAATAATGCCCAGCGCGCCGCCCAGCGCCAGCGAACCGACGTCTCCCATAAAGACCTGCGCCGGATAGGTGTTAAACCACAGGAAGCCTAACCCCGCACCAACAATCGCCGTACAGACGATCACCAGTTCGCCGGCATGGCGTAAATAGGGAATGTGCAGGTAGTTGGCAAAGTTCATGTTACCGGTCGCCCACGCCACCAGCGCAAAACCTGCGGCCACGAACACGGTCGGCATAATCGCCAGACCATCCAGGCCATCGGTGAGGTTTACCGCGTTGCCAGTGCCCACAATCACGAAGTACGCCAGCAGCACGTAGAACAGCCCCAATTGCGGCATGACATCTTTAAAGAACGGCACCACCAGCTCGGTAGCCGGGGTATCTTTACCGGCGAGGTACAGCGCAAAGGCTACACCCAGCGCAATCACCGACATCCAGAAGTACTTCCAGCGGGCAATCAGCCCCTTGGTATCTTTGCGCACCACTTTGCGGTAGTCATCGACAAAACCGATAATGCCGTAGCCAATCAATACCACCAGCACGCACCATACGTACGGGTTCGACGGATATGCCCACAACAGAACGGAGATAACAATCGCGGTGAGGATCATGATCCCGCCCATGGTTGGCGTACCACGTTTACTAAAGTGCGATTCAGGACCGTCGTTACGTACAACCTGTCCAAAGGACATTTTTTGCAAGCGGGCAATCATGCGCGGGCCCATCCACAAAGAGATGAACAGCGCGGTCAGCAGGCTGACGATGGCGCGAAACGTCAGATAGGAAAAGACGTTAAAGCCGGAATAATATTTGACCAAATGTTCGGCCAGCCAAACTAACATGTCCCATTCTCCTGTAATGCGCGTACTACCTCTTCCATGGCGGCACTACGTGAACCCTTCACTAAAATCGTCATGACCTGATGTTCTGCAATCAATGCTTTAAGATGCGCGGCCAGCGCGCTTTTATCCGCAAAATGTTCGCCAACGCCGCTGGCGTCGCTAATTGCCTGACTCAGTTTTCCTGTACTCAGTACACGGTCGATACCTGCTGCTTTCGCAGCAACACCTACCTGTACATGGCATGCTTCACTTTCTGCGCCAAGCTCTGCCATATCGCCAACGACCAGAACGCGATAGCCCGGCATTTCAGACAGCACCTGCACCGCTGCGGTCATCGAACCGACGTTCGCGTTATAGGAGTCGTCCAGCAGCAGCTGATTTTCTGCGAGTTGAATCGGGTACAGACGTCCCGGTACCGCTTGCAGATCCTTCAAACCCGCAGTGATCGCCTCGTGCGTCGCGCCTACCGCCATAGAAAGCGCCGCCGCCGCAAGGGCGTTAGCGATATTGTGACGACCCGGCAACGGCAGCAGGACATCAATGCTTCCGGTCGGCGTTTGCAGAGAAAATTCTGTGCCATGCGAGGTCACATGAACGTTGGTCGCAGAAAAGTCGCTGTTGGCCGCATTCGGGGAGAAGCGCCAGACTTTGCGATCGCCGATGATGCTTTGCCAGTTCAACCAGTCGTTGTTGTCGGCATTCATAATGGCGATACCATTTGCAGACAGGCCGGTAAAAATCTCACCTTTTGCCTTCGCAACGCCCGCCAGAGAGCCGAAACCTTCCAGGTGCGCGGCGGCCAGATTGTTCACCAGCGCCGCTTCCGGACGCGTCAGGCCGACGGTCCAGGCGATTTCGCCCTGATGGTTGGCGCCGAGCTCAATCACGGCATAATCGTAATCGTTAGTTAAGCGCAGCAGCGTCATCGGTACGCCGATGTCGTTATTCAGATTGCCCGCGGTATATAGGGTGTTACCACACTGGCTCAGAATGGCAGCCGTCATCTCTTTGACGGACGTTTTACCGGATGAGCCGGTCAGCGCGACAACGCGCGCCGGAACCTGAGCGCGAACCCACGCCGCCAGTTCACCAAACGCCATACGCGTATCTTTAACAATCAGCTGCGGCAGGTTGGTGTCCAACGGGCGGCTGACCAGCAGCGCACCCGCCCCGCTCTCTTGCGCTTTGTCTGCAAAATCATGGGCATCAAAGCGTTCGCCTTTCAGCGCCACAAACAGGCAGCCCGGCGTCACTTTACGCGTATCGGTTGTTACGGCATCAAGGGTCAGATCGGCCCCTTTCAGTTCGCCACGGAGGATCTCCGCCAGTTGGCTGAGCGTTACGCTAATCATGCGATAACCCCCAGCAGACGCGCTGCGGTCACGCGGTCAGAATAGTCGAGACGCTGCGAGCCGACGATCTGGTAATCTTCGTGACCTTTCCCGGCCACCAGCACCACGTCGTTTTCTTTCGCCTGCATAATGGCGTTTGTCACGGCTTCTGCGCGCCCTTCCATCACCTTCGCCTGTCCGGCATCCAGCATACCCGCCAGAATGTCGTTAATAATGGCGCGCGGCTCTTCGGTACGCGGGTTGTCATCAGTCACCACGACAACATCTGCAAACTGCTCGGCGATTGCGCCCATCAACGGACGTTTGCCTTTATCGCGATCACCGCCGCAGCCAAAGACGCACCACAGTTTGCCAGTACAGTGCAGACGTGCCGCCTGCAGCGCTTTTTCCAGCGCATCTGGCGTATGAGCGTAATCAACCACCACGGTGGTTTTACCCGGCGCGCTGAACACTTCCATACGTCCGCAAACCGGCTGCAATTGTGTCGCCGTTTTCAGTAAATCAGCTAACGGATAGCCCAGTGCCAACAGCGTTGCCAGCGCCAGCAGAAGATTGCTGACGTTAAACGCCCCCATCAGGCGGCTTTCAATTTCGCCGTCGCCCCATGATGAGGTAAAACGAATCGTTGCCCCGCTGTCGTGATACTTCACGTCAACCGCTTTTAACCAACGACCATGACAGTTCGGGTTGATGTGGTCTTCCATCGAAACGGCAACCGCATCCGGGAGTTTCGCCAGCCAGCGACGACCGACTTCATCATCCGCATTGACGATGGCCTGACCGCAATGGTGCGTGGAATACAGCAGCCATTTCGCGGCTTCGTAATGTTCCATGTCGCCGTGGTAGTCGAGATGGTCGCGGCTTAAGTTAGTAAATACTGATGCGGCAAACTTCAGCGCCGCGACGCGATGCTGAACCAGGCCGTGTGAAGAGACTTCCATCGCGCCAACCGTTGCGCCCTGCGCAGCCAGCCCCGCCAGCACATGCTGGACATCAACGGCTGAACCGGTGGTATTTTCCGTCGGGATCACTTTGCCCAGCAGGCCATTGCCTACTGTTCCCATTACCGCGCTGGTTTCGCCAAGCAGTTGGCTCCACTGGGCCAGCAATTGGGTGGTGGTGGTTTTACCGTTAGTCCCGGTTACGCCGACCAGACGCATTTTCTCAGAAGGCTCGTGGTAAAAACGGCCCGCCAGTGCAGATAAACGTTCGTTAAGCTGACTGAGATAGATGACCGGAACGCCATGCATTTCACGGATTTCACCATCAGTAGCTTCATCTTTTGCTTCTGCAATAATGGCAGCCACACCTTGCGCTATCGCCTGCGGGATATACCGACGCCCGTCCGCCTGATGACCCAATACTGCGACAAAGAGATCGCCTGATGCAGCCACACGGCTGTCAAGCGTCATCTCCCGCAGTGCTCGCTCCGGTGCACCCGGCACCCATGGAGCAAGAAGGTCGCGCAAATTACGATCTGCCACCTGTTGCCTCGCCTTGATTATTCACAAATTCATTTTTATCGCCCGTTGTCAGCGCATCCGGCTCGATGTTCATGGTGCGCAGTACGCCGCCCATGATGGCACCAAAGACCGGCGCGGAAACGGCGCCACCGTAGTATTTACCCGCCTGCGGATCGTTGATAACAACAACCAGCGCGAAGCGCGGCTGACTCGCAGGCGCAACGCCTGCGGTATAAGCAATGTATTTGTTGATGTAGCGGCCATCCGGCCCTACTTTTTTCGCTGTACCGGTTTTAATAGCGATGCGATAGCCTTTAATGGCCGCCTTCACGCCGCCGCCGCCCGGCAGTGCCACGCTTTCCATCATATGCACGACGGTACGCACGGTATCTTCCGGGAAGATACGCTCACCCGGAACAGGAGGGTCAACTTTGGTAATCGACAGTGGACGATAAACGCCGTAGCTGCCGATCGTTGCATAGACTCGCGCTAACTGTAACGGCGTTACCATTAGCCCGTAGCCGAAAGAGAAGGTGGCCCTCTCTATGTCAGACCACCGTTGTTTTTGAGGATATAAGCCACTGCGTTCTCCGACCAACCCCAAATTGGTCGCTTTTCCCAGCCCAAAACGTGAGTAAGTATCTACTAACGCTGAGGACGGCATCGCTAACGCCAGCTTGGAAACACCGACGTTACTCGACTTCTGCAAAACCCCGGTGAGGGTTAATTCGCTATAACGCGCCACGTCTTTGATTTCGTGACCATTAATTCGGTAAGGGATAGTATTGAGGACGGTATTTTCGCGAACCACGCCACGCTGCAGCGCGGTCATCACCACCATCGGTTTAACGGTAGAACCCGGTTCAAACACGTCGGTGATGGTACGGTTACGCATCGCGTCTTTTGGCGTACCGGTGAGATTGTTCGGGTTGTAGGACGGACTGTTGGCCATGGCCAGCACTTCACCGGTGTTTACATCCACCAGTACCGCACTGCCTGACTCCGCCTTGTTGAACGCCACGGCGTTATTCAGTTCACGGTAGACCAGTGCCTGTAAACGCTCATCAATGCTCAACGCGAGGTTATGCGCCGCCTGGCTGTCGGTAGAGGAGATATCTTCAATGACGCGGCCATAACGGTCTTTACGTACAATACGTTCGCCCGGTTGTCCGGTGAGCCACTTGTCGAAGCTCTTCTCTACGCCTTCAATCCCCTGGCTGTCGACGTTAGTAAAACCGATGAGGTGAGCAGTCACTTCTCCGGAAGGATAGTAACGGCGGGATTCTTCGCGCAGGTGGATACCTGGCAGCTTCAGTTTCTTGATGTAGTCGGCCATGTCAGGGTTTACCTGACGCGCCAGATAGATGAAGCGCCCTTTCGGGTTGGCGTTAATGCGGGAAGCCAGTTGATCGAGCGGGAGATTCAGCGCGGTTGACAGCGCTCTCCAGCGTTCGCCAACGCTCACGCCGCCTGCATCATGTACTTCTTTCGGGTCGGCCCATATCGCTTTAACCGGAACGCTCACCGCCAGCGGGCGACCAGAGCGGTCGGTAATCATTCCGCGTGATGTAGACACTTCCTGGACGCGTAGAGAGCGCATATCACCCTGACGCACCAGCATGTCCGGCGCGATGATTTGCAGCCAGGCAACGCGCCCCAGCAGAAAACCCAGTGCCAGCAATATACAGCCGCACAGTAACGCAAAACGCCAACTGATAAAGTTGGCTTGTTCTTCCTGGCGTTTTGGTTTGTGCGTTTTTGCCGCTGCTTTCATGCGTCGCGTTTATCCTTATTTTTGTACTACGATATTTTCTTGTGAGGGATCGACATGCTGCATTTGCAGCTTTTCCGTTGCGATCCGTTCAACACGGCTATGGTCGCCGAGCGCGTTCTCCTCAAGGATCAAGTTGCGCCATTCGATATCCAGCGCATCTCGCTCCAGAACCAGCTGCTCACGCTGCGCAGTCAGTAACCGCGTATGGTGTGCTGTTGTCACGACGGTAACCGCCGTCAAAATAATGCAAATGAACAGGCAGAGTGGCAGCTTCCCAAACCGCAAAAGATCGTCACCGATCACGCCAGGCAAGGCATGGCGCTCGTTGCTTCCTATCGATCCTTTAACTTTGCTGAGGGCTTCTGTCACTCTGCTGATCATGCGTTCGTCCTCTCTGCAATACGCAGAACTGAACTACGGGCACGAGGATTCTCAGCTACCTCTTCTTCACCCGGCATCATCTTGCCTAGTGCTCTTAACTCACGGCCGCCCAGCTTTTTGATCTGCGCTTCGGTCATCGGTATTCCAGCCGGTACCTGAGGACCACGGCTTTGTTCACGCATAAAGCGTTTCACAATGCGGTCTTCAAGTGAATGGAAACTGATGATCGAAAGGCGACCACCTGGAGCCAGCACGCTGAGCGAGCTTTTTAGCGCCTGCTCTATCTCCTCCAGTTCACTGTTCACCCAAATGCGCACCGCCTGGAAGGTACGGGTCGCGGGATGTTTGAATTTGTCTTTCACCGGCATTGCCGCTGCAATAACTTCCGCCAGCTCTTTGGTGCGGGTCATCGGTTCGATGCGGTTGCGCTCCACGATGGCGCGCGCAATGCGTTTGCCGAAGCGCTCTTCGCCAAAGGTTTTAATCACCCAGGCAATGTCTGCTTCATCGGCGGTTTGCAGCCATTCGGCCGCTGACTGACCGCGTGTTGGGTCCATACGCATATCTAACGGACCGTCACGCATAAACGAGAAACCGCGCTCTGCATCATCGAGCTGCGGTGAAGAAACGCCGAGATCGAGAAGAATCCCGTCGATCTTACCGGTCAGTCCACGCTCGGCGACATAGTCAGCCAGCGCAGAGAAAGGTCCATGTACGATGGAGAAACGGGGATCAGTAATCGTTTTTGCAACAGCAATAGCCTGCGGATCGCGATCGATTGCCAGTAAACGTCCCTCTTCGCCAAGCTGGGAGAGGATCAGACGTGAGTGACCACCGCGACCAAATGTCCCGTCAATGTAGATGCCGTCTGGACGAATATTCAGGCCGTTTACGGCTTCATCCAGCAACACCGTTGTATGTTTATAATTTTCCGTCATTTTATAGAGACAAATCCTGCAATCGTTCCGACAACGCGCCAGTAACAGACTGCTCAGCGTCGATATCTTCCTTGACCTGTTGATACCAGGTCGTTTCATCCCACAGCTCAAACTTATTGAACTGCCCAACCAGCATCACTTCTTTCGTTAGCCCTGCGTGTTGCCGCAGAATGGGTGCTATCAGTAATCGACCAGCGTTATCCATCTGACATTCGCTGGCATGACCCAACAATAAGCGCTGTACGCGACGCTCAACTGGATTCATGCTCGACAGACGCGATAGCTTCTGCTCGATTATTTCCCATTCAGGCAGGGGGTACAGCAGCAGGCACGGGTGATGGATGTCAATGGTGCAAACCATTTGACCGGTAGCGCTCTCAAGCAGTTGATCCCGATAACGGGTAGGCACGGATAAGCGCCCTTTACTGTCGAGATTAACTAACGTTGCTCCCCGGAACATGCCAGTCTCACCCCCAATTACCACTTTATCCCACAAATTCCCACTTAAAGGAGTTTACGGAGCGGAGGAAAACCTTGTCAAGCAAGTCGCGGCGCTTAGCGGAGCAAAAAACCCATTGTTTACGGCTAATATCAGCGTTGAACAAATTCCGTACAGCAAACGAAGCAAATTAACGTCATGAATATTTGTAAGAAAAAAATCCAACAACTCATCATTGTTTAAAACAACTGAATATCATCCAAAGAAAATATAAAGTGTCAGTTTGCGACGCGAGCGGCATTTTAGGACAATATGCAGCGAGTTAACAGTACCAGTTAATCGGTCTGTACGCCGCGCAGAGCCGAGGTAAGCACCAGATGGCCGCAATACGAGAGCAAAGTGTTTGTTAATTCGGCAAATCCATACATGCATGTAACAAAATAATACAAGCGTAACGCGTCGTTACGTATCAATAACCCAAAAATGGATAGTTGCATTTTTAATTCGGGGTATTTCAAGAATGAATTTCAGATAATTCTAAAGAATATTCTTAAATATAATGCGGTTATTTCTGAGAATAGAAAAATTGAAGACGTCAGAGGCTTATCCCGCCGACGTCATCAATTGAGGAAACTTAGTTACGGCTGAGAATACCGCGACGGTACAGATTACGCCGTATACGCGTTAAACCTGGTTTTGGTTTACGCGGTTCGTCCAGACTTGCCAGTACAATCTCCAGCACGCGTTCTGCGACATCACGATGGCGCTGTGCCACTGCCAGTACCGGGCACTGCAGGAAGTCGAGCAGTTCGTGATCGCCAAAAGTCGCAATCGCTAAATCAGACGGCAGCTGCCCGTCACGACGCAGGGTCACATCCATCACGCCCTGCAACAGGGCAAACGACGTGGTAAACAACGCCTGAGGCATTGGGTGCGTTTCCAGCCATTTATCAAACAGCTGCGCAGCCGCTTCCCGCTCATAGCTGTTGGCGTACAGGAAATGGACTTCACGCGGATCGTCCTTCCACGCGGTACGAAAACCCTGCTCGCGCAGGAAACTGACGGATAATTCAGGAAGCGCGCCCAGATAGAGGACGGTTTCAGCAGGGAATTTGCGTAACTCCTCTGCCAGCATTTCCGCATCATCCTGATCCGCACCCACAACGCTGGTAAAATGTTCGCGATCCAGTGCACGGTCCAGCGCCACAATCGGGAATGAACTATTTGCCCAGCGTTGGTAGAACGGATGCTCAGGCGGCAAAGAAGTCGACACAATAATGGCATCGACCTGGCGCTGTAAAAGATGCTCAATACAGCGCATTTCGTTATCCGGCTGATCTTCAGAGCAGGCAATCAACAGCTGATACCCACGCTGACGCGCCTGGCGTTCCAGATAGTTTGCGATCCGGGTATAGCTTGTGTTCTCAAGATCCGGGATCACCAGCCCGATAGAACGTGTGCGTCCAGCACGCAGCCCGGCCGCCACGGCATTCGGGTGGTAATTATGCTCACGCACCACCGCCATGACTTTTTCAACCGTTTTGTCGCTTACGCGATATTGCTTTGCTTTGCCATTAATAACGTAGCTTGCAGTCGTTCGCGAAACGCCGGCCAACCGAGCGATTTCATCCAGTTTCACAATTGCCCCTTGCGTAAAATGTACAAACCATAACCTTTTAGATGGCATGGGTTAAACTTCTTAACATCTAAGCGCAGAATAATGACTGCGGCAACCGCTTTTGTCTCTGGTTACTGCTGATTTCGCAAAAAAAAGCGCAGCAGGTAGCATCAGCGAAAGCGGGTTCGTTACCTGCAGGCAGGATAAGGCGTTTATGCCGCTATCCGGCATGACCTCCACGATGAGGCCTGATAGCGCTTTGCTTACCAGGCCTACGGTTGACGATTAGCGCATAATTTTATCGCCACGGGAGAGTCCCACCACACCGGAACGAGCAACTTCCACAATTTTGGCGACTTCACGCAAGGTTGCCAGAAACGCATCCAGCTTGTCGCTGGTGCCCGCCAGTTGTACGGTGTAGATAGACGGCGTCACATCGATGATTTGCCCGCGGAAAATCTCCGTGTTGCGTTTCACCTCCTCCCGGCCATAACCGCTGGCCTGGATTTTCACCAGCATGATTTCTCGTTCAACGTGGGCACCCTGCCCCAGCTCGCTAACGCGCAGAACATCCACCAGTTTGTGGAGCTGCTTTTCGATCTGCTCAAGGACTTTCTCATCCCCTACCGTCTGAATCGTCATCCGCGATAAGGTGGGGTCGTCGGTCGGCGCGACGGTCAGGCTTTCAATGTTGTATCCACGCTGGGCGAAGAGGCCAATCACCCGCGACAATGCACCCGACTCATTTTCCAGCAATACTGATAATATCCGGCGCATAATCAGGTCCTCTCCGTTTTGCTTAGCCACATTTCATCCATCCCGCCCCCACGAATCTGCATCGGGTAGACATGCTCACTGCCGTCGACGGTGACGTCGACAAACACCAGGCGATGGTTACGCACATGCTCCAGCGCTTCACCCAGCTTGCTCTCCAGTTCATCTGGATGATTAATCTGGATACCGATATGCCCATAAGCCTCAGCAAGGCGCACAAAATCGGGCAGCGACTGCATGTAAGACTGGGAGTGACGCCCGGAGTAGATCATGTCCTGCCATTGTTTGACCATGCCGAGATAACGGTTGTTAAGGTTGAGCACCAGCACCGGCAGTTCATACTGCAGCGCCGTCGACAGCTCCTGGATGTTCATCTGAATGCTGCCATCCCCGGTGACGCACACTACCGTTTCATCCGGCAATGCCATTTTCACCCCTAACGCCGCAGGTAAACCGAATCCCATCGTGCCGAGGCCGCCTGAGTTAATCCAGCGACGCGGTTTATCGAACGGATAATAAAGTGCGGCAAACATCTGATGCTGGCCAACGTCAGAGGTCACATACGCTTCCCCTTTCGTCAGACGCCAGATGGTTTCAATCACCGCCTGCGGCTTAATGCTTTCGCTTTGCGTGTCGTATTTCAGACACTGACGGGCGCGCCAGTGCTCAATCTGTTGCCACCAGTCACGGTTATCATCCAGTGGCTGCTGTGATTTCTCTTGCTCCAGCAGTTCGAGCATTTGATCCAGCACCAGACGGGCATCACCCACAATCGGAATATCCGCAGTAACGGTTTTAGAAATAGAGGTCGGATCGATGTCGATATGCAGCACGGTCGCATTCGGACAGTATTTTGCCAGGTTATTCGTCGTTCGATCGTCAAAGCGAACGCCGACAGCAAAGATCACATCGGAATGATGCATGGTCATATTCGCTTCGTAGGTACCGTGCATCCCTAACATGCCCAGCGCCTGACGATGCGTGGCCGGAAACGCGCCCAACCCCATTAGCGAGGATACAACCGGCAGATTCAGCGCTTCAGCAATCTGAGCTAACTGCTCATGGCAAGCAGCATTGACCGCGCCACCGCCCACATAGACAACCGGTTTCTTCGCCGCAACCAGCGTCTGTAGCGCCCGTTTGATCTGTCCTTTGTGCCCCGTCGTAGTCGGATTATACGAGCGCATACTCACCGAGTCCGGCCAGCTATAAGGCAGTTTCTTCGCCGGATTCAGAATATCCTTCGGCAAATCCACCACCACCGGCCCAGGACGACCGCTTGCTGCCAGCCAGAAGGCTTTTTTCAGCACCTGCGGGATATCTTCCGTTTGTTTGACCAGGAAGCTGTGTTTTACCACCGGGCGGGATATACCTACCATGTCGCACTCCTGGAAGGCATCGTAGCCAATCAGCGACGTTGCGACCTGTCCGGAGAGGATCACCAGCGGAATGGAATCCATGTAAGCCGTTGCGATTCCGGTAATCGCGTTGGTCGCCCCCGGTCCGGAGGTAACTAATACGACCCCCACTTCTCCCGTGGCACGCGCCAGGCCATCAGCCATATGTACCGCCGCTTGTTCATGGCGAACCAGCACATGATCAATACCGCCGACCGTATGCAGCGCATCATAAATATCGAGAACGGCCCCCCCGGGATAACCGAATACCTGCTTCACACCCTGATCGATGAGCGATCGGACGACCATCTCGGCTCCAGACAACATCTCCATGGCTTGCCTCACTCTTATAATGAATTACGGTTTAACAACACATTAACCGCTGACGATGACGCATGGCAATTGACTCCGAAGGGGTGTCACTGGAGTAAATAAGAATAAAAAGGAGGAAAGACGCGAATAAACGGAGAATTAAACCAGCATAAGCAATCAGTATGATAAATAATCGCTTAAAAATGGGAACTTACAGCAATTACTCTATTTTTTGACACTTTTGGACAGACGTAAAAAATAGAGTTCAGCATAAAATTTCAGTTATAAAGACAAAAGCAGAATAAACAGGATGTATTGTCCGGTTTACTCTGCCAAGTGCTACTGCTTACAAACGGAGACTAACAGCTCTTCCATCCATTGATGTCCTTTATCCCGGCCCGCGGCTTCATGCCAGGAAAGATAGCATGTGCGGCTGTTCAATTTTAACGGTAAAGGTAAGATCTGTAGTTCTAAAGAATCGGCAAATTCTTCTGCTAACCAACGCGGCGCAATAGAGACCAAATGCGTTTGCGACACAATATTAAGAACGCTAATTAATGCCATGCCCTGATAAGCTACGCAGGATTGTTTATCCGGTGTGTCATACCATGGTTGGCTGAATGATGCGAAGCGATCAAGTGACACCACCGCATGCTGTTCATTATAGACATCGTTTTCCAGTAACGGACCACTAATGCGCGGATGCTTTTTACTTGCGACTAACACCATTTCGTCATTGAATAACGGAATACTGGTAAATTCAGGACGACGGAATTCTTCATAGCTAATAACGAATTCTGTTTCCTGGTAACGTAATTGATGCTCTGTATTTTGATTGAGTGAAGATTTAAATACGACATGAATGTTTGGCGCTACTTGCTCAACCCGATTATAAATCAACGACGTCAGAATATTATCCAATGGGCTGCATACGCAAAGATTGAATACGCGCTCGCTGCTGGCTGGCTCAAAACCCGATCCAGGAAGTTCATTTTGCACTAATTGCAATGCCTGGCGAACAGAACCAAATAGCTGGAAAGCTCTTGCTGTCGGCTGGATACCGCGTCCATAACGAACAAAAAGCTCATCATTAAACATCACTTTCAGGCGCGCGACCGCATTACTGACAGCGGGTTGGGACATCCCCAAAGTATGTGCGGCACGGGTAATGTTTTGTTCTTGCATCACCGCATCAAAGACGGTTAATAAATTAAGATCAACCATGCGAAGCTGTGGCTTCCCCATATCTATAATATTTGTTTTATCTATTATTTTTACTTCTGGCATATTTAACTCCACTGTCACTCTAAACTCCCTTTTCCCAGACGGAGTGAAGAAATAATCTCCGTTAATATGATTTACCATACATATAAGATGAGAAAAAGAAAAAACATTAAAATTAGGAAAACATAAAGGCACAAACCTAAATGAACAAAAGACCAATGCGAGCGCAGTGTGGCAGGTGTCACTGCACGATGATTCATATGTTTAAATTTCAAAAACAATATAACCATAAGCATGGCGAATATACAATCATACGTATCGTGAATACGTATTTAAGTTTTAATTAAATGTTTATATTATTAATACATTAAAAGTTAACATTAATTTATCAATTATGTGGTGTTACACTGTCCATAGCCATTCACGATTACTATAAAAACAGATAAATCATAAAGATATGAAATCCCAAGAGCGACCTTTTCTTCAGTTCGCCGTTACAATAAATGCAAATAATTATGCTCAAATATGTCAAACCATGAAAAGTATGTACAACCATCAACTGATTAATTTTATGTACTCCGAAAAATTCAGCACAATTCGCTTAAGTTTTGCAGAAACTTCTCCCCTTAAGTAAGGCATTTGCTGGGGTGAGGGTTGACATCAGTCTTCATATCCAGTACCACTAAAAGCATATCGCATTCGCCTGGAGCTTAATTGATGACTTACATTGCTCGTTTTAACGGTCTACTACTACTAAACGCATCTTCATTGCGCGGTAGACTGGTGGACGACATTCAGCATTAAGTCAGCTCCAGTTAAGACAAAAACCCGCGCCGTTGCGCGGGTTTTTTTATGCTCGAAGCAAGGCGCCCTAAGTAACCAAGGACCTAAACCATGAGCCAGCAAGTCATTATTTTCGATACCACCTTACGCGATGGTGAACAGGCGTTACAGGCAAGCCTGAGTGTGAAAGAAAAACTGCAGATTGCGCTGGCCCTTGAGCGTATGGGCGTTGACGTGATGGAAGTAGGTTTCCCCGTTTCTTCACCGGGCGACTTTGAGTCAGTTCAGACCATTGCTCGTCAGGTTAAAAACAGCCGCGTTTGCGCCTTAGCACGCTGCGTAGAAAAAGATATCGACGTCGCAGCAGAATCGCTGAAAGTCGCTGAAGCTTTCCGTATTCATACGTTTATCGCCACCTCGCCGATGCACATCGCGACGAAATTACGCAGTACGCTGGATGAGGTCATTGAGCGCGCGGTCTACATGGTTAAGCGTGCGCGTAATTATACCGATGACGTGGAGTTCTCCTGCGAAGATGCAGGCCGTACCCCTATCGCCGATCTGGCTCGCGTGGTTGAAGCTGCCATTAACGCGGGTGCCAAAACCATTAACATCCCCGATACCGTCGGTTACACCATGCCTTTTGAATTTGGGGCAATCATTTCTGGCCTGTATGAACGCGTACCAAATATCGATAAAGCCATCATCTCCGTACACACCCATGATGATTTAGGTTTGGGCGTCGGCAACGCGCTGGCAGCCGTTCACGCCGGAGCGCGTCAAGTGGAAGGCGCGATGAACGGTATCGGCGAACGCGCCGGTAACTGCTCACTGGAAGAAGTGATCATGGCGATCAAAGTGCGTAAAGATATCCTGAATGTACAGACCCGCATCAATCACCAGGAGATCTGGCGTACCAGCCAGTTAGTCAGCCAAATCTGCAACATGCCTATTCCGGCAAACAAAGCCATTGTCGGTAGCGGCGCCTTTGCCCACTCCTCCGGCATCCATCAGGACGGCGTACTGAAAAACCGTGAAAACTACGAAATCATGACGCCTGAATCCATTGGTCTGAACCAGGTACAGCTGAACCTGACCTCCCGTTCCGGACGCGCCGCGGTGAAACACCGTATGGATGAGATGGGATATAAAGAAAATGAATACAGCCTGGACAACCTGTATGACGCATTCCTGAAACTGGCGGATAAAAAAGGTCAGGTATTTGATTACGACCTGGAAGCGCTGGCCTTCATTAATAAACAGCAGGAAGAACCAGAGCATTTCCGTCTGGATTACTTCAGCGTGCAGTCCGGCTCAAACGACATCGCCACCGCCTCCGTCAAGCTGGCCTGCGGTGACGAAGTCAAAGCCGAAGCGGCGAATGGTAACGGTCCGGTCGATGCTATTTATCAGGCCATCAACCGTGTAACTGAGTACAACATCGAACTGGTGAAATACAGCCTGACCGCCAAAGGGCACGGTAAAGATGCGCTGGGTCAGGTGGATATCGTTGCCAACTATAACGGTCGTCGTTTCCACGGCGTCGGTCTGGCGACAGATATCGTCGAATCTTCTGCTAAAGCGATGGTGCATGTGCTGAACAACATCTGGCGCGCCGAAGAAGTCGAAAAAGAATTGCAACGCAAAGCTCAGAACAACGAGAACAACAAGGAAACCGTGTGATGTCGAAGAATTATCATATTGCTGTTTTGCCGGGTGACGGTATTGGCCCGGAAGTAATGGCGCAAGCCCTGAAGGTACTGGACGCAATCCGCAACCGCTTTAATATGTGCATTACCACCAGCCACTACGACGTGGGTGGTGCCGCTATCGATAACCACGGTCAGCCGCTGCCACCTGCAACGGTTGAAGGCTGTGAACAAGCTGACGCCATTCTGTTTGGCTCCGTTGGCGGCCCGAAATGGGAAAACTTACCGCCAAACCAGCAGCCAGAGCGTGGCGCACTGCTGCCATTGCGTAAGCACTTCAAATTATTCAGCAACCTGCGCCCGGCTAAGCTCTACCAGGGGCTGGAAGCGTTTTGCCCTCTGCGCGCAGATATTGCCGCGAACGGTTTCGACATCCTGTGCGTACGCGAACTGACTGGCGGGATTTACTTCGGTCAACCAAAAGGCCGCGAAGGCAGCGGACAACATGAAAAAGCCTTTGATACCGAGGTTTATCACCGTTTCGAGATCGAACGTATTGCGCGTATCGCGTTTGAATCCGCTCGCAAACGTCGCCGTAAAGTTACGTCGATTGATAAAGCTAACGTACTGCAAACGTCTATTCTGTGGCGCGAAATTGTCAATGAAATTGCTAATGAATACCCGGACATTGAACTGGCGCATATGTACATCGACAACGCGACTATGCAATTAATTAAAGATCCATCCCAGTTCGACGTGTTGCTGTGCTCTAACCTGTTTGGTGACATTCTGTCTGATGAGTGCGCCATGATCACCGGTTCAATGGGCATGTTACCGTCCGCCAGCCTGAATGAGCAGGGCTTCGGTTTGTACGAGCCTGCTGGCGGCTCCGCTCCGGACATCGCCGGGAAAAATATTGCCAACCCTATCGCCCAGATCCTGTCGCTGGCGCTGCTGCTGCGCTACAGCCTGGATGCCAATGATGCGGCAACCGCAATTGAGAGCGCCATCAACCGCGCATTAGAAGAAGGCATTCGCACCGGTGACTTAGCCCGTGGCGCTGCCGCAGTCAGTACCGATGAAATGGGCGACATCATTGCCCGTTACGTCGCAGAAGGGGTGTAATCATGGCCAAAACGTTGTACGAAAAATTGTTTGATGCGCACGTCGTCTTTGAGGCGCAAAACGAAACCCCACTGTTGTACATCGACAGGCATCTGGTGCATGAAGTGACCTCTCCGCAGGCGTTTGATGGTCTGCGCGCGCATGGCCGTCAGGTGCGCCAGCCAGGTAAAACCTTTGCCACCATGGATCACAACGTCTCTACCCAGACCAAAGATATCAACGCGTCGGGTGAGATGGCACGCATCCAGATGCAGGAGCTGATTAAGAACTGTAACGAATTTGGCGTCGAGCTGTACGACCTGAACCATCCGTATCAGGGTATCGTTCACGTGATGGGGCCAGAACAAGGCGTGACGTTGCCGGGTATGACCATCGTCTGCGGCGATTCCCACACCGCTACACACGGCGCGTTCGGCGCACTGGCGTTTGGCATTGGCACCTCTGAAGTTGAACACGTTCTGGCGACGCAGACCCTGAAACAGGGGCGCGCCAAAACCATGAAGATTGAAGTCAACGGTAAAGCAGCCGCTGGCATTACCGCCAAAGATATCGTGCTGGCGATTATCGGTAAAACCGGTAGCGCAGGCGGTACCGGACACGTGGTTGAGTTTTGTGGCGAAGCCATCCGTGCATTGAGCATGGAAGGCCGGATGACCCTGTGCAATATGGCCATTGAAATGGGCGCCAAAGCGGGTCTGGTCGCACCGGATGAAACGACCTTTAACTATGTTCAGGGTCGTTTACACGCACCGAAGGGCGAGGATTTTGACCACGCGGTTACATACTGGAAAACCCTGAAAACCGACGACAACGCGACGTTTGATACCGTCGTTACCCTGCAGGCAGAAGAGATCGCTCCGCAGGTCACCTGGGGAACAAACCCGGGTCAGGTCATCTCGGTGAACGATAATATTCCCGACCCGGCGTCATTTGCCGATCCCGTTGAGCGTGCATCAGCTGAAAAAGCGCTGGCGTATATGGGGCTGAAACCGGGTATTCCGTTAACGGAAGTGGCTATCGATAAAGTGTTCATCGGTTCCTGCACCAACTCGCGTATTGAAGATTTACGCGCCGCGGCAGAAATCGCCAAAGGGCGCAAAGTTGCGCCGGGCGTGCAGGCACTGGTGGTGCCGGGTTCTGGTCCGGTGAAAGCGCAGGCGGAAGCAGAAGGTCTGGATAAGATCTTTATCGAAGCCGGTTTTGAATGGCGTTTACCGGGCTGTTCCATGTGCCTGGCGATGAACAATGACCGCCTGAACCCAGGCGAACGCTGCGCATCCACCAGCAACCGTAATTTTGAAGGCCGTCAGGGCCGCGGTGGTCGCACGCATTTAGTCAGCCCGGCCATGGCCGCCGCTGCCGCCGTTACCGGTCATTTTGCCGACATTCGCAGCATCAAATAAGGAAACTACCATGGCAGAGAAATTTACCCAGCATACCGGCCTGGTTGTCCCACTGGATGCCGCCAACGTTGATACCGACGCAATTATCCCTAAACAGTTTTTGCAGAAGGTTACGCGCACCGGTTTTGGCGCCCATCTGTTTAACGACTGGCGTTTCCTGGACGAAAAGGGCCAACAGCCGAATCCTGAGTTCGTTTTAAACTTCCCGGAATATAAAGGGGCATCAATTCTGCTCGCACGGGAAAACTTTGGCTGCGGCTCTTCACGCGAACATGCGCCGTGGGCACTGACCGATTACGGCTTTAAAGTGGTGATCGCACCAAGCTTCGCCGACATCTTCTACGGCAACAGTTTCAATAACCAACTGTTGCCGGTGACCCTGAGCGACGCGCAGGTTGATGAAATGTTCGCGCTGGTGAAAGCCAATCCGGGCATTAAATTTGAAGTGGATCTGGAAGCGCAGGTGGTGAAAGCAGGCGATAAGTCCTACAGCTTTAAAATCGACGACTTCCGCCGCCACTGCATGCTGAACGGTCTGGACAGCATCGGGTTGACGCTGCAGCATGAAGCGGCCATCACCGAGTACGAAGACAAGCAGCCAGCATTTATGCAGTAATCTCTTCCGCTGGTCACCGCACGGTGGCCAGCCCCTTCTCTTCGCCTACAGCGTATCGCCGTAATAGATTTGGTAGCCAAGATTGACGCTGCCCGGCGCATCTTTCCCGTTCAAACGCTTAATCAGAATATCCGCCGCCGTTTTGCCAATCTCAAAGCGTGGCGTAATCACGCTGGCGATTTTTTGCAGCCGCGCACGGCCAATTTCCAGCCCGTGGAAACCGGCAATCGCCATTTTTCTCGGCACATCGTACTGCTGTGCCTGACACTCCAGCAGCGCGCCAACCGCCAGGTCATCGTTGGTACAGAAAATAGCGTCAATATCCGGCTTTTCCGCCATCGCCTGCTGGAACATCTTGCGGCCCAGCGCCACCGACGAAATAGTTTTTGGCGCCAGGTGGTACGCTTCCAGTCCCTGCGCCGCCAGCGCTTTCTCGGTGCCGCGAAAACGGCTAAGGTCTCGGGGGTCATCCATCGAGCCAAAGAAAGCAATGCTGCGTTTACCGCTGTCGATAAAAGCCTGCGTCATTTCAAACGCGGCTTTTTCGTTATCAAACCCAACCTGTATATCAAGATACTGGCCGCTAATATCCATCAGTTCCGCCACCGGTACGCCGCTGGCGCGCACGTACTGGATCATTCGCTCTGTATGCAGCTTTCCCGTGAGGATCAGGCCGTCGATATTGTAAGAGAGCAGGTTCAGCACCTCGCGTTCTTCACGCTCGGCATCATATTCGTAGTTGGCGATCAGCGTCTGGTACTGGCAGGCCGAGGTGACGGATTCAATCCCTGCCAGCACGTCGGCAAAGATCTGATTACGAAACGAGGGGATCAGCACACCAATGGTTTTACTGCGTGCGTTGAGCAGAATTTCCGGGGCACGGTTGGGGATGTAGTTGTTCTCTTCCATCACTTTCGAAATCAATTCGCGGCTGCGTTGCGACACCTGATTCGGGTCACGCAGATAACGGCTGACCGTCATCTTATTCAGCCCGGCCAGATTAGCGATATCCTGTAATGTCATCCGATTGTTTTTCATGAGGTTCTCTACGACCAACAGCCCATTATGCTCGCAGAGAACCTTATCACAGCCGGTTAGCGACTGCACTCCTCGCTCAACCTTAACGCGTAGCCATCTCAGCCGACGGCGACGTGGTTTCATTTTGCGCACGAACGCAGTACATCAGCACCACCGACGCCAGCAGAGCAATCGCCATGAAGGTGTAGGAGACGCCCGGCCCGCCGGTCACGCCGTTGAGGTAACCCACCAGCCACGCGCCGAGGAATGCCCCTAACGCGCCAAAACTGTTGATCATCCCCATCGACACGCCGGAGACGTTGCGCGGCAGCAGTTCGGGGATCAGCGCAAAGAACGGCCCGTAAGGCGCATACATACAGGCAGCGGCCACAACCAGCAGCGCGTAGGAGAGCCAGAAGGACTGGTTGCCCAACAGCCACGAGGCAAAGAACGCGATGGCGGCAATCAACAGCAGCGGCCAGATAAACAGCTTACGGTTCTGGAACTTATCGGACAGCCAGGAGACGGTCAACATCAGGCAGATCGCCGCCAGATACGGTACCGCTGCCAGCCAGCCCACCGCCACGATGTCCATCTGCGCCGCATTTTTGAGGATTGACGGCATCCACATCATGAAGCCATACACCCCGATGCTCCACAGCGCATGCACCGCGCAAAGCATAATGACGCTGCGTGAACGCATCGCTTCACCGTAGTTACGCATCGGTTTGATGTCGCGCTGCTCGCGATCCATCGCCTGCTGTAATGCCTGTTTCTCCTGCTCGCTCAACCAGCCCGCATCCGCCGGTTTGTCGCGTACCAGAATCACCCAGCAGAACGCCCAGATCACCGCCGGGATACCTTCGATAATAAACATTTCGCGCCAGCCCCAGGCTTCAATCAGGTAGCCGGAGACAATCGACATCCACAGCACTGTGACCGGGTTACCGAGAATTAAAAAGGTGTTGGCGCGCGAGCGTTCAGTTTTGGTAAACCAGTTGCTGATATAAATCAGCATCGCGGGCATCACCGCCGCTTCGACGATGCCGAGAATAAAGCGGATCGCCATCAGCGTTGGGATATTGCTGACAAAGCCGGTCGCCGCGGCACAAAGCCCCCAAAGGATCAGGCTGTAAAAAATCATTTTGCGCACGCTATGCTTAACGGCGTACATCGCGCCTGGCACTTGGAAAAAGAAATAGCCCAGGAAGAATAACGCGCCAATTAACGATGCTGTTCCCTGAGTAATCCCTAAGTCATGTTCAATACCGGCGGCAGCGGCAAAGCCGTAATTGGCGCGGTCGAGATAAGCTAAGCTGTAGGTAATAAAAATAATCGGCATTAAATACCACCAGCGACGCGCTGGCAGTTTTGCGAGCATATTCATACTCACTCCTTGGATTATTGTTTTATCGCTCAGGCCGCGCGTTGCGGCCCATTATTGTTCAGACCGCAGCCAGCATGCCGCCGTCCACAAACAGAAGATGCCCATTCACAAAGTCAGAAGCGGGCGCGGCAAGATAAACCGCCGCGCCGATCAGCTCCTCCGGGTTACCCCAGCGAGCGGCGGGCGTGCGCTGGAACAGCCAGGCAGAGAATGCTTCATCGTTGACCAGCGCGGTGGTCATGTCGGTGGCGAAATAGCCGGGAGCAATGCCATTGACCTGAATATTGTATTCCGCCAGTTCCACGCACATGCCACGGGTTAACATTTTGACCGCGCCTTTTGACGCCGCGTATGGAGTAATGGTTTTACGACCTAATTCGCTTTGCATTGAGCAGATATTAATAATCTTCCCGCGGCGGCGTTGCACCATGTAGCGGGAAACCTGCTGCGACACCAGAAAGACCGATTTCTGGTTTACATCAATCACTTTGTCCCATTCAGCCTCCGGGAATTCGGTGAAGGGAAAACGACGCTGAATTCCGGCGTTGTTAATTAAAATATCAATGGCCCCAACTTCCTTTTCAATTTGCGCGATGGCGCGCGCAACCTCTTCCCCGTTGGTGACATCAAATCCATAGCCAACGGCGCGATAGCCTTCGGCAACCAGTTTGTCCGCCGCCGCCTGAGCGCGCTGCTGGGTAATATCGTTAATCACAATCTCAGCACCGTGCGCCGCCAGACCGTTGGCCAGCAGGTTACCAATGCCCTGAGCGGAACCGGTAATCAGCGCGCGTTTACCGGTCAGGTCGAATAGGTTCTTCATAAAAAACTCCTTTTTTAATAACTGTTACGCGTAACTGTATACGCGTAACAGTAGAAAAAAGAAGATCCAGGAAGAGGAAAATGATCGTTATGTGATCAACATTACATTTACGTGCAAGATGAAAAAAAGAGGGATTGGCCTGATAAGCGTAACGCGATCAGGCCGTAAGGACAGGTTGCCGGATGGCGGCGTAAACGCCTTATCCGGCCTACAAAAACGACAAAAGCGAATACGAAATGTCGTCCGGTCGAGCACTGCAACGCCGGGACTGCACCGGACTAAACATCCTTCACCCGACCAGTCATCCACAGCGTCACCACCGAAATCACCGCAATCACCCAATAGACGGCAGAGTGACCGTAGCTTTGCGCAACAGCCCCCTGAATCACCCCTGCCAGAATGACTCCCGTTGAAATACTGTTGGTAAATAATGTGGTCGCTGATCCCGCACGTCCGGGCATCAGATCCTGAAACCACAGCATGCCTATCCCGGCGATAATACCGATAAATACCGCGTTAAACAGTTGCAGCACCAGCAGCGCCGTACGGCTGTGAAAGAAGATCAAACCAAGATAAAACAGCACGCCTGCCGCGACGGCCGCGATCATCATTCGCCGTTTGCCAAAGCGCTTCACGTAATAGCCCGCAAGAATCATCGCCGGAATTTCCAGTCCAGCCGCCGTCCCCATTAGAATCCCGGCCAGCTTGTCCGGCAAGCCCAGTTCGAGGCTTATCCACAGCGGCATATCGATGATGTACATGGTGTTGCAGGTCCACATCAGCGTGGAGGCAATAAACAACATGCGTACATTTTTGTCCTGCCAACCGCCGGTCTGTTCCAGCGGCACGTCTACAGGCTGCTCCACCCGAGCAACTGACGGCAGTATCAGCGCAATCAGCACCAGGCTAATGGCAAAAATCCCTGCGGCAATGGAAAACATCGCCGTAAAGCCGTAATTCAGCGCCAGCATAAAAGCCAGCGGTGGGCCAACTACCCAGGCCAGTGAAAGCTGCGCACGCATCACCGAGCTAAACATCACTACTTCACGCGCGGAGTTATCAGCATATTCCCGCGCCAGCGCAAACAGCTGCGGCATGGCGGTGTTCGCCAGCGAGGCCAGCAGCACACCGCAGGTGATCAGCGTAAGATAGTGACGATTAAAGGCAAACAGCAACGCATTGCCAATTGCCATCAGGCAGCAGAACATGATCAACTTACGTCGATCGCCCTGGCTGTCGGATCGTTTCGCGAGGCCAAGGCTGACGACGATCCCGACAATCGCATTGACGGTGTAAAACAGCCCGACCCAAAATGGCTGCGCCCCGACTTCACGGCTCAGGAACAGACTCAGCGTGGGTGCCTGCAATGCCCCCGCCACGCCCATCATAAAAGCGACCAGCATAAATGCCGCGTAAACGCCGTTGAGGCGCCGTCCCATGGTCATAATCCAGAGCATATCTTTCCTTTTAAGCGCAGCTGAAACGAAAAAAGCCAGCAGATGATACCTGCTGGCGCGGCGATTAACACCAATACTCAGTCACACATGATGTCTGCAATTCTCAATTCAGGAGTCAGATGTCATCTCCCACTGCATCAGCTCTTCGAGCATCTTTAAGCGCTGCGGGGCGCTCGGGCAAGCCAACCAGGACGATTTTTCTGTCGCGGTAAAGTACTTCAACCAGAACTGACGCATAGATGACCCCTTCGTTGTCTCATCGCTTCATCGGAATCTATTATTGGCTTAATATAGGGATTATAAAATTGCTGAGTTTTCCGCAGGAGTTCCCCTTTTATGTCTTCTGGTCGTTTGCAACAACAGTTCATCCGTCTGTGGCAATGCTGTGACGGCAAGACGCAAGACACGACGCTCAACGAGCTGGCGGATCTGCTGAGCTGCTCGCGCCGCCATATGCGTACGCTGCTTAATACTATGCAGGATCGTGGCTGGTTAACGTGGGAAGCTGAAGTTGGACGAGGTAAACGCTCGCGACTGACATTCCTCTATACCGGGCTGGCGCTCCAGCAGCAGCGCGCGGAAGACCTACTGGAACAGGATCGCATCGATCAACTAGTGCAGCTTGTCGGTGACAAAACGGCCGTACGGCAAATGCTGGTCTCCCACTTGGGCCGCAGCTTTCGCCAGGGTCGGCATATCATGCGCGTTCTCTATTATCGCCCGATGCACAACCTGCTCCCCGGTACGGCATTACGCCGCTCCGAAACCCATATCGCCCGCCAAATTTTCAGTGCCTTAATTCGGGTAAATGAGGAAAATGGGGAACTGGAAGCGGACATTGCCCATCACTGGCAGCAAATTTCACCTTTGCATTGGCGATTCTTCCTGCGCCCGGGGATCCATTTTCATCATGGCCGCGAGCTGGAAATGGAAGATGTTATCGCCTCGCTGAGGCGCATTAACGCCCTACCACTGTACTCACACATCACGCAGATCGTCTCTCCCACGGCCTGGACGCTGGATATCCATCTGGCCCAGCCAGATCGCTGGCTTCCCTGGCTATTGGGGCAGGTCCCCGCCATGATCCTGCCGCGAGAATGGGAAACGCTAAACAACTTTTCCAGCCACCCGATTGGTACCGGTCCGTATGCGGTAATGCGCAATACCAATAACCAACTGAAAATTCATGCATTTGATGATTACTTTGGCTACCGTGCGCTGATTGACGAAGTTAACGTTTGGGTATTACCCGACATCGGAGAAGAGCCTGGCGGCGGGTTGACGCTAAAAGGTCCAACAGAGGATGAAAAGGCGATCGAAAGCCGCCTCGAAGAAGGTTGCTACTACCTGTTGTTTGATGCGCGTAGCCACCGTGGCGCGAACCAGGAGGTTCGCGAGTGGGCAAGCCGCGTTCTCTCGCCAACGAATTTAATCTGCCACGCCGATGAACAGTACCAGCGGTTGTGGTTTCCCGCCTACGGTTTACTTCCCCGCTGGCATCACGCCAAACCTGGCCATGGTGAAAAACCCGCCGGGCTGGAAACGCTGACGATCACCTACTATCGCGATCATATCGAACACCGGATTATCGCGCAGATCATGAAAACGTTGCTGGCGCAGCATCAGGTACAGTTGAATATTCAGGAGATCGACTACGATCAATGGCATGCAGGTGAAATCGTCAGCGATATCTGGCTCAACAGCGCCAACTTTACCCTCCCGCTGGACTTCTCACTGTTCGCACATTTGTGCGAAGTCCCTTTGCTGCAAAACTGTATCTCGCGGGACTGGGAAAACGATGCGGCTCGCTGGCGAACGGGCGAAATGAGCCTGGCAGCATGGTGCCAACAGTTGCTCGCCACAAAGGCCATTGTGCCATTAATCCACCACTGGCTGATCATTCAGGGACAGCGCAGTATGCGCGGGCTGCGCATGAATACCCTCGGCTGGTTTGATTTTAAATCGGCGTGGTTTGCGCCGCCGGATCCATAAGAGCCAGCTCTTAATTGCTGCCCGGCAACAAAATCACTACACTAACGCCGTTCTCAACGGGGTGCTAAATAAAAAACATACACAAGATCATTCATGATGCATCAAGGCGGCAAGCGAGTGAGTCCCCAGGAGCATAGATAACTATGTGACTGGGGTGAGCGAGCGCTGCCAACACAGAGGCAGCGTGAATGATGAAGTGTATGGGCTGAGAGATACCCGTCGAACCTGATCCGGATAATGCCGGCGAAGGGATTTGAGGCTTATCTCAAGTCCTTTGCCACCCAACTCTTGAGGTGCAAAGTGTTTAAAAAATGTCTTCCGCTTTTACTGCTGTGCGCAGCGCCTGCTTTCGCTAAACCTGTACTGACCGTCTATACCTACGACTCGTTCGCAGCTGACTGGGGCCCGGGCCCGACAATCAAAAAAGCCTTTGAAGCTGACTGCAACTGCGAGCTAAAACTGGTCGCGCTGGAAGATGGCGTGTCGCTGCTTAACCGCTTGCGCATGGAAGGAAAAAACAGCAAAGCCGACGTCGTACTGGGTCTGGATAACAACCTTCTGGAAGCCGCTACACAAACCAAACTGTTTGCCAAAAGTGGTGTTGCAAACGACGCCGTTAACGTACCCGGCGGCTGGAAAAACGATACCTTCGTTCCGTTTGATTACGGCTATTTCGCCTTCGTTTATGATAAAAACAAGCTGAAGAATCCGCCCAAAAGCCTGAAAGAACTGGTAGAGAGCGACCAAAAATGGCGCGTCATTTATCAGGATCCACGCACCAGCACGCCAGGATTGGGTCTGCTGCTATGGATGCAGAAAGTCTATGGTGATAAAGCGCCAGAGGCGTGGCAGAAACTGGCAGCCAAAACCGTCACCGTCACCAAGGGCTGGAGCGAAGCCTACGGCCTGTTCCTGAAAGGTGAAAGCGATCTGGTGCTCAGCTACACCACCTCTCCGGCCTATCACATCATTGCCGATAAAAAAGACAACTACGCCGCGGCCAACTTTAGCGAAGGCCACTATTTACAGGTGGAAGTCGCCGCCCGTACCGCAGCCAGCAAGCAGCCGGAACTGGCCGAGAAATTCCTGAAGTTTATGGTATCCCCGGCATTCCAGAATGCGATTCCGACCGGCAACTGGATGTATCCCGTGACGCAAGTCGCCCTACCGCCAGGATTCGAGCAACTGAATAAACCGGCCACCGCGCTGGAATTTACGCCGCAGCAGGTTGCGGCTCAACGTCAGGCATGGATTAGCGAATGGCAACGCGCCGTCAGCCGCTAATCCCCGGCTGGCTGGTTCCAGGGCTTACCGCCGCCACGCTGATGGTGGCCGTTGCCCTGGCCGCATTTTTGGCACTGTGGTTTAACGCCCCGCAGGGAGAGTGGCTCTCGCTGTGGCAAGATGACTACCTGTGGCACGTGGTGCGCTTTTCTTTCTGGCAGGCATTTTTATCCGCTGTGCTGTCGGTTGTCCCGGCTATTTTCCTTGCCAGAGCGCTCTATCGTCGTCGTTTTCCAGGGCGTCTGGCGCTGCTGCGTCTGTGCGCGATGACGTTAATCCTGCCAGTGCTGGTCGCGGTATTCGGTATTCTTAGCGTCTACGGTCGCCAGGGTTGGCTGGCCTCGCTCTGGCATACATTCGGGCTGGAGTGGACGTTTTCGCCATACGGTTTGCAGGGCATTCTGCTGGCGCATGTCTTTTTCAATCTGCCGATGGCCAGCCGCCTGCTGTTACAGTCGCTGGAGAATATTCCCGGCGAACAGCGGCAGTTAGCCGCTCAGTTGGGTATGCGTGGCTGGCATTTCTTCCGTTTTGTTGAATGGCCGTGGTTGCGTCGTCAGATCCTGCCCGTCGCGGCACTCATCTTTATGTTGTGCTTCGCCAGCTTCGCCACCGTTCTGTCGCTTGGCGGCGGGCCACAGGCCACCACCATCGAGCTGGCTATCTATCAGGCGCTGAATTTTGATTACGATCCTGCCCGCGCAGCCATGCTGGCGTTGATCCAGATGGTTTGTTGTTTGGCGCTGGTGCTCCTCAGCCAACGTCTGAGCCGCGCGATTGCTCCCGGTGCTACCCTGGTACAAGGCTGGCGCGATCCCGACGATCGCCTGCACAGCCGACTGGTTGACGCAATCCTGATTATTCTTGCCCTGTTGCTGTTATTGCCGCCGTTGCTGGCGGTGATTGTCGATGGCTTAAACCGCCATGTTCTGGATGTACTGATGCAGCCAGTGCTGTGGCAGGCGCTGGGAACCTCGCTGCGCATCGCATTAGCAGCGGGAGCGTTATGCGTCGTGCTCACTATGATGCTGTTATGGAGCAGTCGTGAACTCCGTGCCCGACAGCAGCTGCTGGCAGGTCAGATGCTGGAGTTGAGCGGCATGATGATCCTCGCCATGCCGGGCATCGTGCTGGCAACCGGCTTCTTTCTGCTGCTCAATAACACCATTGGTCTTCCTGAATCTGCCGACGGCATTGTCATTTTTACCAATGCGCTGATGGCGATCCCTTACGCGCTGAAAGTGCTGGAAAACCCAATGCGTGACGTCACTGCGCGCTACAGTATGTTGTGCCAGTCGTTGGGCATTGAGGGATGGTCGCGCCTGAAAGTGGTTGAACTGCGCGCCCTGAAGCGCCCGCTGGCGCAGGCGATGGCGTTTGCCTGCGTCCTGTCGATTGGCGATTTTGGCGTAGTGGCGTTATTTGGTAATGAGGATTTCCGTACCCTGCCATTTTATTTATATCAGCAGATTGGCTCTTATCGCAGTCAGGATGGCGCGGTTACGGCGTTATTACTGCTGATCCTGTGCTTTACGCTGTTTACCGTTATTGAGAAATTGCCGGGTCGAAATGTTAAAACTGATTGATATCACATGGCTTTATCACCATTTGCCTATGCGCTTTACGCTGTCGGTCACGCGCGGTGAGCAAATAGCTGTACTCGGGCCCAGCGGCGCCGGGAAAAGTACGCTGCTGAATCTGATTGCCGGCTTTCTCACGCCTGCCAGCGGTACCATGATGATTGACGGTGAAGATCACACCACCACGCCGCCCTCATGCCGACCCGTATCCATGCTGTTTCAGGAAAACAACCTGTTCAGCCATCTGAGCGTACAGCAAAACATCGGCCTGGGCCTGAATCCGGGATTGAAGCTGAACACATCGCAGCGGGAGAAAATGCACCACATCGCTCAACAAATGGGACTCGACTCTCTGCTGGAACGCCTCCCCGGTGAGCTTTCCGGCGGGCAGCGGCAGCGCGTGGCGCTGGCGCGTTGTCTGGTGCGAGAACAACCTATTTTACTGCTTGATGAACCGTTCTCAGCGCTCGATCCCGCGCTGCGCCAGGAGATGCTAACGCTGGTCGCCGAAGTCTGTCGCGAGAAGCAGCTGACGTTGCTGATGGTTTCTCACAGCGTAGAAGATGCCGCGCGAATTGCGTCCCGCTCGATTGTGGTCGCCGACGGGCGCATCGCGTGGCAGGGCAAAACGGACGATCTGTTAAGCGGCAACGCCAGCGCCTCGGCGCTATTGGGCATTAAAGCATAATGCGTTGCCGGATGACGGCGTGAACGCCTTATCCGGCCTGTAGGTCGCACATTTTGTAGGCCGGATAAGGCGAAGCCGCCATCCGGCAAAGGTATCGTCAGTAACCTACAACCTTACGCAGAATGTCGATATACACCGGCATCAGCGGATGGCGCAGTAACGCCACCAGCGCGACCACGCCGATCCCGAGCGTTAACGGCGCCAGATACAGCAAACGGCTGCGGGGGAAATACGCCGTTAAGCGATCAACAGCCGCTTTGCCACTACGCCATAGCCGCCAGCAAAACCAGCCGCCCACCCAGAGCAACACCGCCGTCGCCAGCAGCAACCATTTAAAATCCCCGCTCTGCATATCAGAAGGGATATCAATTGCCGCTCCCGCCAGGATCCCCGGCAGGAAGTAGAACGGTGGCCACAGCACGCAGCCAATAATATTCGGGACGATAAATTTAGCGACAGGCAGATCCAGCATGCCTGCTACCATCGGCACCAGCGGGCGCGTCGGTCCGACAAACCGCCCCACCAGAATAGTAAACATGCTGTGCTGATGCAGGGCGTGCTCGGTTTTATCCAGCAACGCCTTGTTCTTTTTCATGAATGACCAACGGTGCAATGGCTTTTTAAAGCGCCAGCCCAACCAGAAGGAGATCCAGTCCCCCAACAGGCAGCCGACAATGCCCGCAAGCCAGGCATGCCAGAAGTTCAGTTCGCCGCTGCCAATCAGCGCGCCCAACCCCGCCATCATCACGGTCCCGGGCAGAATC
Organism: Citrobacter sp. Cpo045; assembly: GCF_030332875.1. NCBI lineage: Bacteria > Pseudomonadati > Pseudomonadota > Gammaproteobacteria > Enterobacterales > Enterobacteriaceae > Citrobacter > Citrobacter sp. Cpo045. The sequence goes on from NZ_JAOWGZ010000091.1 coordinate 164,024, forward strand.
AGACCAACCAGCGCCAGCGACTCCAAAAAAGCCACCAGAAGTACGGCGATCAGAGAGTACAGGGCGGACTGGAGAATAAAGTGTTCCAGCAATGCTTGCATAATGTGTCCGTCAAATTTACGAAGCAGGGATTTTGATAACCCCTCTCAACTTCGTCAAGCCATCAATTGTCTGAATAGATTGCGAGTTATGACAACTTTCAGGATACATCATTCACTTTTTATTCACATCCAGCGCGAAACTCGCTCGGACTGGCACCGGTACATTTTTTGAAAACACGAGAGAAATAGAGCTGGTCGTCAAAACCAACATTGCGACCTACGGTGGCGATAGGCATACGTGTGGTACTCAGCAGTAGCTTTGCCTGGCTGATGCGCTGGTCCTCGCGCCAGCTTAATACGCTGATCCCCAATTGCTGACGGAACAGATGCGACAAACGGGAAGGCGACAGGCAGACGTGCTGCGCGACGCTGGCGATATCAAAATTGCTGTCCGCCAGGTGATCGCTGATGTACTGGCAGGCATCGCGAACGCGGTTGTCCATGGGCGGGTGTAGCGATTCATTGATGGCTTCCATACGTCGGAGCAACAACTGCTCCAGTAAATTAATCGCCAGCAGTTCAGAATAACGACCTTCTCCCTGCCCGGCGTTAATTATTTGCCCAAACAGCTCGTTAAAATGCGGCTGATGTGCTTCATCCGGGCGGAAAAAACCGGTCTGGCCAAAAATGGCCGGCCAGGTCAGCCACTCCTGCCAGTAGGCGCGCGGGCGAAAGTAAACCCACTGGTGATACCACTCGCTGGCATCAGGATGGCGCCCGTAGTGGTGAATTTCTCCGGGTGGAAACAACAGAATATCGCCAGGCCGGCAGACAAACTGCTTGCCCTGATTATTGATAACCCCTTCGCCACGGATGGTGAGATTGAGGATATAACCCTTCATGCCCAGCGGCCTGTCGATAAAAAAATCCAGGTATCCGTTCGCCTCAATGGGGGTTAATCCGGCCACCAAATGCGCGTTAAACGAATAACCTGGCAACAGGGGATCGTTTTGCGTTTCAGCCATAATTTCAATACTCCCTATGTCCTGCCAAGAAACAATTTGTCCATATTACGCCAGACATCATCGCTGTCGCCCCTGCGGGCCGCTGTATTTGCGGCAATGGACCACCAACCCCGCTTGTGAAAAGCTCTTTGTAAAAAACATGTACTACGCCAACGTCAAAATCGGCTAACAAAAGTGTCTATAACTACGGCAGAAATGTCCACATTGATTATTTGCACAGCGTCACACTTTGTGATGCCACAGCATTTTAGTCCATAAGATTAGCGGATCCTGCCTGACGGTTTTTATCGCTACTCACTACTGTTTATCCATACCCGTATTTTTGGATGGAGTAAGACGATGGCGATTGCAATTGGCCTCGATTTTGGTAGTGATTCAGTACGCGCTTTGGCGGTGGAATGTGCCACCGGCGAAGAGATCGCCACCAGCGTTGAGTGGTACCCACGTTGGCAGGAAGGGCAGTATTGCGATGGCCCAAACAACCAGTTTCGCCATCATCCGCGCGACTACATTGAATCCATGGAAGCGGCGCTGAAAACCGTACTGGCCGAACTGAGCGCTGAGCAGCGCGCGGAAGTGGTCGGGATTGGCGTTGACAGTACCGGCTCAACCCCGGCCCCCATCGATGCAGATGGTAATGTACTGGCGCTGCGTCCGGAGTTCGCGGAAAACCCGAATGCGATGTTTGTCCTGTGGAAAGATCACACCTCAGTAGAAGAAGCCGAAGAAATCACCCGCCTGTGCCATACACAGGGCAAGATCGATTACTCCCGCTATATCGGCGGCATTTATTCCAGCGAATGGTTCTGGGCCAAAATCCTGCATGTCACTCGTCAGGACCACGCAGTTGCCGAGGCTGCGGTTTCGTGGATTGAGCTATGCGACTGGGTTCCGGCCCTGCTCTCCAACACCGTACGCCCACAGGATATTCGTCGCGGTCGCTGCAGCGCCGGGCATAAATCTCTGTGGCATGAAAGCTGGGGTGGTCTGCCGCCAGCCAGTTTCTTTGACGAACTCGACCCCATCCTCAACCGCCATCTGCAATACCCAATGTTTACCGATACCTTCACCGCGGATCTGCCGGTTGGCACCCTGTGCGCCGAGTGGGCACAGCGTCTGGGGCTACCGGAGAGTGTGGTGATTGCAGGCGGCGCTTTTGACTGCCATATGGGCGCGGTCGGCGCAGGTGCACAGCCTAACACGCTGGTAAAAGTCATCGGCACGTCAACCTGCGACATTCTGATTGCCGACAAGCAAAGCGTTGGCGAGCGTGCGGTGAAAGGCATTTGCGGCCAGGTTGATGGCAGCGTGGTGCCTAATTTTATTGGCCTCGAAGCTGGTCAGTCTGCATTCGGCGATATCTATGCCTGGTTTAGCCGCGTGCTGAGCTGGCCGCTGGAACAGCTTGCCGCACAGCATCCGGAACTGCAGACCCAGATTAAAGCCAGTCAAAAACAGCTGCTGCCTGCACTCACCGAAGCATGGGCGAAAAATCCATCACTGGAGCATCTGCCGGTCGTGCTCGACTGGTTCAACGGTCGCCGTACACCCAATGCCAACCAGCGTTTGAAAGGGGTGATTACCGATCTGAACCTGGCAACCGACGCGCCAGCGCTGTTCGGTGGTCTGATTGCCGCCACTGCCTTTGGCGCGCGCGCCATTATGGAATGCTTCACCGAACAAGGCATTGCGGTTCACAACGTGATGGCGCTTGGCGGTATCGCGCGCAAGAACCCGGTCATCATGCAGGCCTGCTGTGACGTGCTGAACCGTCCGCTACAAATTGTCGCTTCAGACCAGTGCTGCGCGCTCGGTGCGGCTATCTTCGCCGCCGTTGCCGCGAAAGTACACGCCGATATCTCTGCCGCTCAGCAGCAGATGGCAAGCGCCGTGGAAAACACGCTGCAACCTCGCCCAGAGCAGGCTCAACGTTTTGAACAGCTTTACCGCCGCTATCAGCAGTGGGCAGTAAGCGCTGAACAGCAATACCTTCCGACTGCCGCTCCGGCGCAACAAGCCCCGGTAGACCTGGCAACCCTGACACATTAAGGACACGACAATGACGATTTTTGATAACTATGAAGTGTGGTTTGTGATTGGTAGCCAGCATCTGTATGGCCCTGAAACCCTGCGTCAGGTAACCCAACATGCCGAGCATGTCGTTAACGCACTGAATACTGAAGCCAAACTGCCCTGCAAGCTGGTATTAAAACCGCTGGGCACTTCCCCTGATGAGATTACCGCTATCTGTCGTGACGCGAATTACGACGATCGCTGTGCAGGGATGGTGGTCTGGCTGCATACCTTCTCCCCGGCCAAAATGTGGATTAACGGTCTGACTATCCTCAACAAGCCGCTGATGCAGTTCCACACCCAGTTCAATGCCGCCCTGCCGTGGGACAGCATTGATATGGACTTTATGAACCTGAACCAGACTGCGCACGGCGGTCGTGAGTTCGGCTTCATCGGCGCGCGTATGCGTCAGCAGCATGCCGTGGTCACCGGTCACTGGCAGGATAAACAAGCGCACGAACGCATTGGCTCCTGGATGCGCCAGGCCGTGTCCAAACAAGATACCCGCCACCTGAAAGTCTGCCGTTTTGGCGACAACATGCGTGAAGTTGCGGTCACCGATGGCGATAAAGTCGCTGCGCAGATCAAGTTCGGCTTCTCGGTAAACACCTGGGCCGTGGGCGATCTGGTGCAGGTAGTGAACGCAATTAGCGACGGTGAAATCAACGCGCTAATCGATGAGTACGAAAGCACCTATACCATGACGGCGGCGACGCAAGTCCACGGTGAAAAACGTCAGAATGTCCTGGAAGCGGCCCGTATTGAACTGGGGATGAAGCGCTTCCTGGAACAGGGCGGATTCCACGCCTTCACCACCACATTTGAAGATTTACACGGCCTGAAACAGCTCCCTGGTCTGGCCGTACAGCGTCTGATGCAGCAAGGCTACGGCTTTGCGGGCGAAGGCGACTGGAAAACCGCCGCTCTGCTTCGCATCATGAAGGTGATGTCAACCGGTCTGCAGGGCGGCACCTCATTTATGGAGGATTACACCTACCACTTCGAGAAAGGCAACGATCTGGTGCTCGGCTCGCACATGCTGGAAGTGTGCCCGTCCATCGCGGTGGAAGAGAAACCGATCCTCGACGTACAGCACCTCGGCATTGGTGGTAAAGACGATCCTGCCCGTCTGATCTTCAACACCAAAACCGGCCCGGCAGTGGTTGCCAGCCTGATCGATCTCGGCGATCGCTATCGCCTGCTGGTTAACTGCATCGACACGGTACAAACGCCGCACTCCCTGCCAAAACTGCCTGTCGCTAACGCGCTGTGGAAAGCTCAACCGGATCTGCCAACCGCTTCTGAAGCCTGGATCCTGGCCGGTGGCGCGCACCACACCGTGTTCAGCCACGCGCTGGATCTGAACGACATGCGTCAGTTCGCTGAAATGCACGATATCGAGATCGCGGTGATCGATAACGATACCCGCCTGCCAGCCTTTAAGGACGCGCTGCGCTGGAACGAAGTGTATTACGGCTTCAAACGTTAACAACTGCCGGATGACGGCGTAAACACCTTATCCGACCTACAAGAATGTGCGATTTGTAGGCCGGATAAGCGTAGCGCCATCCGGCAAGATTCATCGGAGAGCATCATGTTAGAAGATCTCAAACGTCAGGTACTGGAAGCCAATCTGGCGTTGCCTAAGCACAATCTGGTCACCCTGACCTGGGGGAATGTCAGCGCCGTCGATCGCGAGCGCGGCGTGTTTGTGATTAAACCTTCAGGAGTCGATTACAGCGTAATGACCGCCGACGATATGGTGGTAGTCAGTATCGCCACGGGTGAAGTTGTAGAAGGTACGAAGAAACCTTCCTCAGATACCCCAACACACCGTTTGCTGTATCAGGCATTCCCGACCATTGGCGGCATTGTTCACACCCATTCGCGCCATGCAACCATCTGGGCACAGGCGGGTCAGTCGATTCCGGCAACGGGGACCACCCATGCGGACTATTTCTACGGTTCGATTCCCTGCACACGCAAAATGACCGACGAAGAAATCAACGGCGAATATGAATGGGAAACCGGTAACGTAATCGTTGAAACCTTTGAAAAACAAGGTATTGACGCCGCACAGATGCCTGGCGTGCTGGTGCACTCTCACGGTCCATTTGCCTGGGGAAAAAATGCCGAAGATGCGGTGCATAACGCCATCGTGCTGGAAGAAGTCGCCTATATGGGGATCTTCTGTCGCCAGCTCGCGCCGCAGCTGCCGGATATGCAGCAAACCCTGCTAGATAAACACTACCTGCGCAAACACGGTGCAAAAGCGTATTACGGGCAGTAAAAAAAATAAGCGCGCAGATAATCTACGCGCTCCTTTATAGTTATTCGCTATAATATTCGGCGAATGAACCTTGGTAAACACAATCATTTGAACAGATATAATTAATTACATTATCATAGTGTCCATGAGACTTATTTCCTTCCAGACAATGGAAAAAGACATAATCTGTAATCGTCGCCTGCCACTTCTGCCCGTTCAGCAGATAATTAATCACTGTATCTTTGTGCCCCTTACTTTTGTCATTACCCTGCCAGTGAAAAAAAGCGCTACCATTTTCAATAATTTCAGCATTCCACAACTTACCGTCCCATGTTTTATATAAAATATATTTGCTCACAGTTTTAATCGCTGGATTAGAAATCATTGTGTTAACAAACATATAGTTCTGATATTTAATGCCAAGCTGATGTTTGGAAAGAAAGTTCATAAAAACTCCATTTTTTCAAAATTAATATTAAAAGGACAAAAAATGCACAAGCCATCGACAAAATAAAATTATATTCACAGAGAATTTCCCGACGAAATTGAATTGAAACTGCTTAGTTAGAACAATAACAACCCCATTTAAATATATTATATTTAAGATAATGACCCAAACATTTCGAATGAAAGTTTTACACTAACAGCTAATAAAAACAAATAAAAATATAATTTTTTCACTAATCCGAGAAATATGTAGCAAAATCAAATGAGCACTATTCCTAAAAAATAGAAAAAGTATGAAAACGAACTTGTAATTAACAATTAAAACATAAACAACGTAATTAATGGAAACTAATGTACAAATACCAGCTATAACATATCTATCTGTAGCCTATCAAAGCTATTTTATTCATATATTGCATATGAAGATAACATTGTCAGGTAGGAATAATTATTTTACTCAGGAAAGCGTATTTCGGGCAGTAACCTCTTCTGAGCATGACAACTGTATAAAATCACAGCTAATCTATCAGAACCAGGCTATAATAATGCCTGGTTTTTTGACGGATACGCAGCGTGGCGCAAGCAGGTTTTATTTTAACCCGGCACTGGCGGGACACCCCGCAGGGAACTGAGGTCTCATTCTGGCTGGCTACAGACGATGGGCCGCTGCAGGTCACGCTCGCGCCTCAGGAGTCGGTCGCGTTTATTCCCACCAGTCAGGTTCCTCGCGTAATGTCATTATTACCCACTGAAAACGGCTATCACCTGAAATCGCTGCAATTGCAAGACTTCCACCGCCATCCTGTTTCCGGCCTGTATTGCCGCTCACATCGCCAGCTCATGCGGTTGGAAAAACTGCTGCGCGAAAACGCAGTCACCGTCTATGAGGGCGACGTACGCCCATCTGAGCGGTATCTGATGGAGCGCTTTATCACCTCCCCTGTTTGGGTCGAAGGCGACAGACATAATGACATGCTGCTGAATGCCCGCCTGAAGCCGAACCCTGACTATCGACCACCGCTAAAATGGGTATCGCTGGATATTGAAACCACGCGCCACGGCGAACTCTATTGCATCGGTCTTGAAGGCTGTGGGCAGCGTATTGTCTACATGCTCGGCCCGCCAAACGGCGACGCCTCTACGCTTGATTTTGAACTTGAGTACGTAGCAAGCCGCCCGCAGTTGCTGGAAAAACTCAATGACTGGATTGCCCGTCACGATCCTGATGTGATAATCGGCTGGAACGTCGTGCAATTCGATTTACGCGTCCTGCAAAAGCACGCCGAACGTTACCGCATTCCCCTGCGTTTTGGTCGTGATAATAGCGAACTGGAGTGGCGCGAGCATGGCTTCAAAAACGGCGTGTTCTTCGCGCAGGCTAAGGGGCGCCTGATTATCGACGGTATTGAGGCGCTAAAATCAGCGTTCTGGAATTTCTCGTCATTCTCGCTGGAAACGGTGTCGCAAGAATTGCTGGGTGAAGGCAAGTCGATTGATAACCCGTGGGACCGAATGGACGAAATTGACCGTCGGTTTGCCCAGGATAAACCCGCGCTCGCCACCTACAATCTCAAAGACTGTGAGCTGGTCACGCGCATTTTTCATAAAACCGAGATCATGCCATTTCTGCTGGAGCGCTCGACGGTCAACGGTCTGCCGGTCGACCGTCACGGTGGTTCGGTTGCCGCCTTCGGCCACCTCTACCTTCCGCGCATGCACCGGGCGGGTTATGTGGCACCGAATCTCGGTGAAGTCCCCGCGCACGCCAGTCCCGGCGGCTATGTGATGGACTCGCGCCCAGGCTTATACGACTCCGTACTGGTGCTGGATTACAAAAGCCTGTATCCCTCAATAATTCGTACTTTTTTAATCGATCCGGTGGGGCTTATCGAAGGGATGGCGCAGCCGGATCCGGAACACAGCACCGAAGGTTTCCTTGACGCCTGGTTTTCACGCGAAAAGCACTGCCTGCCTGAAATCGTTACTCAGATCTGGCACGGGCGCGAAGAAGCAAAACGCCGCGGCAATAAGCCACTCTCGCAGGCGTTGAAAATCATCATGAACGCATTTTACGGCGTGCTGGGCACCACCGCCTGTCGCTTTTTCGACCCGAGACTGGCCTCGTCCATTACCATGCGCGGCCATGCGATCATGCGCCAGACCAAAGCGTTAATTGAGGCTCAGGGTTACGATGTCATTTATGGCGATACCGATTCCACCTTTGTCTGGCTGAAAAAGGCGCACTCAGAAGACGATGCAGCCCGAATTGGTCGGGAACTGGTGAGCTATGTCAACACCTGGTGGGCGCAATCGCTGAAGCAACAAAATCTGACCAGCGCGCTGGAGCTGGAATTTGAAACCCATTTTTGTCGCTTTCTGATGCCGACCATTCGCGGTGCAGATACCGGCAGTAAAAAACGCTATGCGGGGATGATTCAGGACGGTGCTGAGCAACGTATGGTGTTTAAGGGACTGGAAACGGTACGAACCGACTGGACGCCGCTGGCCCAACAGTTTCAGCAGGAGCTATACCTGCGAATTTTTCGTAACGAACCTTATCAGGAGTTTGTTCGTGAGACTATTGACCGTCTGATGGCCGGTGAAATGGATGAACAACTGGTGTACCGCAAGCGCCTGCGCCGCCCGTTAAGCGAATACCAGCGAAATGTTCCACCACACGTTCGTGCCGCGCGACTTGCCGATGAGCAGAATGTAAAACTGGGGCGTCCACCGCAGTATCAGAATCGCGGAACCATAAAATATGTCTGGACGGTCAATGGCCCAGAACCTGTTGATTATCAGCTATCTTCGCTCGATTACGAGCATTATCTGACCCGCCAGATCCAACCTGTTGCTGAGGGAATTCTTCCCTTTATTGACGATAATTTTGCTACACTACTCACAGGACAACTGGGGTTATTTTGACGCGTGACGAAACCGCCGCCATCCAGTACCATAGCGCCCTTTCCATTCCTGGACCCATTTAACACCACTACCACTGATTTATTAGCCTGGTAGCGGGGTCGTATGCTCTCAATAACGGGGATTAGCCCGGAAAATGACGAGTATTGCCTGCAATTAAAGATATAGAGCCGAACATATATGCCTTTTACACTTGGTCAACGCTGGATCAGCGATACAGAAAGCGAATTGGGACTTGGTACTGTTGTCGCCATGGATGCGCGAACCGTCACTTTACTTTTCTCATCGACGGGCGAAAACCGTCTGTATGCGCGCAGTGATTCCCCCGTGACCCGCGTGATGTTCAATCCTGGCGATACGATAACAAGCCATGAAGGCTGGCAACTGCATGTCGATGAAGTAAAAGAAGAAAACGGCCTGCTTGCCTATATCGGAACCCGCCTGGATACCGAAGAAACCGGTGTCATGCTGCGTGAAGTACTGCTCGACAGCAAACTGGTATTCAGCAAACCACAAGATCGCCTGTTTGCTGGCCAGATTGACCGCATGGATCGCTTTGCTCTGCGCTATCGCGCCCGTAAATTTCAGAGCGAACAATACCGTATGCCGTGGAGTGGGTTGCGTGGTCAACGTACCAGCCTGATTCCTCACCAGCTGAACATTGCCCATGATGTTGGCCGTCGTCATGCCCCTCGCGTTTTACTGGCAGATGAAGTGGGTTTAGGTAAAACCATTGAAGCCGGGATGATCCTGCATCAACAACTGCTGTCCGGCGCCGCAGAGCGCGTGCTGATCATCGTCCCGGAGACATTACAGCACCAGTGGCTGGTCGAAATGCTGCGCCGCTTCAACCTGCGTTTTGCACTGTTTGATGATGAGCGTTATGCAGAAGCGCAGCACGACGCCTACAACCCGTTTGAAACCGAACAACTGGTCATCTGCTCGCTGGACTTTGCCCGTCGTAATAAACAACGTCTGGAGCACCTGTGTGACGCCGAGTGGGATCTGCTGATTGTCGATGAAGCCCATCACCTTGTGTGGAGCGAAGACGCGCCCAGCCGCGAATATATGGCCATTGAACAACTGGCAGAACGTGTGCCGGGCATCCTGCTGCTAACCGCTACACCGGAGCAGCTGGGCATGGAAAGTCACTTTGCACGCCTGCGCCTGCTGGACCCGAGCCGTTTCCACGATTTCGCCCAGTTTGTTGAAGAGCAAAAAAATTATCGTCCGGTCGCCGACGCCGTCGCCATGCTGCTGGCAGGCAACAAGCTGAGTAACAATGAGCTGAACATGTTAGGCGACATGATTGGCGAGCAGGACATTGAGCCGCTATTGCAGGCGGCAAACAGCGACAGCGAAGACGCCCAGAGCGCGCGTCAGGAGCTGGTTTCGATGCTGATGGACCGCCATGGCACCAGCCGCGTGCTGTTCCGTAACACCCGTAACGGTGTGAAAGGCTTCCCGAAACGCGAGCTGCATACCATCAAGCTGCCGCTGCCGACCCAATACCAGACGGCGATTAAAGTCTCCGGCATTATGGGCGCGCGTAAAAGTGCAGAAGACCGGGCGCGCGACATGCTCTACCCGGAACAGATTTATCAGGAATTCGAAGGCGACACCGGCACCTGGTGGAACTTTGACCCGCGCGTGGAATGGCTGATGGGCTACCTGACCAGCCACCGCTCGCAAAAAGTATTAGTTATCTGTGCAAAAGCCACCACCGCGCTTCAGCTGGAGCAGGTTCTGCGCGAGCGCGAAGGTATCCGTGCTGCCGTATTCCATGAAGGGATGTCGATCATTGAACGTGACCGCGCCGCAGCATGGTTTAGCGAAGAAGATAGCGGCGCCCAGGTAATGCTGTGTTCTGAAATCGGCTCCGAAGGGCGTAACTTCCAGTTCGCCAGCAATCTGGTGATGTTTGACCTGCCGTTCAACCCGGATCTGCTGGAACAGCGTATTGGCCGTCTGGACCGTATTGGTCAGGCGCATGATATTCAGATTCACGTTCCGTACCTGGAAAAAACCGCGCAATCTGTGCTGGTGCGCTGGTACCACGAAGGTCTGGATGCATTCGAACACACCTGTCCGACCGGCCGTACTATCTATGACACGGTCTATAACAATCTGATCGGCTACCTGGCTGAACCAGAAAATACCGAGGGCTTTGACGATCTGATCAAAACCTGCCGCGAACAGCATGACGCGCTGAAAGCACAGCTAGAGCAAGGTCGCGATCGCCTGCTGGAGATCCACTCTAACGGCGGCGAAAAAGCACTGGCGCTGGCTGAGAGTATTGAAGAACAGGACGACGATACCAGCCTGATCGCCTTCGCCATGAACCTGTTTGATATCGTCGGTATTAATCAGGATGACCGTGGCGACAATTTAATCGTGCTGACGCCGTCCGATCATATGCTGGTGCCGGATTTCCCTGGGCTGCCGGAAGATGGCTGCACCATTACATTCGAGCGCGATGTCGCCCTGTCGCGTGAAGATGCCCAGTTTATTACCTGGGAGCATCCGCTGATCCGCAATGGTCTGGATCTGATCCTCTCCGGCGACACCGGAAGCAGCACTATTTCGTTGTTGAAAAACAAAGCATTACCTGTTGGTACACTGCTGGTTGAGCTGGTCTATGTTGTTGAAGCGCAAGCGCCGAAACAACTGCAGCTAAACCGCTTCCTGCCACCAACGCCGGTACGCATGCTGCTGGATAAAAACGGCAATAACCTTGCTGCACAGGTTGAGTTCGAAACCTTTAACCGTCAGCTCAGCGCCGTTAACCGCCACACCGGCAGCAAACTGGTCAACGCCGTGCAGCAGGATGTTCATGCCATTCTGCAACTCGGTGAAGCGCAGGTGGAAAAATCAGCCCGTGCGCTGATCGACGCAGCGCGTAAAGAAGCTGACGAGAAGCTGACGGCAGAACTTTCCCGTCTCGAAGCGCTGCGTGCCGTTAACCCGAACATCCGTGATGACGAACTTAGCGCAATTGAAAGCAACCGTCAGCAGGTGATGGAAAGCCTGGATCAGGCGGGCTGGCGTCTCGATGCCCTGCGCCTGATCGTCGTGACGCATCAGTAACGGAGCCATACATGGGGATGGAAAACTACAATCCGCCGCAGGAACCCTGGCTGGTCATCCTGTATCAGGATGAGCACATTATGGTGGTCAACAAGCCGAGCGGCTTGTTGTCTGTGCCAGGTCGTCTGGATGAGCACAAAGACAGCGTGATGACGCGTATTCAGCGCGATTATCCGCAGGCTGAATCCGTGCATCGTCTGGATATGGCAACCAGCGGCGTGATTGTAGTCGCGCTAACCAAAGCGGCAGAGCGCGAGCTAAAACGCCAGTTTCGCGAGCGCGAACCGAAAAAACAGTATGTCGCACGCGTCTGGGGGCATCCTGCTCCGGCCGAGGGTCTGGTTGATTTACCGCTGATTTGCGACTGGCCAAACAGGCCAAAGCAAAAAGTGTGTTATGAGACCGGGAAATCGGCGCAGACCGAGTATGAAGTTGTGGAGTTCGCGGCGGATAACACCGCCCGGGTAGTGCTCAAGCCCATTACCGGACGCTCCCACCAGCTGCGTGTGCATATGCTGGCTTTAGGGCATCCTATCCTGGGCGATCGCTTCTATGCTCCGCCGGAAGCTCTGGCGTTAGCGCCGCGCCTGTTGCTGCATGCAGAGATGTTAACCATCACGCATCCCGAATACGGCAACAGTATGACGTTTAAAGTCCCGGCGGATTTTTAAATTCTGAGCCAATTTATGCCGGGGGCGCTTCGCTTGCCCGGCCTACATTCATTAACGTAGGCCGGATAAGGCGCTAGCCGCATCCGGCAATTCAATCACTTGAATCCTTTTTGATCCTTAATCAGCTCGTAAGCTTTTTGGATTTCCTGCGCTTTTTGTTTCGCCATTTCCATCATCTCTGGCGGCAGACCTTTCGCGACCAGTTTGTCCGGATGGTGCTCGCTCATCAGCTTACGGTAAGCCCGCTTGATGGTGGTCGCATCGTCGGTCGTTTTCACACCCAGCACATTACAGGCGTCTTCCAGCGTCGGGCCGCGTTGCGCCTGCTGCCAGCCACCGCCACCAGACTGCTGCTGATATCCGCCGCCAAACTGTGCGCCGCCCTGCATCATGCGCAGGAACTGATCAAATTGGGTGCGTGAGATCCCCAACTCTTCAGCAATCACATAAAGCACTTCACGTTCGTTAGGATGCAACGACCCATCGGCAAATGCCGCCTGGATCTGAATCTCCAGAAACATGCGGATCAGATCGAATCGACCAAAACAGACGCTGCGAAACTGACGCATCTTTTCACGTAATGGGTAATTATCCGATTTTCCTACCCGGAAGGCATGTTGTGCAGCCGTTCGCGAGTCACCGTGCAAATTCATCCGATCCATCAACTGGCTGGCGATATGTATATCGGCTTCCGTGACGCGACCTTTGGATTTGGTCAGATGTCCCATCACCTCAAAAGTGGTGGCAAAAAACAGCGCCTGGCGTTCACGTTGGTTGGCAAACCACGCCATTTTGCGCATGCGGGCTTTGTCGAACATGTGGCCAACTAACAGCCCCAGAACCACACCCCAGAAGCCGCCGCCCATCATTAAGGCCACGGCTACACCAATTATCTTTCCCCAATACTGCATAGACTCCCCAAATCTTTCCGCTCTCAGCCAGGCTATGTCCCACAATATAAGGTGCTTTTACCGATTTACGGCTGCGGTCAATTGTGGGACATCGCCTATAATTTGCATTATCATACCTGTCATTCAATGCCGTGCCTAACACCACAAACGCTATACCCGTTGGATTTCAAGTTGCAGCAAGGCGGCAACGTAGTGAGTCCCCTGGAGCTTACCCATGTAAGTGACTGGGTGAACGAGGAAGACAACGAAGATGCAGCTTGAAAGGTGGCGGGTATAAAATGGGCAGGATTAATACTAGCGAAGTGAAGATGAGATAAGTTAGGCTGTGACCGTTTGTCACGCGCGACGCTACTGATGATGGAACAATAAATACAACGTATGAAAAAACGTATTCCCACTCTTCTGGCCACCATGATTGCCAGCGCCCTCTATAGCCATCAGGGCCTGGCAGCCGATCTCGCCTCACAGTGTATGCTGGGCGTGCCGAGCTATGACCGTCCTCTGGTACAGGGCGAGACTAATGAGTTACCCGTCACCATCAATGCCGACAACGCAAAAGGGAATTATCCCGATGACGCGGTGTTTACCGGCAACGTGGATATCGCACAGGGTAACAGCCGCCTGCAGGCCGACGAAGTACAGCTTCATCAGAAGCAGGCTGAAGGCCAGCCGGAGCCAGTACGTACCGTCGATGCGTTGGGCAATGTCCATTATGACGACAATCAGGTTATTCTGAAGGGACCGAAGGGCTGGTCCAATCTGAATACCAAAGATACCAACATCTGGGAAGGTGATTACCAGATGGTGGGCCGTCAGGGGCGCGGGAAAGCCGACCTGATGAAACAGCGTGGGGAAAACCGTTATACCATTCTGGAAAACGGTAGCTTTACCTCCTGTCTGCCAGGTTCAGATACCTGGAGCGTCGTCGGTAGCGAAGTTATCCACGACCGTGAAGAACAGGTCGCAGAGATCTGGAACGCCCGTTTTAAACTGGGTCCGGTTCCGGTCTTTTATAGTCCTTATTTACAGTTACCCGTCGGCGATAAGCGCCGTTCCGGTTTCCTGATCCCGAACGCAAAATATTCCACCAATAACTATTTTGAGTTCTACCTCCCGTATTACTGGAACATTGCGCCCAATATGGACGCCACCATCACGCCACATTATATGCACCGTCGTGGCGGGATCATGTGGGAGAACGAATTCCGCTACCTCACCCAGGCGGGTGCGGGCTTGATGGAGTTTGACTATCTGAATTCCGATAAAGTGTACGAGGACGAACATCCGAAGGATGACAATTCACGTCGCTGGCTGTTCTACTGGCAGCACGCCGGTGTACTGGACCAGGTGTGGCGTTTCAACGTCGACTACACCAAGGTCAGCGACACCAGCTACTTTAACGATTTCGATAATAAATACGGTTCCAGTACCGACGGCTACGCCACGCAGAAATTCAGCGTCGGCTACGCGGTACAAAACTTTGACGCTACGGTATCGACCAAGCAGTTCCAGGTTTTCGACGCACAAAACAGTAACAGCTACTCCGCGCAGCCGCAGTTAGACGTCAACTACTACCAAAACGACGTTGGTCCGTTTGATACCCGTATTTATGGCCAGGCGGTCCATTTCGTCAATACCAATGACAACATGCCGGAAGCAACGCGTGTTCACCTGGAACCAACGATCAATCTGCCGTTGTCGAATAACTGGGGCAGTATCAATACCGAAGCGAAGCTGCTGGCAACGCACTATCAGCAGACCAATCTGGATTGGTACAACAACAACCCGAGTAACGTTAACAAGCTCGACGAGTCAGCCAACCGCGTCATGCCGCAGTTTAAAGTTGACGGCAAAATGGTATTCGAGCGCGACATGCAAATGCTGGCACCGGGTTATACCCAGACGCTGGAGCCGCGCGCGCAGTACCTGTACGTCCCATATCGCGACCAAAGTCATATCTATAACTATGACTCATCCTTGCTGCAATCTGACTACAGCGGCCTCTTCCGTGACCGTACTTATGGCGGTCTGGACCGTATTGCTTCTGCCAACCAGGTGACGACCGGGGTCACATCTCGCGTTTATGATGACGCTGCCGTTGAACGTTTTAATATTTCTGTGGGTCAAATCTACTATTTCACCGAGTCTCGCACCGGCGATGACAACATTAAATGGGAGAATGACGACAAAACGGGTTCACTGGTATGGGCGGGCGACACCTACTGGCGTATCTCCGATCGCTGGGGTTTACGCAGTGGGATCCAGTACGACACGCGTCTGGATAGTATCGCCAACAGCAGCAGCAGTATCGAATACCGTCGCGATGAAAACCGGATGCTGCAGTTGAATTACCGTTACGCCAGCCCGGAATATATCCAGGCGACTCTACCGTCTTACTACTCTACGGCAGATCAGTATAAAAACGGGATTTCGCAGGTGGGCGCGGTGGCAAGCTTCCCAATTGCTGAGCGTTGGTCGATTGTTGGCGCTTACTACTTCGATACCAACGTGAACAAAGAAGCAGATTCAATGCTGGGCTTACAGTACAACTCCTGCTGTTACGCCATTCGCTTCGGCTACGAGCGTAAGCTGAACGGTTGGGATGACAAACAGCAACACGCGATTTATGACAACACGATCGGCTTTAATATCGAACTGCGCGGTCTGAGCTCCAACTACGGTCTCGGCACCAACCAAATGCTGCGTTCGAACATTTTGCCGTATCAAAGCTCTTTATGATCTGATTGATTTACAACGTAATCCGCATTGCGGTTAATTGAAATGGAAAAAGTATGAAGAACTGGAAAACGCTGCTTCTCGGTATCGCCATGATCGCGAATACCAGTTTCGCTGCCCCACAGGTAGTCGATAAAGTTGCAGCCGTCGTCAATAACGGCGTCGTTCTGGAAAGCGACGTCGATGGCTTAATGCAGTCAGTAAAACTGAATGCAGGTCAGGCAGGTCAGCAATTACCGGATGACGCTACGCTGCGTCATCAGATCCTGGAACGTTTGATCATGGATCAAATCCTCCTGCAAATGGGTCAGAAGATGGGGGTGAAAATCTCTGACGAGCAGTTGGATCAGGCTATTGCCAACATCGCCAAACAGAACAACATGACGCTGGATCAGATGCGCAGCCGCCTGGCACAGGATGGCTTAAGCTATTCAACCTATCGTAGCCAGATCCGCAAAGAGATGACCATCTCCGAAGTGCGTAACAACGAAGTTCGCCGTCGCATCACCATCCTGCCTCAGGAAGTAGATGCCCTGGCGCAACAGGTGGGCAACCAAAACGATGCCAGCACCGAGCTGAACCTGAGCCACATTCTGATCCCATTACCGGAAAACCCAACGTCTGACCAGGTTAACGCGGCTGAAAGCCAGGCGCGCTCTGTTGTTGATGAAGCGCGTAACGGTAGTGATTTCGGCAAACTGGCTATTACTTATTCCGCTGACCAGCAGGCGCTGAAAGGCGGTCAGATGGGTTGGGGACGTATTCAGGAGCTGCCGGGTATCTTTGCCCAGGCGTTAAGCACTGCGAAAAAAGGCGATATCATTGGCCCAATTCGTTCCGGTGTCGGCTTCCACATCCTGAAAGTCAACGATATGCGTGGCCAAAGCCAGAGCATCTCCGTGACTGAAGTTCATGCTCGCCACATTCTGCTTAAGCCGTCGCCGATCATGACCGATCAGCAGGCACGTCTGAAGCTGGAACAAATCGCGGCAGATATTAAGAGCGGTAAAACTACCTTCGCGGCAGCCGCTAAAGAGTTTTCTCAGGATCCAGGCTCTGCCAACCAGGGCGGCGATCTGGGCTGGGCTGCAGCGGATATTTTCGACCCTGCTTTCCGCGATGCACTGACCAAACTTAACAAAGGCCAGATGAGCGCCCCGGTGCACTCCTCTTTCGGTTGGCATCTGATCGAACTGCTGGATACGCGTAACGTTGATAAAACTGACGCAGCGCAGAAAGACAGAGCTTACCGTATGCTGATGAACCGTAAATTCTCGGAAGAAGCAGCAACCTGGATGCAGGAACAGCGCGCCAGCGCTTACGTTAAAGTTCTGAGCAACTAATGACTCGTGCTCAACGCGTTGTTATCACTCCCGGCGAACCCGCCGGGATTGGCCCGGACCTGGTGGTTCAGCTCGCCCAGCGCGATTGGCCTGTAGAACTTGTTGTCTGTGCGGATGCAGCACTCCTCAATGACCGGGCAGCGATGCTCGGTTTACCGCTTTCACTCCTCCCCTACTCTCCAGATACCCCAGCCAAACCGCAATCAGCAGGCACATTGACGCTGTTACCGATTGCGCTGCGGGCACCTGTTGTCGCGGGTCAGTTGGCGGTAGAAAACGGGCAATATGTGGTGGATACGCTGGCTCGCGCCTGCGATGGCTGTCTGCAAGGTGAGTTTGCGGCGCTGATCACCGGTCCGGTTCACAAGGGCGTTATCAATGACGCTGGCGTCCCGTTTACCGGACATACCGAGTTTTTTGAAGAGCGCTCACAGGCAAAGAAAGTTGTTATGATGCTGGCGACCGAAGAGCTGCGCGTTGCCCTGGCAACCACGCATTTGCCGCTCAGAGCCGTTGCCGACGCCATTACGCCCGCCCTGCTTCAGGAAGTGATCGGCATTTTGCATCATGATTTACGCACCAAATTCGGCATTGCCGATCCGCATATTCTGGTGTGCGGTCTAAACCCGCATGCTGGTGAAGGCGGACATATGGGAACGGAAGAGATAGACACCATCATTCCGGTACTCGATGAACTGCGTGCGCAGGGAATGAAATTAAACGGTCCGCTGCCCGCAGATACGCTGTTTCAGCCCAAATATCTCGACCACGCGGATGCCGTGCTGGCAATGTACCACGATCAGGGTCTCCCCGTGCTAAAATACCAGGGATTTGGTCGCGGTGTGAATATCACGCTGGGCCTGCCCTTTATTCGCACATCCGTCGATCACGGCACCGCACTTGAACTCGCGGGCCGTGGACAAGCAGATGTCGGCAGTTTTATTACGGCGCTTAATCTCGCCATCAAAATGATTGTTAATACCAATGAATAATCGAGTCCATCAGGGCCATTTAGCCCGTAAACGTTTCGGGCAGAACTTCCTCAACGATCAGTTTGTGATCGAAAGTATTGTCTCTGCTATCAACCCGCAGAAAGGTCAGGCTATGGTCGAAATCGGCCCGGGCCTGGCGGCATTGACCGAACCAGTAGGCGAACGTCTGGACAAGCTCACGGTCATTGAACTCGACCGCGATCTGGCAGCACGCCTACAGACACACCCGTTTTTAGGGCCTAAGCTGACGATTTATCAGCAAGATGCCATGACCATGAACTTCGGCGAACTGGCACAAACGATGGGACAGCCGCTGCGCGTATTCGGCAACCTGCCGTACAACATCTCCACGCCGCTCATGTTCCATCTTTTTTCCTATACTGATGCCATTGCCGACATGCATTTCATGTTGCAAAAAGAGGTGGTGAATCGTCTGGTTGCAGGGCCAAACAGTAAAGCGTATGGTCGATTAAGCGTCATGGCGCAGTATTACTGCAATGTGATCCCGGTACTTGAAGTACCGCCTTCCGCATTTACGCCAGCGCCTAAAGTTGATTCAGCCGTTGTGCGTCTGGTCCCTCATACGACGATGCCGTACCCGGTTAAAGATGTTCGTGTGCTGAGCCGTATTACCACCGAAGCGTTTAATCAGCGCCGTAAAACGGTACGTAACAGTCTCGGCAACCTGTTTAGCGTTGAAGTACTGACAGAGCTGGGCATTGATCCGGCGATGCGAGCGGAAAATATCTCTGTCGCGCAATACTGCCGGATGGCTAACTATCTGTCAGAAAACGCGCCATCGAAGGAGAGTTAAACATGATCAATTCGCCCCGAGTGTGCATTCAGGTACAAAGCGTCTACATTGAGGCGCAATCCTCACCTGATGATGAACGTTACGTTTTTGCTTACACCGTAACTATCCGCAATTTGGGGCGAGCGCCTGTGCAGCTGTTGGGGCGTTATTGGTTGATCACTAATGGTCATGGCCGCGAAACCGAAGTTCAGGGTGAAGGCGTGGTTGGCGTCCAGCCCCACATCGAACCCGGCGAAGAGTACCAGTACACCAGCGGTGCGGTGATTGAAACACCGCTGGGCACCATGCAGGGTCATTACGAAATGATCGATGAACAAGGCATCGCCTTTACCATCGATATTCCCGTATTCCGACTCGCCGTTCCAACACTCATTCATTAAAACAATAACTATGGCGACATACCTTATTGGCGACGTTCACGGTTGTTACGATGAACTGGTAGCCTTGCTGCATCAGGTAGACTTTAATTCCGAAAAAGACACCCTATGGCTCACCGGCGATCTGGTCGCTCGTGGACCGGGCTCGCTGGACGTTTTGCGCTACGTGAAATCACTGGGCGACAGCGTGCGGTTAGTATTGGGTAATCACGATTTACACCTGCTGGCCGTATTTGCTGGTATCAGTCGTAATAAACCTAAAGACAGGGTCACATCGCTGCTCGAAGCACCGGATGCCGACGAATTACTTAACTGGCTCCGCCGTCAACCGCTGTTGCAGGTAGACGAAGAGAAGAAGCTGGTGATGGCGCATGCCGGTATCACCCCACAGTGGGACCTGCAGACGGCAAAAGACTGTGCTCGCGATGTTGAAGCCGTGCTGTCGAGCGACTCGTATCCCTTCTTCCTTGATGCGATGTACGGCGACATGCCCAATAACTGGACCCCGGAACTGACCGGGCTGGCGCGCCTGCGTTTTATTACCAACGCCTTTACCCGCATGCGTTACTGCTTCCCTAACGGTCAGTTGGATATGTACAGCAAAGAGTCACCAGAAGACGCACCTGCCCCGCTGAAGCCGTGGTTTGCCATTCCTGGACCTGTCAGTGAAGCATACAGCATTGCATTCGGGCACTGGGCATCGCTGGAGGGTAAAGGCACGCCAGAAGGCATTTACGCGCTGGATACGGGGTGTTGCTGGGGAGGCGATCTCACCTGTCTGCGCTGGGAAGACAAACAGTACTTCGTGCAGCCGTCAAATCGCCATCTGAATCTGGATCCTGGCGAAGCGGTCAACGCCTGATAGTCGTTTGCCGGATGCGGTGCTCGCACCTTATCCGGCCTACATTAGCTGGATGATAAGGCGTTTCGCCGCCATCCGGCACTTACAGTATTAACGACGTTCCAGAATCTCGAAGCAGTAGCTGTGAGAGTTTTGCGCGTCGGCATCGTGGAATTCACTGAACACCGATTCCCAGTCATCCGGTTCGTAGTCCGGGAAATGCGTATCCCCTTCCACTTCCGCATCAATGTGCGTCAGATACAGTTTCTGTGCTTTTGGCAGGAACTGCTCATACACACGCCCACCGCCAATTACCATAATTTCAGGTTCATCGCCGCAGGCCGCAATTGCTTCATCCACAGACTTCACCCACTGCACGCGATCGTCGGTGCCAGGCTTACTGCTGATGACGATATTTTTACGCCCAGGTAACGGTCGCCCGATGGATTCCCAGGTATGGCGTCCCATGACAACCGGCTTGTTTAAGGTATTACGTTTAAACCAGGCGAGATCGGCAGGGAGGTTCCACGGCATGGCGTTCTCCATACCGATGACGCGATCTACCGCTAACGCCGCAATCAGACTGATCATTGAATATTTCCCGGATACAAAAAAATTGTCGCCACTATACGGAAAGCGCAATCTTTCGTCGACTGGCGGAAAGAGGATGAACAGGAAAATTTTCCGTTCTGCTGGCGAACCGACCTATTTAAGGTGGTACGCCAGCATTACAGTAGTTCAAAAACAGCCAATTAGCAGTAAAGTTTGCAGAACATCACATTTTTTACCCTATGCTGACGGTTTCACTTCCGGCTCATCGGCGACGTCGCCCGTATGCTTACCTTCATCCGTGCCTTGCCAGCCATGGCGCTGAATTAACGATAAGTGCTGACGATCTTCCGCAATAATTTCACTCAGCATTGCGCTGGTGCGTTTATAAACGGCCGCGCGGGAAGTCGCGTCATTTTCCCCTTTCACCATCTCCTCTACCATCATGGTATTGAATCGGCGGAATACGTCAGCCCGCTCACGTGCCTCATAGCGCCCAAGCCCGAGACCTTCCAGCGCCAGACGTCCGGTCTTCAGTGCACCTTCAAAGGTTTCACGTTCCGGCATATCCACGCCCGCCTGGCGCAGGCGGATGTAATGATCCACGTCGCGCGCACGAGCAATAATTTGCAGATGCGGGAAATGCTCTTTCACCATTTCGGTTAATTGCAGACTGGTTTGCGGATCGTCAATGGCATTAATAATGACTTCAGCTTTCGCCGCCCCGGCAGACTCCAGCAGATCCATCCGGGTCGCGTCGCCATAGAAAACCTTCATCCCGAATTTACGCAGCGTTTCGATATGGTCCGGGTCATGATCAAGAACCACCATTTTGACCCCGCTCGACAACAGCAAACGACCGGTTATCTGGCCAAATCGCCCAAACCCGGCGATGATCACCCTAGGTTGTTCCTCATCGATTTCATCGGCTTCGCGCTCTTCCTCAGTCGCCGATTTTTCCAGACGCGTCAAAATCACCAGCAAAATCGGTGTAGCCGCCATCGACAACGCCACCGCCAGCGTCAGCGATTTCGCCCAGTCAGGATCGAGCACATTTGCCATTTGCGCCGCGCCAAACACCACAAAGGCAAACTCACTGCCCTGCCCTAATAATACGGCAAACCAGCGACGCTGCTTGTTCGGCACCTGCAACGGTTTCGCTATCAACCACAACATGACGGTTTTGATAACCAGGAAACCGACCAGTAGAATGATAATACGCAAGGGATTATCAATCAGCGTACCAAAGTCGATAGACATCCCTACACCGATGAAGAACAGCCCCAGCAGCAGTCCTTTAAATGGCTCAATGTCGCTTTCCAACGCGTGGCGATACTCAGAGCTTGCCAGCAGCACCCCGGCCAGGAATGCCCCCATCGCCATCGACAATCCAACCTCTTCCAACAGCAGACCGAAGCCAAACACGAGGAACAGCGCAACGGCACTGAACACTTCCCGCAGGCCCGAACGGGCGACAAAACGCAAGGCAGGACGTGTGACATAACGACCTAACAGCACCACCAGCACCAGTGCGCCCGCTACCTTAAGGGCAGACAATGCAAACGCCCCAAGCGTTGTTGATGCGCCACTCGCTGCCAGTAACGGAATCATCGCCACCAGTGGAATGGCCGCGATATCCTGGAACAGCAGCACGGCAAACGCGCTGCGGCCCATTTGCGACACCATCAGGTTGCGTTCATTCATCGCCTGCATAGCGATAGCCGTTGAGGAAAGCGCCAGCGTCATGCCGATCAGCTCCGCTACCTGCCAGCGCAGGCCGAGGAACATACAGAACACACCAATCAGGCCTCCGCAGACCACCATTTGCAATGCGCCGCCGCCGAACACCGAAGCTCGCAGTTTCCACAAACGTTGCGGATCCAGCTCCAGACCAATGACAAACAGCATCAGCACCACACCGATCTCCGCAAAATGCAGGATGGATTCAGCGTCCGTCACCAGCCTCAGGCCCCATGGGCCGATAATGCATCCGGCGATGAGATACCCCAGTACCGACCCGAGTCCCAGCCGTACGGCGATGGGGACAATCAGTGCCGCCGATCC
Source organism: Citrobacter sp. Cpo045 (assembly GCF_030332875.1). Lineage (NCBI taxonomy): Bacteria > Pseudomonadati > Pseudomonadota > Gammaproteobacteria > Enterobacterales > Enterobacteriaceae > Citrobacter > Citrobacter sp. Cpo045. Next base: position 187,186 of record NZ_JAOWGZ010000091.1, read on the forward strand.
GAGATAAATCAGCGCCTGTATCAGCGTATGGCTATCCATGGTGTGCCTCCTGCCATTCCATCAGACGCTGTTTGTAGTGACGAGCCTGCGCTTGCAGGGTTTCATCATCACAGATAAACGTACAGTGCATCGCAAACGGCGGTAGCCATTTGAGGCCACAATAAAGTGCCGTCGCCTGTAAGGGTTGAGAAAGCACATCAAATCCGGGATGGGAGCCAATATCGAAGTGGTTTTCACCGCCGCCGGTCGTCACCGCCCACAGCAGATGTTTACCGTGCAGCGCAGTACCGCCATGGCCATACGCCCAGCCGTGCGAAAGGACTTTATCCATCCACAGCTTGAGTAATGGAGGTGTGCTGTACCACTGCATCGGATGCTGCCAGATGATCAAATCAGCGCGTGCCAGCGCATCCTGTTCAGCGGCAATATCGATATTGAAGTCGGGGTAGAGCTGGTAGAGCGAGCGGATCTCCACGCCCTCCAGCGTCCTTGCCTGTTCAAGCATCCGCTTATTCGCATGCGAATGCTGCGGATAGGGATGCGCATAAATGATGAGGATCATGATTAGCCTGTTTCACTGCATTATTGTAATAACAGTGAGTTTAGTCACTTAATCCACAGGCTAACAGTCAATATTATTGAGTGGCTGAATGGAGAAAACTGAACTAGTTATCCAGTTCACTCATATCTTTAACCTGATCGCGGTTAATCTGTTCCGTCTTACCCGTTTGCGCATTTTTATACGACACCAGGCCAGTATCATCATCGACTTGCGGTTTGCCGTCAGTGACGATTGTTTTGCCATCGGTGGTTTTAACCGCCTGGTTTGAGGAACAACCGGCCACGGTAAACAGTGCTGCTGCGGTAAAAATTGAGGTGATCAGGATATGTTTTTGCATGGTGTTCTCCCTGCTTTTCAGTTGTTTTCTGTGATATACCCAGTTAACTGTAGGCTAACTGACTGAGTTGCAGGGAAAATACAGAACACTCCTAATAACTCGCTCTGGTCACGGGCTTACTGCGAATCGTCATTTGACTGGTTTGCGCCAGCGTCAGACCTCGCGTTTCCGGGGCGAAAGCGATGGACACCAGCAGGCCAATCAGCGAAATTCCTGCGCCCATCAGCATGACATTGCTGATCCCGTATTTGGTAATGAACACCGGCAGCGCCCAGGTTGAAACAATGGTGCCAATGCGGCTTAAGGACATAATCACCCCGACGGCAGATGCGCGAATGTCGGTAGGGAACAGTTCATTTGGGTACAGCCACTGAAGATTTCCCGGTCCCCCCGAGAAAAAGGCGTACACGGCAAACGCCAGCACCACCAGCCACGCTCCCATATCAGGAATTAACCCCAGCACGGCCAGCGCCAGCGTCATCATAATAAAGCTGCCAATTAACAATGGCCGACGGCCCGCACTATTGAGCCAGAACATGGGCGGAATGCACCCCAGCATAAAGCACAGGCTTATCACCACATTGCCCAACGCCGCGCTTTTCCCGGCACCAAGCCCCAACAGTCCAACAATCTGCGGACCAAAGGTATAAATGGCGAACATCGGGATCACCTGACAGGTCCAGATAGCGGCGACAAACAGGACAAACGGGAAATGACGGCGGTTAAACAGCTGCAGGAAGCGCGTCTCCTGCGGCGCCTCTTCGTCGAACACCACTGGTTCGCCGAACAGTTTGATCATCATCGCTTCACACTCTTTCACCCGACCTTTACGCAGCAGCCAGCGCGGCGATTCAGGAAGATCGAAGCGCCCAATCAGGATCAAAATACAAGGGATCACCGCGCTGCCCAGCATCCAGCGCCATCCTCCTTCAACATCATACAGCCAGTAACCGACCAGATCGGCACAGGTGGCGCCGACATACCACATCGCGGCGATAAAACCGATGGAGAAAGCGCGCTGGCGGGTATTGGAGAACTCGGTAATCATCGAGGTAGCAATCGGATAATCGGCACCAATCACAATACCGATCAGCACACGCATTACCAATAGCTCAATGGGCGAGGAAACAAACATGGTTGCCGCCGATATCACGCCAATGGCAATAATATCGATGATAAACATTTTGCGCCGCCCGACCTTATCGGAAATGTAGCCAAACAGCGACGTCCCCACAAACAGACCGGCGAGCGTGCCGGCGCCCAGCAGACCAATCCACTGTGCGTCCAGTTTCAATGCTGGCGTGAGCTGTTCCAGCGCCACGCCAATCATCACCAGCACATAACCATCCAGAAATGGCCCACCGCTTCCCCACAGCATTATCCGGCGGTGAATAGAGGTAAATTTGATGTCATCAAAGTTCCTGGGCTGCTGCATAGCGACTTCCTGTTTCAACACGGGCAAAGCGTCATCTGTAGGCCGGATAAGGCGTTTAGGCCGCCATCCGGCATTGGCGCCACATGATTGCCGGATGGCGACGCTACCACGTCTTATCCGACCTACGGGTGCACAACCTCGTACTTATTAGCCGTAGCGAAACTCCACGCCAAATGTCCCGCGCGGGTATTCCCACTTTTCGAGCGCTGTATCAAGTCCGAGAATGCGGCACGTTCCGCATTCCAGACATCCGGCGTAATCAAAACGGACGCTGCCGTCGTCCTGCTTTTTATACAGTCCGGCTGGACAAGCTTTAATCAGTACTTCCAGCGCCTGTTTATCAGGATCGGTTTTGAGAATGATGTGCGGGCTGTCTTCATCCACATTGAACTTATTGACGCCCAGTTTGACGTCCACATTGACGGGAGATGTCATAATACGGTCACTCCTTTCAGGCCATCTTTCATCAGGTTGATAAAGCCCACTTTCTTCGCATGACGCAGGATTTTTTTGCGCATTGGCACCGGAGCAGAGCCATCTACGGTGAACAGGTCGCGCGCGATGCTGACCGCCATTTCGGGATAGGCGGTAAACATGCGTGGGTTATCTAGGAAAGCGGGAAGCTTCTGATACATGCGCATATCGCGCATTGGACCATCATCGAGATGCTGACGGTATTCGCCCAGCGACTGTTTGCTGAAGTCGTCGCGCTTCATTGCGGAAAGCACCGTTTTCGCGGCCGCTTCGCCTGCGGATATGGCGAGATCCATACCGCGGATGGTAAAGCCGAGGTTCATACACATTCCGGCAGCATCACCGGCAATCAGCACACCGTCACCCACCAGTTCAGGCTGCATATTCATACCGGCCTCCGGTACGACGTGCGCGGCATATTCCACCAGCTTGCCACCGGCGATCAGTGGGGCAACCGCCGGATGCTGTTTGAAATCTTCCAGCATTTGTGGGACCGATTTTTTAGCATCTTTCAGATGATGAAGACCGCAGACCAGCCCCAGAGAAAGGGTCGTTTCATTAGTATAGAGGAAGCCCCCGCCCATCAACCCATCAGTTGGAGAACCGGCAAACAGGCAAGCTGCACCTTCGTTCCCCTGTAACTGGAAACGATCTTCAATCACCGATTTTGGCAATTCGATCAGCTCTTTTACGCCAACGGCAACATGCGATGCCTCAACGCGCTTTGCCATGCCCAGTTTTTCTGCCAACAAAGAATTCACCCCGTCAGCGAGGATCACCACTTTGGCTTCCAGAATATCGCCGTCGGCTTCCACGCCCACGACTTTGCCTTCGCGCTGCACAACGTTATCCACCCGAATACCGGTGATAAGCTGGGCTCCCGCCTCCTCGGCCTGCTCCATCAGCCAGGCGTCAAATTTGCTGCGTAAGACGGAATAAGAAACCTGCGACGATGCAGCCTCTTCACCATTGCAATAGTCGATGGTCATCGCCCCTTTGTCGGTCATAAAGGCGAGTTTTTCGTGGGTGATTATGCGTTCAATGGGGGCCTGCTCAGCAAAGCCGGGAATGATGCGTTCCAGGCTATGGGCATACATGCGCCCACCGGTGACATTCTTCGCGCCAGCAGAATTGCCGCGCTCGATGACCAGCACCTGTGCACCTTCTCGAGCCAGCACCAGCGCCGCAACCGAACCGGCCAGACCTGCACCCACGATGATGGCATCAAAGATATCTTCGGACATACGTACTCCTGTCAGTGGCAGGATACTTTCGCACCCTGCCCGAATGGTTTAACGCGCCAGAGCAGCCGTCAGCGCAGGCAGGATCTTCAGCGCATCGCCAACGATGCCAAAATCTGCATACTGGAAGATCGGCGCATTTTTATCTTTGTTGATGGCGAAAATCGTCTGCGCGCCGTTGGCGCCGACCATATGTTGGATCTGCCCGGAGATCCCCACGGCCAGGTACAGTTCTGGTTTGAGCATCAGATTGGAAATGCCGACGTAGCGTTCGTGCTCCATCCACTTCTCGTTTTCCGCCACCGGACGTGAACAGGCCAGCTCAGCGCCAATCGCCTGGCACAGCGCTTCGGCCAGCGAGATATTTTCTTTGCTACCAATACCGCGTCCCACGCTGACCACCAGACGGGCTTTGTCGAGATCGACGCTGTTGCTCTGACGCGCCTGCGTTGCCGTACGGGTCACAGCGATAGTCGGAGCCTGCCACTGGACGTTGTGCACCTCGCCGCTGTGAGCGGTATCCGGTTGCTGCGCGTCAAACGTTCCGCTGCTGAGAGTGATCACGGCAAACGGTGAAGCGATTGTTTCTGCTCCCATCGCCAGGCCGCCGTAGACCATATGTTTGACCGCCGCTTTTCCGTCCTGCACCGCGACTGCGCTGGCGTCGTTTGAGACCGCAGCCGACAAGCGAAAGCCCAGCTTTGCCGCTAACAGCTTGCCCCGACGCGTATTCGGCAGCAGCACCGCGCCGCCCTCGCTGTGCTGACGAATGGTTTCGGCCATCGCATCGGCGTAGTCTTCAACCATACGGTCTTCTGGTTTGCCGCTGAGCAGCCAGACATGATCTGCACCTAAATGGCATGCCGCCGCGCTGTCCTCATCGCTGAGCACAAACGTGTTAACGTTTTCACCTAAAGCCTGCGCACCATTCATCAGTTCCGGCAGACGAGAAGGGGTATCGCTGAATACCCAGACACTGGAAAATTTGTTCATAACATCCCCTGATAATTAAATGATTTTGCGAAGATTCTCGACAAACGCGGCAATCTGTTCTTCACCGTCACCTTCAATCACAACGCGCTGACGCTCGCGCTGCTTCGGTGCGGCAACCTGTTGTTCGGAATACGCTTGCGCGCCGTTCAGCCCAATGTCCGCAGACGACCAGACCTGGACCGTTTTTTTCGCTGCACCAAGAATGGCTTTCATGGAAGGGATTTGAGGGGTGTTGATGTCGGTAGAGACCGCGATCACCGCCGGAAGCGGGATACTCAGGGTTTCAACTTCATCTTCCAGTTCACGCTCTACCGTCAGCGTGCTGTCGGTAAGAGAGAGGATTTTACTCACGCCGTTAATCGCCGGCACGTTCAGCATTTCGCCCACCAGCAGACCAACCTGCTGTGCATAAAGATCGGAAGAACCGTCGCCGCAAATAAGCAGATCAAAACCTGATTTTTGTGCGGCGGCAGCCAGCGCAGTGGCGGTTTGTTGCGGCAGCGCCTGTTCAAATTGATCGTCAATGACAACAATCAGTTCATCAGGGCCACGGGAGAGCACATCTTTGCGCCCTTTTGCATTGGTCAGCGCTTTGCCGCCGACGCTCATGGCCACAACCTGAGCCTCTCCCACCTGCTGTTTTAACTGGCAAGCCGCTTCGATCGCATTCAGATCATATTGGCTGATTTTGCCATCTGCTTTGCTGAAATCGAGTGTTCCATCAGCATTATTAATCGCAATATCCTGCTCATCAGGTACGCATTTGTAGCAAGTAATTATCTTCATTGCATCTCCAGAAATCATGAAGGAAACGTATTTATATCGGCGGTGTTAAATACAGATATCACGCTCTTTAATTCGGAAATAAAACATTAATCACCAATATTGAAAATGTCACACATTGATATTCGTAACTTTCAATAGTGTTATGCACCTCACCAATATTGAAAGAAACATGTCAAATACGAAAATTTTCAATATTGTTTGCTGGTTCAACAATATTGAACGTCAGTCACTTAAAAAAGTTAAAAAAGCAACATCAACATTATGATTAATAAGAGAATTATTTGTATTTTCAGACAAAATAACCAGCATAAGAAAGTGTGACGCAGATAACAGAATAGCCGGAAATGAATACCCATTATGAGTTACTCACTGAGGCGCCCAGAGGTAAAAAGGTTATCAACAAATCATTAATAATAAATAAACAAACGATCACATACGGGCACGCTAAATAAATTTCGTTTTCACACTGGAATTCACTTATGAAAAATGAAAAGAGAAAGTCGGGAATTGAACCGAAGGTTTTTTTTCCGCCATTAATAATTGTTGGGATACTTTGTTGGTTAACAGTAAGAGATCTTGATGCCGCTAACGTCGTTATTAATGCGGTATTCAGTTATGTCACCAACGTCTGGGGTTGGGCATTCGAATGGTATATGGTCGTCATGCTCTTCGGCTGGTTCTGGTTGGTCTTTGGCCCGTATTCGAAAAAGAAATTAGGCGACGAAAAACCTGAGTTTAGTACCGCCAGCTGGATTTTTATGATGTTCGCTTCCTGTACATCCGCCGCGGTGCTGTTCTGGGGTTCCATCGAGATCTACTACTATATCTCTACCCCGCCGTTTGCCCTCGCCCCCAACTCCGTTGGCGCAAAAGAGATAGCTCTGGCGTACAGCTTGTTCCACTGGGGACCGCTGCCGTGGGCGACCTACAGCTTCCTTTCAGTCGCGTTCGCCTACTTCTTCTTTGTACGCAAAATGGACGTTATCCGCCCCAGTTCCACGCTGGTACCGTTAGTTGGCGAGAAGCATGCTAAGGGCTTGTTCGGTACCATCGTCGATAACTTCTATCTGGTGGCGCTGATCTTCGCGATGGGCACCAGCCTCGGTCTCGCTACCCCGCTGGTAACCGAGTGTATGCAATGGCTGTTCGGTATTCCACATACGCTGCAACTCGACGCCATCATCATTACCTGCTGGATCATATTGAACGCCATTTGCGTGGCCTGCGGCCTGCAAAAAGGGGTCAAGATCGCCAGCGACGTACGTAGTTACCTGAGCTTCCTGATGCTCGGCTGGGTGTTTATCGTCAGCGGCGCCAGCTTCATCATGAACTACTTCACCGACTCGGTCGGCATGCTGCTGATGCATCTGCCGCGCATGCTGTTCTATACCGATGCCATCGGCAAAGGCGGCTTCCCGCAGGGCTGGACTGTTTTCTACTGGGCGTGGTGGGTTATTTACGCTATCCAGATGAGTATCTTCCTGGCACGTATTTCTCGCGGTCGTACCGTACGTGAACTGTGTTTTGGGATGGTACTGGGCCTGACCGCTTCCACCTGGATCCTGTGGACCGTCCTTGGCAGCAACACGCTGCTGCTGATGGATAAAAACATTCTCAACATCCCGCAACTGATTGAACAACACGGCGTGGCGCGCGCCATTATCGAAACCTGGGCTGCTTTACCGCTCAGTACCGCCACCATGTGGGGATTCTTTATCCTCTGCTTTATTGCCACCGTCACGCTGATTAACGCCTGCTCCTACACCCTGGCGATGTCCACCTGTCGCGAAGTTCGTGATGGTGAAGAACCGCCGCTGTTGGTGCGTATCGGTTGGTCCGTTCTGGTCGGCGTCATCGGTATCGTTCTGCTGGCGCTGGGTGGGCTGAAGCCCATTCAGACCGCAATTATCGCCGGGGGATGTCCGCTGTTCTTCGTCAACATCATGGTGACGCTGTCCTTTATTAAAGACGCCAAAGTGCACTGGAAAGACAAGTAATTCTTATTAACCCAATTGATCAAGAGGCTGAAAGATGGATTTCAACTTAAATGACGAGCAGGAACTGTTTGTCGCCGGTATTCGTGAACTGATGGCCAGTGAGAACTGGGAAGCTTATTTTGCCGAGTGCGATCGCGACAGCGTCTACCCTGAGCGTTTTGTAAAAGCGCTGGCGGATATGGGCATCGATAGCCTGTTGATCCCGGAAGAACACGGCGGGCTGGAAGCCGGTTTTGTCACCGTTGCCGCCGTCTGGATGGAACTCGGACGTCTTGGCGCACCGACTTACGTGTTGTACCAATTACCAGGCGGTTTTAACACTTTTCTGCGTGAAGGTACCCAAGAGCAAATTGATAAAATCATGGCGTTCCAGGGGACCGGTAAGCAGATGTGGAACTCGGCTATCACCGAACCGGGAGCGGGATCGGATGTTGGCAGTCTGAAAACCACTTATACACGCAAAAATGGTAAGGTTTATCTTAATGGCAGTAAGTGCTTTATCACCAGTAGCGCCTATACCCCGTACATCGTAGTGATGGCGAGAGATGGTGCATCGCCGGATAAACCTGTTTATACCGAGTGGTTCGTTGACATGAGCAAAGCGGGTATCAAGGTCAACAAGCTGGAGAAACTCGGTCTGCGCATGGACAGCTGCTGTGAAATCACCTTTGACGACGTTGAACTGGACGAGAAAGACATGTTCGGTCGGGAAGGTAATGGCTTCAACCGCGTGAAAGAAGAGTTTGACCATGAACGCTTCCTCGTCGCGCTGACCAACTACGGTACGGCAATGTGCGCTTTTGAAGATGCGGCGCGCTACGCCAATCAGCGCGTACAGTTTGGCGAAACTATCGGCCGTTTCCAGCTGATTCAGGAGAAGTTCGCGCACATGGCGATCAAACTGAATTCCATGAAAAACATGCTGCTGGAAGCCGCATGGAAAGCGGATAACGGCACCATTACTTCAGGCGATGCGGCAATGTGTAAATACTTCTGCGCCAATGCCGCATTTGAAGTGGTCGATACCGCCATGCAGGTGTTGGGCGGAGTAGGTATCGCGGGCAACCATCGCATCACGCGCTTCTGGCGCGACCTGCGCGTTGACCGTGTTTCTGGTGGTTCTGACGAAATGCAGATCCTGACGTTGGGTCGTGCGGTACTCAAGCAATACCGCTAGAACGACGCAACCTGTAGGCCTGATAAGACGCTTTAGCGTCGCCATCAGGCAATCAATGCCGGATGGCGGCGCGAGCGCCTTATCCGGCCTACATGGACACCCATAAATGCCAGGAGAAAAATGATGAATCATTTACCAATGCCAGCCTTCGGCCCGCTTTCCGGGGTACGCGTTGTCTTTTCAGGGATCGAAATTGCCGGTCCGTTCGCCGGTCAGATGTTCGCCGAATGGGGTGCCGAGGTTATCTGGATTGAAAACGTCGCATGGGCCGATACCATCCGCGTACAGCCTAACTATCCGCAGCTCTCACGCCGTAACCTGCACGCCCTGTCGCTGAATATTTTCAAAGATGAAGGCCGGGAAGCGTTTCTGAAGCTGATGGAAACCACCGATATTTTCATTGAAGCCAGTAAAGGTCCGGCCTTTGCCCGCCGCGGTATTACCGATGAAGTGCTGTGGGAACATAACCCGAAACTGGTTATCGCCCACCTTTCCGGCTTCGGCCAGTTTGGTACCGAGGAGTACACCAATCTTCCGGCGTATAACACCATCGCGCAAGCGTTCAGCGGCTATCTGATCCAAAACGGCGACGTGGATCAGCCAATGCCCGCCTTCCCGTACACCGCCGATTACTTCTCCGGGATGACCGCAACAACAGCAGCGCTGGCGGCCCTGCACAAAGTGCGCGAAACGGGTAAAGGTGAAAGCATCGATATCGCTATGTACGAAGTGATGCTGCGCATGGGTCAGTATTTCATGATGGATTACTTCAACGGCGGCGAAATTTGCCCACGCATGACCAAAGGCAAAGACCCGTATTACGCTGGCTGCGGCCTGTATAAATGCGCCGATGGCTATATCGTTATGGAGCTGGTCGGCATCACGCAAATCAACGAATGCTTCAAGGATATTGGCCTCGCCCACATTCTTGGCACACCGGAAGTCCCGGAAGGCACCCAGCTTATCCATCGTGTGGAATGCCCTTACGGCCCGCTTGTGGAAGAGAAACTGGACGCCTGGCTGGCAACGCACACCATCGCCGAAGTCCAGGCGCGCTTTGCTGAGCTGAACATCGCCTGCGCGAAGGTGCTGACTATTCCTGAACTGGAAGGCAACCCGCAGTACGTTGCCCGTGAATCTATTACTCAGTGGCAAACAATGGATGGCCGCACCTGCAAAGGGCCAAACATCATGCCGAAATTTAAAAACAACCCGGGGAAAATCTGGCGTGGCATGCCGTCACATGGCATGGATACTGCCGCCATTCTGAAAAATATTGGTTATAGCGAAGCAGACATAAATGAGCTGGTCGGCAAAGGCCTGGCCAGAGTTGAGGAATAAACGCGACGCGCTGACCCCTCGATGGTTAGCGCTCACGCCTGATTTCAGTGGATAAAGCAATATGGATATCGTTGGCGGACAAAACTTACGTCAGATGTGGGACGACCTGGCCGGGGTGTACGGAGATAAAACGGCGTTAATTTTCGAATCCTGCGAAGGAATCGTTCGGCAGTTTAGCTATGCCTCGCTCAATGAAGAGATTAACCGCACGGCAAACCTGTTCCATTCCTTAGGGATCCGCAAGGGCGATAAGGTCGCATTGCATCTGGATAACTGTCCGGAATTCATTTTTTGCTGGTTTGGGCTGGCAAAAATTGGCGCCATCATGGTACCGATTAATGCCCGCTTGCTGGGTGAAGAAAGTGCCTGGATCCTGCAAAACAGCCAGGTAAGTCTGCTGGTCACCAGCGCCCAGTTTTATCCTATGTACCGCCAGATACGACTGGAAAATAGCACCCCGCTTAATCATATCTGTCTGATTGGCGAACAGCTTCCGGCTGACGACGGTGTGAGTCACTTTACCCAACTGCAATCCCGCCAGTCCACCACGCTGTGCTATACGCCCGCGTTATCCACTGACGATACGGCGGAAATTCTGTTTACCTCAGGCACCACCTCGCGGCCTAAAGGGGTGGTAATTACCCACTCCAACCTGCGTTTTGCAGGCTACTACTCTGCCTGGCAAATCGCCCTGCGCGATGATGACGTCTACATGACGGTGATGCCCGCGTTTCATATCGACTGTCAGTGTACCGCCGCAATGCCCGCATTCTCCGCTGGCAGCACCTTTGTGCTGCTAGAGAAGTACAGTGCCAGGGCGTTCTGGAATCAGGTGCATAGATATAAGGCTACGGTTACCGAATGCATTCCGATGATGATCAGAACGCTAATGGTGCAGCCCGCTGCACCAACCGACAGACAGCATCACCTGCGCGAAGTGATGTTCTACCTCAATTTATCCGAGCAGGAAAAAGACGATTTTACCGAACGCTTTGGCGTCAGGCTGCTGACCTCCTACGGTATGACTGAAACCATCGTCGGTATTATCGGCGACCGTCCCGGTGACAAACGACGCTGGCCCTCCATTGGCCGCGTGGGATTTAGCTATGAAGCCGAAATCCGTGACGATCACAACCGTCCCCTGCCCGCCGGAGAAATTGGCGAAATCTGTATTAAAGGCGTGCCGGGCAAAACAATCTTCAAAGAGTACTACGCGCAGCCGGAGGCTACCGCCAAAGCGCTGGAACCTGAGGGCTGGTTGCATACCGGTGATTCGGGCTATCAGGATGAGGATGGCTATTTTTATTTCGTCGACAGGCGCTGCAACATGATTAAACGCGGCGGGGAAAATGTCTCCTGCGTCGAGCTGGAAAATATTATTTCTGCGCATCCCAAAATTCAGGACATTGTGGTTGTCGGTATTAAAGATTCGATCCGTGATGAAGCCATTAAAGCGTTTATCGTCCTTAATGAAGGTGAAACATTAAGCGAAGCCGAGTTCTTCAGCTTCTGCGAAAACAATATGGCGAAATTCAAGGTTCCCTCTTTTATGGAGATAAGAACCGACCTGCCGCGCAATTGTTCAGGAAAAATAATCAAAAAAAATCTGAAATAACCCTTCCGACAGGAACTCCTCCTGCCGGGAAATCTATTTATCTGGAGATGAACTATGAGTGATTCATTACATCTGACCCGTAACGGCCCGATCCTGGAAATTACCCTCGACCGGCCTAAAGCCAATGCCATTGACGCCAAAACCAGCTTTGCCATGGGTGAAGCGTTTCTTAATTTTCGTGACGACCCGGAATTACGCGTAGCGATTATCACCGGCGGCGGTGAGAAATTCTTTTCTGCGGGCTGGGACTTAAAAGCGGCAGCTGAAGGTGAAGCGCCAGATGCCGATTTTGGCCCAGGCGGCTTCGCCGGTTTAACCGAAATTTTCGATCTCGATAAGCCGGTCATCGCTGCGGTAAACGGCTATGCGTTTGGCGGTGGTTTTGAGCTGGCGCTGGCAGCGGATTTTATTGTCTGCGCGGAAAACGCCAGCTTCGCACTGCCGGAAGCCAAGCTCGGGATCGTGCCTGACAGCGGCGGCGTACTGCGTCTGCCTAAGCTGCTGCCACCGGCAATCGTCAACGAAATGGTGATGACCGGCAGACGAATGAGCGCCGAAGAAGCGCTGCGTTGGGGTATCGTCAACCGCGTTGTCAGCCAGGGCGAACTGATGGATAGCGCGCGTGAACTGGCGCAGAAGTTGGTCAATAGCGCCCCGCTGGCTATCGCCGCACTGAAAGAGATCTATCGCACCACCAGCGAAATGCCGGTGGAAGAAGGCTACCGCTACATCCGCAGCGGCGTGCTGAAGCACTATCCATCTGTACTGCATTCGGAAGATGCGCTTGAAGGACCGCAGGCGTTTGCCGAAAAACGCGACCCGGTGTGGAAAGGTCGTTAATGTGCCGATGCCGGATAGCGATTCGCTTATCCGGCAATAAAACCGAGATAAAACGATGAGCTACTACGCCTTTGAGGGCCTGATTCCGGTGGTACATCCGGATGCCTTTGTCCATCCCAGCGCCGTGCTGATTGGCGATGTCATAGTGAGTGCCGGAGTTTATATTGGCCCGCACGCGTCATTGCGCGGTGACTATGGTCGCTTGATCCTGGAGGCTGGTTCTAATTTGCAGGATGGCTGCATCATGCACGGCTACTGCGACACCGACACCATCGTGCATGAGAACGGACACATCGGCCATGGCGCAATCCTGCACGGTTGCGTGGTGGGCAGAGATGCGCTGATCGGTATGAACAGCGTCATTATGGACGGCGCAGTAATTGGCGAAGAGAGCATTGTCGCCGCCATGAGCTTTGTCAAAGCCGGATTTCAGGGAGAGGCAAGGCAGATGCTGGTTGGCTCACCCGCTCGCGTATTGCGTGAAGTCACGGACCAGGAACTGCACTGGAAACGGCTAAACACCAAAGAGTATCAGGATCTTGCAACTCGCTGCCACACAGGTCTACACGAAACACTACCCTTAACGCGGGTCGAAGAAAACCGGCCACGTCTGAAAGGCACAACGGACGTAAAACCCAAATCAGCACAGTAATTGATGCCGGATGCGCTCACGCTTATCCGGCCTACGTGTCAATCACCGTTTATGCCGCCATCAGGCAAACTGATTATTAGCGACGCATACTCTTGGAGAGCATCATCTGCCATTTCTGCTCACGGTTGAGCTCTGTTGGAGGAACGGCAGACAGGCGTGGCGTTTTCGCCATGCTCACCTTTTTCTCCTGCAAATTGTGATTCAGTCGGCTGTAGAGATGAGAGTCAATGCTCACGACTTTCACCAGACGCTGGCACTGACAACCCCGACCGGCAATCTGATTAGGGATCATCTTAACTTCACAAACAATTTCTCCCACTTCCGACAGAATATAAGAGAGCGTATTAATTGCTTTGCAGTGCTCGATATCAAAATGGCGGGAAATTTCCTTTGCGGTGATCCAACGATCCTCGGCCATCATCCAGTCAGCAATTAACAAATAAAGCGGTCTTTCAACATATTTTTCACACATAAGCACACCATTTTCACAAATTAAAAATCTGGCTACGGCCTGTCCAAATTAATAAAAACTAAGCCATATTAAAATTGTGGATATAAAGGATAGTATGCGACTTGAATGTTGATTAGTGTGAGCAATATCGTGCTTATTACATTGAAAATGTGGTTACGGAAACGGACTTGTCCAGGAATGACCTTACGCAAGACAAAAAAAGGGTTTCTTTACAGAAACCCTTTCAAAATTATATTACAGATCCGGTTAGAGCAATATTCACCGGACCTTTTGTTTATTACTTTTTGATCTGCGCGTGCATTTCCTGCACCGAGGTTACCTTCTCGGTGGCATCGGCATTCAACGCCATCGCTGTGGCGAAACCGCCGTTCAGCGTAGTGTCATAATGCACTTTGTACTGCAGCGCGCTGCGGCGAATAAGCTTGGAGTCTTCAATCGCCTGACGACCTTCGGTGGTGTTGATGATATAGGTGTACTCGCCATTCTTGATACGGTCCTGAATGTGCGGACGACCTTCATGCACCTTGTTCACCAGACGTGGATTGATACCCGCTTCACCCAGCACAATCGCGGTCCCGTGCGTCGCATCCAGCTCGAAGCCAAACTTCAGCAGTTTCGCTGCCAGGTCAACCACACGCTCTTTATCGCCTTCGCGAACGGAGAGCAGTGCACGACCCTGTTTTTTCATGGTGGAGCTGCTGCCCAGCTGTGCCTTGGCGAACGCTTCCGCGAAGGTACGGCCCACGCCCATCACTTCCCCGGTAGAGCGCATTTCTGGCCCTAACAGCGGGTCAACGCCCGGGAACTTGTTGAACGGCAGCACCACTTCTTTTACCGAGTAGTACGGCGGGATAACTTCTTTGGTTACGCCCTGCTGTGCCAGCGTTTTCCCGGCCATCACGCGCGCCGCGACTTTCGCCAGCGGTACACCAGTTGCCTTGGAGACGAACGGAACGGTACGTGCCGCACGCGGGTTCACTTCAATCAGGTAAACTTCGTTATTCTTCACCGCAAACTGGACGTTCATCAGACCACGAACCTGCAGTTCGAAGGCCAGTTTCTGCACCTGTTGGCGCATCACATCCTGAATTTCCTGACTCAGGGTGTACGCTGGCAGAGAACATGCGGAGTCACCGGAGTGCACGCCCGCCTGTTCGATGTGCTCCATGATGCCACCAATCAGCACCATTTCACCGTCGCAGATAGCGTCCACGTCCACTTCAACCGCATCGTCAAGGAAACGGTCCAGCAGTACCGGCGCATCGTTAGAAACGCTGACTGCGGTCTGGAAGTAGCGACGCAGGTCGGCTTCGTCGTAGACGATTTCCATCGCGCGACCACCGAGAACATACGACGGACGCACTACCAGCGGGTAGCCAATCTCTTTCGCCTTCTCAACAGCCTGTTCGATAGCCGTTACGGTAGCATTCGCCGGTTGTTTCAGCTTCAGACGGTCAACCGCCTGCTGGAAACGCTCGCGGTCTTCCGCGCGGTCGATGGCATCCGGGCTGGTACCGATAACCGGTACACCTGCCGCTTCCAGCGCACGCGCCAGCTTCAGCGGGGTCTGTCCGCCGTACTGTACGATGACGCCTTTCGGCTTCTCGATACGAACGATTTCCAGTACGTCTTCCAGCGTGACCGGTTCGAAGTACAGGCGGTCAGAGGTGTCGTAATCAGTTGAAACGGTTTCCGGGTTACAGTTGACCATGATGGTCTCGTAACCGTCTTCGCGCAGCGCCAGCGAGGCGTGTACGCAGCAGTAGTCAAACTCAATACCCTGACCGATACGGTTTGGACCACCGCCCAGCACCATGATTTTATCGCGGTCAACGGACGGGTTCGCTTCGCACTCATCTTCATAGGTGGAGTACATGTAAGCGGTGTCGGTGGCAAATTCTGCCGCACAGGTATCCACGCGTTTGTAGACTGGGTGCAGATTGTACTGGTCGCGCAGTTTGCGGATTTCCGCTTCGCGAACGCCGGCCAGTTTCGCCAGACGCGCATCGGCGAAGCCTTTGCGCTTCAGTACGCGCAGGAAGTCAGCGTCGAGGCCGTTGATGCCAAGGTCGGTGACTTTTTCTTCCAGACGTACCAGCTCTTCAATCTGCACCAGGAACCAGCGGTCGATGTTAGTCAGGTTGAACACGCCATCGACGGACAGGCCAGCACGGAAGGCATCGGCGATGTACCAGATACGCTCAGCGCCAGCGTCTTTCAGCTCGCGACGGATTTTAGTCAGTGCTTCCGGGTCGTCCAGGCTTACTTTCGGGTCGAAGCCGGTCGCGCCCACTTCCAGACCGCGCAGCGCTTTCTGCAGCGATTCCTGCTGGGTGCGGCCAATCGCCATCACTTCACCGACAGATTTCATCTGCGTGGTCAGACGGTCATTAGCGCCAACGAATTTCTCGAAGTTGAAGCGTGGAATTTTCGTCACAACGTAGTCGATGGACGGCTCAAACGAGGCCGGAGTACGGCCACCGGTGATGTCGTTCATCAGTTCGTCGAGGGTGTAACCTACGGCCAGCTTGGCGGCAACTTTTGCAATCGGGAAGCCAGTAGCTTTGGACGCCAGCGCCGAGGAGCGGGATACGCGCGGGTTCATCTCGATGACAATCAGGCGACCGTTTTTCGGGTTTACCGCAAACTGGACGTTAGAGCCGCCGGTTTCTACGCCGATTTCACGCAGTACCGCCATCGAGGCGTTACGCATGATTTGATATTCTTTGTCGGTCAGCGTCTGGGCAGGTGCTACGGTGATGGAGTCACCGGTATGGATGCCCATCGCGTCGAAGTTTTCGATGGAGCAGACGATGATGCAGTTGTCGTTTTTATCACGCACCACTTCCATCTCGTACTCTTTCCAGCCAATCAGTGATTCATCAATCAGCAGCTCGTTGGTTGGGGAAAGATCCAGACCGCGTTCGCAGATTTCTTCGAACTCTTCGCGGTTGTAGGCGATACCGCCACCGGTGCCGCCCATGGTGAAGCTAGGGCGGATAATGCACGGGAAGCCAACGTCAGCGGCAACCGCCAGCGCTTCTTCCATGGTGTGAGCGATGCCTGAACGTGCGGTGTCGAGACCAATCTTCTTCATCGCGATATCGAAGCGACGACGGTCTTCCGCTTTATCAATGGCATCCGCCGTTGCGCCAATCATAGTCACGCCGAACTCAGCCAGTACGCCCTGGCGTTCCAGTTCCAGCGCACAGTTCAGCGCTGTCTGACCGCCCATGGTTGGCAGCACCGCATCCGGGCGTTCTTTCTCAATAATTTTGCGCACCACTTCCCAGTGAATCGGCTCGATGTAAGTGGCATCGGCCATTTCCGGGTCGGTCATGATGGTTGCCGGGTTGGAGTTCACCAGAATAACGCGGTAACCCTCTTCACGCAGGGCTTTACACGCCTGCGCGCCGGAATAGTCAAACTCACACGCCTGACCGATAACAATCGGACCCGCGCCCAGAATCAGGATACTTTTTATGTCTGTACGTTTTGGCATGGCTCTTTTACTCCTGATTATTTCGCGGACTGACGGTATTGCTCAATTAACTCGATAAAGTGGTCGAACAACGGTGCAGCGTCGTGCGGACCCGGACTCGCTTCAGGGTGCCCCTGGAAGCTAAACGCCGGTTTATCGGTACGATGAATCCCCTGCAAGGTGCCGTCGAACAGTGACTTGTGGGTCACGCGCAGGTTGGCAGGCATGGAGGCTTCATCTACGGCAAAACCGTGGTTCTGTGCGGTGATCATCACGGTATTGTTATCAATATCTTTTACCGGATGGTTGCCGCCGTGGTGGCCAAACTTCATCTTAATGGTCTTCGCACCGCTCGCCAGCGCCAGCAGCTGATGGCCGAGGCAGATGCCAAATACCGGAATATCGGTTTCGAGGAATTTCTGAATCGCGGTAATTGCGTAGTCGCACGGCGCCGGGTCGCCAGGGCCGTTGGACAGGAAAATACCGTCCGGATTCATCTTCAGAACGTCTTCTGCTGAGGTTTTCGCCGGTACAACCGTCAGGCGGCAGCCGCGGTCCGCTAACATACGCAGAATGTTACGTTTGGCGCCGAAATCGTAAGCCACAACGTGGAACGGCATTTCATCGGCAGATTTCGCTTCCGGCAGGTCACCGGCTAGCGTCCAGCTCCCCTGCGTCCAACTATAAGGCTCCGCGGTGGTCACTTCTTTCGCCAGATCCATACCGTTCAGGCCTGGGAAAGCTTTTGCTTTTTCCAGTGCCAGCGCCGCATCCGGGTTATCGCCCGCGATGATGCAGCCGTTCTGTGCGCCCTTTTCACGCAGCAAACGCGTCAGCTTACGGGTATCGATATCAGCAATCGCCACAATGTTATGGCGCTTGAGGTAAGAAGAGAGGTCTTCAGTATCGCGGAAGTTGCTGGCAATCAGCGGCAGGTCGCGGATGACCAGGCCTTGCGCATGTACCTGAGAAGATTCTGCATCGGCTTCATTGGTGCCGACATTACCGATATGAGGATAAGTAAGAGTGACGATTTGGCGGGAATAGGAAGGATCAGTGAGGATTTCTTGATAACCGGTCATTGAAGTATTGAAAACGACTTCCCCAACCGCCGAACCTGTTGCCCCTATGGCCCGACCGTGAAACTGGGTTCCGTCTTCCAGAACCAATAGCGCTGACTTAATCAAAACACCCTCCAGAGAATATTCACTCACTTTATTTGCATATTAATTCATTAACACCTCATGAATCAATGCAAATTTGCTTACCTATGGATTTCTGGCAAACGGCGGCATTCTAGAGATAGCTCACACAAAAGTCTACCCAAAAGGGCTTTTTTTATTATTATTTTGCGCCACTGGGATAAAACACACGATTTAACAGGCAAAAAGATCAGCTAACTCAAGGTAGAAAACGCTTGCGGTAGGCAAAGAGTGTAAAAACAGAATGCGGGAGAGAAAAAAGTGGACCATTTGGTCAAAATTTACATTGAGATAACAGAATCACCCAACAAAACATAGATAAATAACCAATTAAAAGAAAAAACACATTCAGAATCCAAAAATAAAAGGGCAATAAAATATTGCCCTATGTAATCAAATAATTGTGACTACAATAACCACATCACGAAGGGTAATGAAAGCTATAAACTGCGTAAATCAAGCACATCTTTCATATCAAAAAGACCATTTGACTTTGATTTTAGCCAAATCGCCGATCGCACTGCGCCATTGGCAAAAGTCATGCGGCTGGACGCTTTATGCGTGATCTCAATACGCTCGCCAATATCAGCAAACATCGCGGTATGCTCACCGACGATATCCCCCGCCCGCACCGTGGCAAAACCGATCGTGCCCGGTACGCGCTCGCCGGTGTAACCTTCACGCGAATAGACCGCGCATTCTTTTAAATCTTTATCCAGCGCCCCGGCAATCGCCTCGCCCATCGCCAGCGCAGTGCCTGACGGCGCATCAACTTTATGGCGGTGGTGAGCTTCAATAATCTCAATATCGGTGTAATCGCCCATCACTTTCGCCGCCTTCTCCAGCAGCTTAAGCATAACGTTCACGCCGACGCTAAAGTTCGCGGCGAAAACAATCGCAATCTCCTGCGCAGCATCGCGAATAGCCTGTTTACCGGCGTCATCAAAGCCGGTGGTGCCAATCACCATCCCTTTACCGTGCTGGCGGCAAAACGCCAGATGCGTCAGCGTGCCTTCCGGGCGAGTAAAATCGATGAAAACATCGAAATCATCTTTCACCGCTTCAAGACTGCTTTGCACGGTAACGCCCGTTTTCCCGGCTCCCGCTAACTCTCCGGCATCGCTTCCCAGTAAGGACGAGCCTTCGCGCTCTAACGCGGCACCCAATTGAACACCTTCCATCGCCATGGCGGCCTGGATTAACTGCCGTCCCATGCGGCCACCGGCGCCGGCAATGGCGACACGGATTTGTGCTTCATGCATAGCTATTCTCTTTTATAAAAATTGCGTAAACCGTTTTCAGAGTAACCAGCGCGCCCGGAGGCCGCTAGCTGAAAACACCCATAATTAGAATTTAATGATAAACAGAGGGGAATATCAGTAAAAGACATGATTCATCCCGCAGGATGAATCATTGCTGGAGCACAGGAAAGAAGTCAAACTTACTCAGTATGGCGCAAAATGATGGGAAAACGACGGAAATACGAGCAGAAATCAGCCAGTCTGCTTAGATATTTTCGCGAATGTGGTTTTATGGCACGAGCGTGTAGTTGACGATCATTTGCCCTTTTTTCATCTTCACCTGAGTAATCGTCACCGGCCCAATCTCAGAGAGATGGGCAACATGCGTCCCTCCGCAGGGATAAGCGAGGAGAGGACCAAATCCAACCTGCCGCAACCCGTCGGTGAATGTCACTTGTCTGGAGAGATTGTCTGCCTGCCAGGCGTTGATTTTCTCCTGCAGCGATAGCGTATCCGGTAACGTGCCGTTTTCACCGGCGGCGAAAGTAATGCGCCCCTCATTGGGCCAATGGTGTGCTTTCACTGGGAGCCAGCCAAACGCTGTACCCGCCAGGCCGATAAGATGTCCTGCCGAGTGCAGGCGGGCGTGCAGTTGACGCAACGCGATATCCACACGCAGGTTCACGATACCGGGGAGGAGCGGTTTTGCCACGATGTGCACCACATCGTCACCGCGCGCGAGGACTGTTTCAACCCGCTCATCTTCAATCCAGCCCGCATCCGCAGGCTGCCCGCCTCCCTGCGGGTGAAAAAGGGTTCTATCCAGTACCACCGCGTACCGTCCATCCGGCTCAGCCGAGCAACTCAGTAAGTTAGCCTGGCCTTCAGTGTTATCGCTGGTGTAATAAAGACGTTCAGTCATGATTGCTCTCCTCTTGATGGGAAGAGTATATTCACTTTACTGACGGCGATAATCCTGCGCTGGTTCAATGCATCTTTGCCTGGTACGCACTAATGAACCCTAATCTTCTTCCCGACCTTGCCACCTTTGTGTTGATTATCGACCAGGGGAGCTTCTCCGCCGCCGCCAAAGCCTCGGGTGCTACGCCTTCCGCTATTAGCCGCAGCGCTTCACGCCTCGAGAAGGCGTTGGGCAGTAAGTTGCTGCACCGTACGACGCGCAAGCTGGCGCTCAGCGAAACGGGCAAAATTGTGTATGCACACGCGCAGGAAATGCTGCATGCGGCACAAATGGCTGTCGACTCAGGCAGCAGTCGACAAACCATCGCGCAAGGGCAACTGACCCTCAGCGTGCCGAAAGCGGTGGGGCGATTTGTCATTCATCCACTGATGGCCGAATTCTTTACGCGCTACCCGCAAGTGGACGTCTGCCTTCGGCTGGAAGACCGGTATATGGATTTAATCGACGACGGCGTCGACCTTGCACTGCGCATCAGTCAGTCGCCCTCCCCGGGCCTGTACGGGAAACCGCTGATGCCGGTCAGCCATGTGATATGCGCAACCCCCGAATACTTACGCAAGCACGGTACGCCCGAGCACCCGCAGGCACTGCGCGAGCATAGCTGTATCAGTCTTGGCGAGACACCTGCGGATTCACGTTGGAAGTTTCGACGCGGTGAGCGCATGGAGACCATTCAGACTCATGGCCGCTACGCCGCCAACCACACCGGTGTACGCCTGGACGCGGTAAAAAAGGATCTGGGAATCGGCAGCCTGCCACTGTTCACCGCCAGCGAGGCACTCACCAATGGCGAGATTGTCCAGGTACTGCCAGAATGGGAATTTATTAGCGACTACAGCGGGGAACTGTGGCTGCTATGGACGCGCAATCAACATATGCCCGCCAGAATGCGGGCGATGATTGATTATCTCAGCGAGAAGGTGCCGTTGCACAACACCTGGTTACAGCGCGCGGGCAAATACCTCTGCCACCCACTGCTGGAAACCTTCAACGTTCAGGCCCAGCGCAACCTGCGCATTTGCCGGATGCCCCAAGCGTCCTTCGATGTCCACCACCGTCGTACCCGAGGTATATTCGCCCTGGGTTTCAACCGCCACGAAACACGGCTGCAGGGTAAACAGTTCCGGGCGCACCAGCCAGGCAATGGCACACAGATCGTGCATTCGCAGCCCCGTATTCATGCTGCCGCTACGGTAATGGCTAAACAGTGCATGCAGCATTTTTCCCGTCTGGTTAAGTTGAGGCAACGTCGCCAGATAGTCTGGGGCGAGCATGGCCTGATTGGTCACATCCAGCCCACACATCACAATCTCCAGCCCACTCTGGAAGACTTTCGCTGCGGCCTCGGGATCGATAGCAATATTAAACTCGGCGTTGGGTGTGAAGTTCCCACGCCCGGCAGAGCCGCCCATAATCACCAGACGGTGAATGTTGAATACGCATTCAGGATAATGGGTCAGCAGCAGCGCAATGTTGGTCAGCGGGCCAATTGCCACCAGCGTCACGGGCTGCGGGGCATGCATCAGCGCATCGCGAATCGCCTGGAAGGCGGGTTTTGCCATCGCCTGGCGGTCGTGTTCGACAAATTCATACCCTTCCATACCGGACTCGCCGTGCACGGAAGCGGCATCACGCAGCGGCCGCACCAGCGGCATTGATGCTCCCTGCGCTAGCGGAACATCCGCATTCCAGAAGTGCAGCAGTTGCAACGCATTACGGGTGGTTTTTTCCACCGACACATTGCCTGCTACCGTGGTCATCAGTTGCAGATCCAGCTCAGGGGCAAACAGCGCAGCAGCAATGGCGGCGGCATCATCAATGCCGGGATCGGTATCAAGAATGATCGGTAAGCGCATGGTTTCTCCATAAAAAAATGCCAGACGTTAAGTCTGGCATCTTCTCATAATCGTAACCGGAAAGACTTACTCTACTTCACGAACATCCACACGCAGCTCTTTCGGCACTTCGAAAACGATGTTCTCTTCGCGGCCTTCCAGTGGGATCGCTTCCCCACCACCAAGCTCTTGCAGGCGAGCAATCACGTTTTGCACCAGGATATCCGGCGCCGAGGCTCCGGCCGTCACGCCCACACACTTCGCTTCTTTCACCCACGCTTCCTGAATGTCGGTCGCATCGTCAATCAAATACGCCGCTTTCCCCATTCGCTGGGCCAGTTCAGCCAGACGGTTGGAGTTAGAGGAGTTCTTAGAGCCGACCACCAGCACAACATCAGCCTGTTCCGCCAGCGCGCGAACCGCTTCCTGACGGTTGGTGGTGGCATAACAGATATCGTCTTTGCGCGGCCCGACAATTTTCGGGAAGCGTTGACGCAGCGCATCAATAACGTCAGAAGTGTCGTCAACGGAAAGCGTTGTCTGCGTCATGAAGGATAATTTTCCTTCATTTTTCACATTCAGTTTCAGCACATCATCCGGTGATTCAACCAGATACATTCCCCCTTGCGGGTTGCTGTACTGGCCCATTGTGCCTTCGACTTCCGGGTGCCCGGCGTGCCCAATCAGAATGGATTCTTCGCCACGACGACTGGCGCGGGCAACTTCCATATGCACTTTCGTTACCAGCGGGCAGGTCGCATCAAAAACCGTGAGGTCACGGCCTTTGGCTTCGTTACGCACCGCCTGAGATACGCCATGAGCGGAGAAAATCAGGATCGCGCCATCCGGCACTTCGCTGATTTGCTCGATAAAAATAGCGCCGCGCTCGCGCAGGCTATCCACCACATAGCGGTTATGCACCACTTCGTGACGGACATAAATCGGCGCGCCATAAATAGCCAGCGCGTTTTCCACAATGCTGATAGCGCGGTCTACGCCAGCGCAAAAACCGCGCGGGTTGGCCAACAGGATCTGCATTTTACGTCTCCAGTGCCGGTTCGACTTCCAGCACTTCAATATCAAAATGAACGGTATGCCCGGCCAGCGGATGGTTGAAATCAACCGTGATCGAATCACCGTTGATTTCGCGGATCACGCCAGGCATCTCACTGCCGTCCATTGCGGTAAAGAGCATGATAGCGCCAATTTCTGGCTCGCCCGCGTCCATAAACTCCCGACGCGAGAAATACTGAATTAAGTCCGGACTTGACACGCCAAAGGCGGCATCTGGTTCCAGAGCAAAAGTGGTTTTATCACCTTCTTTTAGCCCCAGCAGGTGTTGTTCCAGTCCTTCAGACAGAGAACCGTCGCCCAGGCGAAACAGCGCTGGCTTGCCGTTATTGCGGGTTGACTCTGCGGTTGAGCCATCGTCGAGCTTAAGGGTGAAGTGCACCAGCACCGCACTGTTACTCTGTACTGATTTAGACATGCAGGTTGCTCTTTAAAATTGCTGCCGCCTGTTTGCCCGGTGGCGGTACGCTTACCGGGCCAACAAGGATCGCAGTATATTGTAGGCCGGATTAGCATAGCGCCATCCGGCATTTTTTTATGCGGCTTTTTTCTCTTTCGACGGCAGGAAGCCTTCGAGAACAATCAATGCCGCGCCGATACAGATAGCAGTATCGGCCAGATTGAAGGTCGCGAAATGCCAGTCGCCGACGTAAAAGTCAATCATATCAACCACGAAGCCGTGCCACAGGCGGTCGAACAAGTTGCCCAGTGCACCGCCAATGATTAACGCATACGCGATGTTGTTCAGCTTCTGCGTCGCCTTCGAGCGATACATCATCACCATCAGGATGACGCAAATACCGATGGCGATGCCGGCAAAGAACCAACGTTGCCAGCCGCCGCTGTCGGCTAAGAAGCTAAACGCCGCACCATAGTTACGCGCGTAGTGCAGATTAAGCGACGGAAACAGCGACACCGTATCCCCCAGAGCAAAGTTCTGGAGGATCAGGTATTTGCTGCCTAAATCGATAATCAGCACGACTACCACCAGCCACAGCCAGCGTAGTCCTGTTGAACAAAGAGGCTTACTCATCAGGCAAACTTACGTTGTTCGCCATCACCGGCGATGTTGCTGACACAGCGTCCGCAGATATCTGCATGTTCCGCCACCTGGCCGACGTCGGTAGTGTAATGCCAGCAGCGCGGGCATTTCTCACCTTCGGCTTTGCTCAGTACGATTTTCAGACCTTTGAGCAGTTCGCTCTGCTGAGCATCAGCAGGAGCCGCTGCATAATCCGCAACCGTCGCACCAGAGGTCAGCAGTACAAAACGCAACTCTTCGCCCAGCGCGGTCAGTTTCGCCGCCAGCTCAGGTTCAGCGTACAGGGTCACTGCAGCCTCCAGAGAACCACCGACTTTCTTATCCGCACGCGCCTGTTCGATGACTTTGTTCACTTCGCCACGCACTTTCAACAGCTCGTCCCAGAAGGCATCGTTCATCTCTTCGGTTTCGCCTAAGCCAAACAGACCTTCGTACCATTCACCGGTAAAGACATACTTCTCACGATCGCCCGGCAGGTAGCCCCAGATTTCATCGGCGGTGAAGGACATGATCGGCGCCATCCAACGAACCAGCGCTTCAGCGATATGGAACAGCGCAGTCTGGCAGCTACGACGCGCCACGCTGTCCGCTTTCGCGGTGTACTGACGGTCTTTGATGATGTCGAGGTAGAACGAACCCATTTCGACGGAGCAGAAGCGCATCAGGCGCTGTACCACTTCGTGGAAGTCATAGGCTTCATAGGCTTTCAGGATTTCGTCCTGCGCCGCTTGCGCACAACCTACCGCCCACCTGTCCAGAACCACCATCTCTTCCGGTTTCACCATGTCTTTAACCGGATCGAACCCATTCAGGTTCGCCAGCAGGAAGCGCGCGGTGTTACGGATACGACGATAGCTGTCGGCAGCACGTTTCAGAATTTCGTCAGAAACGGCCATTTCACCGGTATAGTCGGTTGAAGCCACCCACAGACGCAGAATATCCGCGCCCAGTTTGTTCATCACATCCTGCGGAGAAACGGTGTTACCGATAGACTTGGACATCTTACGGCCCTGACCATCAACGGTGAAACCGTGAGTCAGTACCTGGCGATAAGGTGCTTTGCCTTTCATGGCGGTGGAGATCATCAGAGATGACATGAACCAGCCACGGTGCTGGTCAGAGCCTTCCAGATACATATCGGCCGCATGGCCTGCAAACTCAGGACGCACGTCCACGACGGAGGAGTGGGTTGAACCAGAGTCGAACCACACGTCCAGCGTATCCGGGACTTTGACATACTGGTCAGCTTCGTCGCCGAGGATATCTTTCGGATCGAGATCCCACCACGCCTGGATACCGTCAACTTCAACGCGTTTAGCCACTTCTTCCATCAGTTCGATAGCGCGCGGATGCAGCTCTTCGGTGTCTTTGTGAACAAACAGAGACATCGGCACACCCCACGTACGCTGACGGGAGATACACCAGTCAGGACGGTTAGCAACCATCGATTCAATACGCGCCTGGCCCCAGTCCGGGATCCACTGCACGCCTTTGATCTCTTTCAGCGACTGTGCGCGCAGGCCTTTTTGATCCATGCTGACGAACCACTGTGGGGTCGCGCGGAAGATGATCGGTGACTTGTGACGCCAGCAGCATGGGTAGCTGTGCTGCATCTTCTCAACGTGCAGCAGCGCACCTTTTTCGCTCAGCAGCGCAACGATTTTGTCGTTGGCTTTAAAGACGTTCACGCCGTCCAGATCCGGATAGGTACCCGCCAGGTATGCGCCGTCCGGGCCAACCGGGTTAGCGATTTCCAGACCGTATTTCTGGCTGATGACGTAGTCATCCGGACCGTGACCGCCAGCGGTATGAACCGCACCGGTACCCGCATCCAGCGTAACGTGATCGCCAAGGATAGCCGGCACATCAAAGCCCATAAACGGATGGGTAAAGCGCAGCAGTTCCAGCTCAGCGCCTTTAACGGTGCCGAGAATGGTGTATTCAGCCGCGCCAATACGCTGCATAACACTTTCAACCAGATCTTTCGCCAGAATCACAGCCTGGCCGTCAATCTGCACCAGCGCATAGTCAAAATCAGGTGCCAGAGAGATTGCGCGGTTCGCCGGTAACGTCCACGGGGTAGTGGTCCAGATAACCAGAGAGATCGGGCCGTTGACGTCAGAAACGCCAAATTTCGCTTTCACCGCATCCTGATCGGCGGCGTGGAACGCCACGTCGATGGACGGGGAGGTTTTGTCATAATACTCAACTTCCGCTTCCGCCAGCGCGGAACGGCAGTCAACGCACCAGTGCACCGGCTTCGCACCTTTGTGCAGGTGACCGTTACCGATGATTTTACCCAGCGCACGAATGATGTTGGCTTCGGTTTTGAAGTCCATGGTCAGGTACGGATGCGACCAGTCGCCCAGTACGCCAAGACGGATAAAGTCTTTACGCTGACCGTCAACCTGGGTCGCTGCGTATTCGCGGCACTTGGCACGGAACTCAGCGGCGGTAAACTTCTCGCCCGGTTTGCCGTATTCCTGCTCTACTTTCAGCTCGATCGGCAGACCGTGGCAGTCCCAGCCCGGAACGTAAGGCGAGTCATAACCCGTGAGTCCTTTGGACTTCACGATAATGTCTTTCAGAATCTTGTTAACCGAGTGACCAATATGAATGCTGCCATTCGCATAAGGAGGGCCATCATGCAGAATGAAGGTTTTTTTGCCTTTTTTGGCCGCACGAATGATGCCGTACAGGTCATCATCAGTCCAACGCGCCAGCATTCCCGGTTCGCGCTTGGCGAGATCGCCGCGCATCGGGAACCCCGTTTCCGGCAAATTCAGGGTTGATTTATAGTCACTCATCAGATTCTCGGTTCCGTATTTAAAACTCGTATAGGCATTAAGCCGGTTTTGTTAGCCCAAAAAATTCACGGGCAGTCAACTCATCACGCGCAATCTGCGCTTTTAGTTCATCCAGCGAGGCAAATCGCTGTTCGCTGCGTATTTTTTTACGCAGTACTACATCTATATGGCGACCATACAGGTCCATTACAACGTCCAATAGATGCACTTCCAACTGTTGGCGTACGCCTGCTACCGTCGGGCGGGTGCCGATGTTGGCGACGCCGGGCAACGGTTTATCGCCCAGTCCCATCACTTCAACTGCATAAACCCCTTTCACCGGAGAAACCTGGCGACGCAGCGGTAAGTTTGCCGTCGGAAAACCGATGGTGCGCCCTAATTCATCACCGTGAACGACACGTCCTGAGATAGTAAAAGGATGCCCAAGCAGGCTTTCGGCCAGTTGCAGGTTATCTTCTGCCAGCGCCTGACGTACCGCGGTGCTGCTAATGCGCACACCGCCTTCGCAGAAGGTTTGGGTGCTGGTGATATCAAAACCATACTCAGCGCCCGCTTCCTGTAATAACAAGAAATCGCCCGCACGGCTAGCGCCAAAGCGGAAATCATCACCAACGGCAAGAAATTGTACACCAAGGCGCTTAACCAGCAGATCGCTGATGAAGGTCTGCGCCGTTAATGCCGCAAAGCGCCTGTCAAAACGCACGCACAGCACGTAGTCCACGCCGCATTCCGCCAGATAACGCAGTTTTTCGCGCAGGCGAGTGAGGCGCGCAGGTGACTTGTCGGTCGCAAACAGCTCCAGCGGCTGCGGCTCGAAAATCATCACCATCACCGGTAAATTGCGTTTGCGCCCTTCTTCCCGTAAACCCTGCAGCAACGCACGGTGGCCACGGTGCACGCCGTCGAAATTACCAATAGTCAGCACACACCCATGCGGGGCCTGACTGAGATTATGTATGCCTCGTATCAGCTTCATGTCTGGCTCAAAACAGTGAAAATCGTGAAAGTATACCCTGTACCGCGGTCAACGTTAACCGGCGATTGTTTCTACGAAACAGAAAGAGGATTGTTTTCATTGTTATGAAACAAATTGCAGACCTTCACGGGCACGCCAATGCAATTTTTCTCGTGGAAAAGCTGTATTCACGCCACGCAAGCTGGTAGAATCCTGCGCCATCACTACGCAACGAGTGCTGCAATTTAAACGGCGCTTATTTGCACAAATCCATTGACAAAAGAAGGCTAAAAGGGCATATTCCTCGGCCTTTGAATTGTCCATATAGAACACATTTGGGAGTTGGACCTTGGCTAATATCAAATCAGCTAAGAAGCGCGCCGTTCAGTCTGAAAAGGCCCGCAAGCACAACGCTAGCCGTCGCTCTATGATGCGTACTTTCATCAAGAAAGTATACGCAGCTATCGAAGCTGGCGACAAAGCTACTGCACTGAAAGCATTTAACGAAATGCAACCAATCGTGGACCGTCAGGCTGCTAAAGGTCTGATCCACAAAAACAAAGCTGCACGTCATAAAGCAAACCTGACTGCACAGATCAACAAACTGGCTTAATCGCCTGCTTGTTGTCGCTTTGTGAAAAACCCGCGCAAGCGGGTTTTTTTATGCCTGCTATCTGACGTTTTTCTCATTAGCCACTGATGTTGTTCTCGCTCGTTCACACTCTTCCTGACCAGCCTGTTTTTTCAGCTATCCCATCCTCAGTCGCGTCGCGTAATACGTGAAAGTTATTTTCTTTCACTGTTTTCCTTTTTTTATTTCAATATTAATAAAACTGTGACCACCTTAGCAAATAGAAACATCGTTCATTCAAAAACGAATAAACGCAATCCTGATGTAAGATTTGATAATTGATTGCCGCGGTAGGGTTAACTACTTTTCATGTACACCTTACTCACTCATTTTAATCTGAGGATAAATTCAGTAACGACATAAAAAATAATATTTAAAACTTGCTTGGAAAGTAAAAGCTGTTTTTCTGGGCGTATCGTTCCAGTATCGGAGTTATTATTATGAGTTCTGTTATTGAGGATACCCAGTCATGCGGGTCAACATCATTATCTTTACTACAGCGTATTAGCTACGGCTCTTTGGATGTGGCGGGTAATCTGCTGTATTGTTTCGGTTCAACTTACATTTTATATTTCTACACAGACGTTGCAGGTATTAGCCTCGCCGTAGCAGGCGTCATCCTGCTGCTGGCGCGTATTGTCGATGGCATAGACGCCCCCATATGGGGGATCATCATCGATAAAACGCGTTCGCGTTACGGTAAATGCCGCCCCTGGTTTTTATGGTTGCCATTACCTTTTGCCGTATTCAGCGCCCTGTCATTTTGGTCTCCTGATATCAGTATGACCGGAAAAGCTATCTATGCAGCAATATCTTATATGATTGCCAGCATTCTATTTACCGGACTTAATACACCACTCAGTGCAATATTACCTCTGATGACCTTATCTCCTAAGGAAAGACTGGTTTTAAATTCCTGGCGAATGACCGGTGGGCAAATTGGGGTTTTATTAATGAATGCGACCGCACTGCCGTTAGTTGCTTTTTTAGGTAACGGAAATGATCATGCGGGTTTTATTTATACGGCGATTATATTTGCCGTAATATCCTGTTCGTTAACGCTTTTCGCCTTTAAAAATATCCGAGAAATGAATACGGATAAAATTCAACAAGAACCTAAATTGCCGATGAAAAAGAGTTTTGCGGCAATGAAAGGCAACTGGCCATGGATCCTGATGGTGCTGGCAAACCTGATCTTCTGGATTGCCCTACAACAACGCTCCACAACGATTGTCTACTATCTTACCTACAACCTCGACCGCAAAGATCTGGTTCCGCTGATTAACAGCCTGGCGACAATTCAGATCCTGTTTATCATCGCTATCCCCTTCTTTAGCAAATACCTGGCTAAAACGTGGATATGGGTAGGCGGTCTGCTGGTCGCCACGCTTGGCGGCATCATGATGTGGCTGGCAGCGGACAACATTCCTTTTCTCATCGCCGCCTGGATACTCGGCAATATCGGCAGCGGTATCGCCTGCTCAATGCCGTTTGCCATGCTGGGCTTCGCCGTCGATTTCGGTGCCTGGAAGACGGGTATTAAAGCTACCGGCATTCTTATCGCCTTCGGCAGCACCTTCTGCATCAAGATGGGTAGTGGCCTCGGTACCGCTTTCGCTGCCTGGATCATGAACAGTTTTGGCTATGTCCCCAACCATGCCCAGAGTGCTGCGGGTCTGGAGGGAATTACCTGGGCCTTTATCTGGGCACCCGCCCTACTCTTCGCGCTCGCAGCGATCCCACTACTTTTCTTTCGTAAATACGAAGCGATGGAAGAGAAGATTCGCCACGATCTGGAAACCATCAACTAAAAACGATCCTTACCTTCACCCTCGAAATATGGGAGGCACCACCATGCCATTTATGCAACATGACCCGCGTCGCCTGGTCTGGCAGCAAAACGATCGCTATTTATGGATTGAACCCTGGGGCGAGAACAGCCTGCGCGTGCGCAGTGGCCGTCATCTGCCGGTAATGAGAAATGAAGACTGGGCATTGACTGAGCCAGTCGCAGAAAGCCATTGCCACATTGATTATGAGCACCACCAGGCGACGCTGACCAACGGCAAAATTATCGCTATCGTCAATCAAAAAGGACAAGTTACCTTTTACCGCCATCCACACAAACCTCTGTTGCAGGAGTTCTGGCGCTTGCGGGGCGAAATTGGCGAGGATGAATCTTCTCACGGCCAGTACGTCAGCGCACTCAACCTTGAGGGACGCGAATTCCGCCCTATTCAGGGTGGGAAATATTCACTTAAAGCCCGCTTCGAAGCCAGCGAAGGGGAAAAAATTTATGGTATGGGGCAGTATCAACAGGCTAACCTGGATCTCAAAGGATGCGTTCTTGAGCTGGCGCAACGTAACTCCCAGGCCTCAGTACCGTTTATGCTCTCCAGTCTGGGCTACGGATTTTTATGGAACAACCCGGCAGTCGGGCGCGTAACCTTTGCCCACAACGTTACCGAATGGGAAGCACAGGTCAGTGAACAGCTGGACTACTGGATCACGGCTGGCGATACCCCGGCAGAAATTAGCCGGGCATATGCGCTGGCTACCGGCACACCGCCGATGATGCCGGACTACGCCATGGGCTTCTGGCAGTGCAAACTCCGCTATCGGACGCAGGAAGAGCTGCTGGAGGTTGCCCGCGAATATAAGCGCCGCAATCTGCCTATCTCGGTGATCGTTATCGACTTCTTTCACTGGCCGAATCAGGGTGACTGGATGTTCGATGCACGAGACTGGCCCGATCCTGATGCCATGATTGCCGAGCTGAAATCGCTGGGAATTGAGCTGATGGTCTCCGTCTGGCCGACGGTGGATAACCGCACTGAAAGCTATCGGGAGATGCGCGAAAACGGCTGGCTGGTACAAACGGAACGTGGCTTGCCGATCAATATGGATTTCCTCGGCAACACCACTTTCTTTGATGCTACCCATCCGGGTGCGCGGGACTACGTCTGGGGCAAAGCCAAACGCAACTATTATGATAAAGGCGTGAAGCTATTCTGGTTAGACGAAGCCGAACCTGAGTTCAGCGTTTATGACTATGACAACTATCGCTACCATGCCGGGCCGGTACTGGAAGTGGGCAATATCTACCCGCGAATGTACGCCAAAACCTTTTTTGATGGTATGAAAGCCGATGGTGAAGACAAGGTTATCAACCTGCTACGCTGCGCCTGGGCCGGCAGTCAAAAGTATGGCGCACTGGTCTGGTCAGGTGATATTCACTCCTCGTTTAGATCGCTACGCAACCAGTTTGCCGCCGGACTCAATATGGGAATCGCGGGGATACCGTGGTGGACGACGGATATCGGTGGTTTTCATGGCGGTAATATTCACGACCCACATTTCCATGAACTGCTGATCCGCTGGTTCCAGTGGGGCGTATTTAGCCCGGTGATGCGTCTGCACGGCAACCGCGATCCGCAGATTTTACCGGAACAACCGTACCGGGATGGTATCGCCCAGTGTCCTACCGGTGCACCGAACGAAGTCTGGAGCTACGGTGAGGACGTGTGTGACGTACTGACGGATTGCCTGGCGTTGCGAGAGAAACTGAAGCCCTATATTAAAGCGCTGATGGAGGAAACCCATAAGCACAATACACCAGTGATGCGCCCCCTGTTTTTTGATTTCCCCGAACAGGAAACAAGTTGGGCAATCACCGACCAGTACTGTTTTGGTCCTGACCTGCTGATTGCCCCCGTAATGCATGAAGGTATGCGCGAACGTGATATCTGGCTACCGGAAGGGGAAACATGGACGGATCTTACGACCGGCGAGAGTTATTCGGGAGGGCAAACGTTGCACTATGCCGCGCCATTGAACAGAATTCCGGTATTTATCCGCGAAGGTGGGCAGTATCGTAGCTTATTGAGGCTATAGCATGAAACCGGCTGCGGGTGAGTACCGCAGCCGGAAGTATTACGGTAAGTATGTCTACTGTGGCTTGAACAATGCCGAGTAGTCCGCATTGCAAATACGCTGCACCGCCGGATGCTGGATCATTCTTTCCGCAAATATGGCGTGATACTCTTCCATCACATTTTCTACGCGTCCAATTTCAACAATAGAATCATCGGCATAGAAATTGTGCGAATACAGAGTAGGTGCAACAAAAATAGCATTATGCGTTGCCCCAAACGCTTTCATCAGCGCAGCGTCATCAAACTCGCCGAGGATTTCGACATTCAATCCTTGTGAGTTGATCCAGTTCAGCAGCTTACGTCCGAGCATCGAACGACGTCCAGGGATCAGCAACCGACGTTCCTCAAGACAGGCCGGGAATGGTTTTTCAGGCAGCGGTTTGGTGCACCAAAAACTCACGCTGCACTCGCCTATCCGCACTGAGAACAACCCTTCCTGCTGCGTAGAATCGATCGGGCAGTCGGAGATGATCATATCCAGCTTATGTTGGCTGAGTTGATCCAACAGCATCTCGTGCGTTGACTCAAAACAACGCAGATGGATTTGTTCATCTTCAACCACAGCGGCATCCAGTACGCTGCTGACCAACTGCTTCGATAGCGCATCCGCCACGCCGACATCGAACAGCAAATTAGACTCTTTGCGGTAGTTCACGATATCCAGCATTTCCTGGCTTAAGGTGAACATCTTATCCGCGTAACGAAAAACCAATTCGCCTAACTCACTGGGCTCCAGCCCACGCCCCTTCCGCTTAAACAATTTTCCCTGTAAGCGTTCCTCAAGCGCTTTAATCTGCCCGGTAATGGTCTGCGGTGTCAGATAAAGCGCTTCTGCTGCACCAACCACTGACCCTTCTTTATAGACATGCCAAAAGTAGTACAGATGGTTGTAATTTATATGAGACATACTCTCTCCCTGAAAATTGTCACGAAAGGGTTATCCCGTCAGGCTGATGCGTTCAACCGGGCACGTAACCAGCAGTAACCTATCACTGCCGACAACAAGGAGCCGATCAGGATCCCCAGTTTTGCCCAGTTAATCAGCTCAGGATCGACGCTGCCAAACGCCAGGCTGGCAATAAAAATCGACATCGTAAAGCCAATACCGCAAAGAATACCGACCGCCATAATCTGCTGGAAATTCGTTCCTTCCGGCAATTGCGCCACCTTGAGGCGTAACGCCAGCCAGCAAAACAGACTGATACCCAACGGTTTGCCGATCAACAGGCCGGCAATGATCCCCAGCGGTAATATCGAGGTCAGTCCATCAATAGTGACGCCCTGCAGTGAAACGCCTGCGTTGGCGAAAGCAAACAGTGGCAGGATCAGGTATGCCACCCATGGATGCAGAACATGCTCCAATCGCTTCGCCGGTGAACGCCCGTGTTTTTCCTTCAATGGAATGAAGAAGCCCACAATCACGCCCGCCAGCGTTGCATGCACGCCAGACTTCAGTACGGCAGTCCACAGCACCACGCCGACCAGAATATAAATACCGGTGCGTCTCACTCCGCACAGATTCAATCCTGCCAAAACAAGGATTGCGCACGCGGCAACGCCCAGCGACAGCAGCGAGAGATCGCTGGTATAGAACAGTGCGATGATTACGATAGCGCCGAGGTCATCAATAATCGCCAGCGCCATCAGGAAGATTTTCAACGCCAGTGGTACACGACTGCCCAACAACGCCAGCACACCTAACGCAAAAGCGATATCCGTTGCCGCCGGGATCGCCCACCCTTCACGGGTGATGGGATCGGCATAGTTGAATGCCAGGTACAGCAGCGCCGGGACAATCATGCCCCCGATAGCAGCAATGATCGGGAACGCCGCCTGACGCAGACTGGCCAGCGAACCTTGCATTAACTCGCGCTTTACTTCCAGACCAATCAACAGGAAGAACACCGCCATCAACGCATCGTTGATCCACAGCAGCATATTTTTGTTGATCTCAAGCGCGCCAACCCGCAGTTGAACGGGCGTTTCCAAAAAGGCGTGGTACCATCCACTGGTAACCCCGATATTCGCCATCAGCATAGCGACCACGGCTGCGATGATCAGAATGATGCCCCCCGAGGCGTCACTACTAAAAAAACGATGCAGATGTTTCACTTTTATTCTCTCTATTGGGTGAATACTTCGTAAATACTATCTTACACCCTCAAAAAGCTCGTTAAAATTAGATTATTCATGATGGATAGATCGGTTTTTACGAGTAAAAATTTCAGCAATCATCAAGATGTTCTGCCTGTGCCATTACCGCCAGAGAGAATGATTCCTCCTCTCAGATCTTCAAAAATTCTTGGATCAGAGTATTCTCGTATTCATTGATATATTGGGATAATAATCAAAGAGCTAAGATGGACTCGACACCTCTCCCGCAAGAAATATTAAGAACCTGGCAACGCATTGAATTTTTTCAGCCTTATACGCTTGAAAGAAAAGATAAAAGCCTGCTGATCCCACTAAAAAAACTCATTACATTAGGTGATGCTTCACTTCCGTGGCATTCAGAGAAATTACGCCAGCAATATGACATTCCGCCGAAGGCATCATTTATTGTTCACGTAGGGCTATTTGAGAAAAATATCGTCAGCCGCATTAGTCAGGAGGTTCTTGGAACAAATGAGGAAAATGACGACGAATGCGAACAGCGCTTGGATCAGGAAGGGACAACCTGTTTTGCTAAGATGCAGTTGAACGGAGAAGGTGTACCCACGAGAGATAAACTGTCGGTAAGTTCGCTACCCTGGGCGTTGGGCCATCTTAAAAAACGTCAATTCCACAAACTCGACTCATCAGTCTTCGCGGTCGATTGTATGCATCTTGCCGATACATTCAATGATTTCTGCGTTACGTTAGAGCCCGTAAGGGAAAAAGGCCCGGGTGTATTGCGCGCAAGCAATATTCTCACGCTGCTCGACACTCATTTAACATCATGGGCGGACTTTGCACCTGAATGGCAATATGCAATACAAATTGACTGGTTTAACGGCAACAATGAGAGCCAGGACACGGAACAAGAAGAAGCTAGCGAAACGGAAGACCTCATAAGCGACAATGAAAAAGCATTAGTACTTCCCATCTTAAATAGCTTCTTTTTTGAGGATATTGAAGATGCAATGTCATCATTGAAAGACACTCGATGCCGAACACTCAATACTTACCTCACTCACCGTGTTCACAGAAACCCAGATCTCTATTCTCAGAAAGGACTAACAGCCATTATCGATAAGCTGCATCCGACTAAAATGCCTCTGGGGCGTTGGCCTTCAGAGCCAGAGCACGCGATGTCATTAATGCAGCAGTTTGCAATAAATACGGCGGTAGAAGAGCTTGCTGAAGGTGGATTACTATCAGTAAATGGGCCTCCGGGAACGGGGAAAACGACGTTGCTGCGTGATTTAGTTGCGCATAATGTCGTTGAACGAGCGAGAGTCCTTGCGGGCTTCAGCAATGTGGAAGATACGCTTACCCATGAAGGCTTTATCGTCCCGGAACTGACCGGTTTCGAAATGATTGTGGCCTCATCCAATAATGCAGCCGTAGAAAATATCTCTAACGAATTACCGCAAAAGAAATCGCTGGCCGAAGAATTTCGTTATCTTGACTATTTGTCACCGACCGCAAATCAAGTTGCAGCAAAATCCCTGCCCAAATCTGCGCATAAAAGAGATAAAGATGGAAAAGGAACTGAGCGTAATTACCCTCTCTTTCGTCCTCTTGCGACAGAAAAACAGTGTTGGGGATTAATTTCAGTAGCTCTTGGAAGAAAAACAAATCGTACAAAATTCGCCCAAAGACTACTTTTTGATGAGCATTTTTTACGCGACACATCAGTCGAAATGGCCAGACCGGACAACGAAAACTTTCTCAGCCTTTGGCGCTGGAAGTCTTGCCACAATAAACTCTCTTTCACCGCAGCAAAGCTGCATTTCATTCACTGCCTGAAAACAACAGAAGAGCTGCAAAAACAGTTAGCAGAATTAGCCGAACTGCTGGCAAAAAAACCTTACTGTTCATCTGATGCTTTGTCTTCGGACATGGCAAAAGCGGCAGTGCGATGTGAAGATCGGCTTAGCGCACTTAAGGAATTTGAAGCCGAGCGGGACGTAATTGAAAAACAGATTCAGCATGCCAGGCAACAGCAAAAAATAGAGGAAGCCGATGCACCTGGCCTGCTGACTCGTTTGCTCAATCGTAAAAAGGTACAGACTTACCAGACATCATTACGTAACACACAACAGCATCTTTTAACGCTTAGCGCATCATTAATACACAAAACACAGCTCGTTTCTGAACAGCGTAAACAACTGAATGAGGCAGACACCCAAAAACGCCGCTTACAGCAAGAAATAGACAGGATTGCCCTGCAGCGCGAGGAAATAGAACAAAA
This sequence comes from Citrobacter sp. Cpo045, assembly GCF_030332875.1. Lineage (NCBI taxonomy): Bacteria > Pseudomonadati > Pseudomonadota > Gammaproteobacteria > Enterobacterales > Enterobacteriaceae > Citrobacter > Citrobacter sp. Cpo045. The sequence goes on from NZ_JAOWGZ010000091.1 coordinate 224,686, forward strand.
ATTGCGGGGCCTGAAGGATAAGTTTTCAGGAATAGCTCTACCTGATAGCCATAAACCCATCGATAATGCTGGCTTACAGCGCACCGCATTCTGGCAAAACGCTCAGATCAACCGCCAACGCTCACTGTTGTTTATGGCTGCGATGGATCTTCATCAAGCCTGGCTTTACGAGGCAATGGGGAGCGTTGATCGCTTTAGAGAAATGTTCCTGCGCCGCCTGAGGAATTTTTTAAATTCCCCTCATCTTGAGCCCACGCCACTCCCCTGGTGGCAAACGTTATGCATGTTTGTCCCGGTACTCTCTACAACCTTTGCCTCAGTGGGACGTATGCTGCATGGAGTAAAAGGCGGCGAGCTTGGCTGGGTAATGATCGATGAAGCTGGCCAGGCATCACCTCAACAGGCCGTCGGCGCTATATGGCGCGCCAAACGCGTACTCGTTGTGGGCGATCCGTTACAGATTGAGCCTGTATTTACCACCTCTCCATCACTGGTTAGGCACCTTTGTCAGGATCTTCTACACGAGCATGCTGAAAAGTGGAATCCAGAAAAGCTCTCAGTCCAACAGGTTGCCGATCGCGTCAATCATTGGGGCTGCAAATTAGAGATGATGAACAATAACATCTGGATTGGGATCCCATTATGGGTACATCGCCGTTGTATCGAACCCATGTTCAGTATTGCTAATAAACTGGCATACAATAACCGGATGATTCACGGGCTTGATACAGACAAAATCTGTAGTCGTCTTGTCAATGGCGAACTTGAAAACCACTGGTTAGTTTCAAGAGGGGGTTTGGGAGACAAGCAGTACCGAGATAGTCACGGTCAAAGCCTGATTACGCTACTGGACCGTCTACTCGCGGAAAATATAGAGCTGGGGTCTATTTACGTTATTACTCCATTCAAGGCTGTTAAATATGCGTTGTTGGAACTGATTGAACAAAGAGAGCTGGCCAGCTGGCAACAATACTCACCGCGACTAAAACATAAAGAAATTAAAGAGTGGCAAAAAAGCTGTGTTGGTACAGTCCATACTTTTCAGGGGAAAGAAAACGACATCGTTATTTTTGTTCTCGGATGTGATGTACACAATCGCGGCGGCGCAGAATGGGCTTCGAGCAAACCTAATCTTCTGAACGTGGCCCTTACCAGGGCTAAAAAACACATTTTTGTTATTGGAGACCCATTGGTATGGAAGACATTACCCGGATTTGCAAGTGTCGCACATACCTTGCCGGAGAAAGCTGAGACAAATATCATTGTTGAACAGGTAAGCCTGGAGTGGCAGTGAGAGTAGAACCAAAAATAAAAGCCTGAGATTTTCCAATTTCAGGCTTTTTATCATATACGGCAGTAAGCTTAGCGCGTCAGATCGTCAAAGAACTTCTTCACACCGTCGAAGAAACTTTTGGAGCGCGGACTGTTTTGTTCGCCGGTCGGGCCGCCAAAGCTGTCCTGCAGATCTTTGAGCAGTTGCTTCTGCTTGTCGTTCAGGCCCACTGGGGTTTCAACCACCACGCGGCACAGCAGGTCGCCCTGAGCGCCACCGCGTACAGACTTGACGCCCTTTCCACGCATGCGGAAAAGTTTGCCAGTTTGCGTTTCGCCCGGAATTTTTAGCTTCACGCGACCGTCCAGCGTTGGGACTTCAATCTCGCCGCCCAGCGCAGCCATCGCAAAGTTAATCGGTACTTCGCAGTACAGGTTATTGCCTTCACGTTCGAAAATTGGGTGCTGTTTTACCTGCACCTGAACGTACAAATCACCTGCTGGCGCACCATGTTCACCGGCTTCACCTTCGCCCGCTAAACGAATACGGTCGCCGGTATCAACCCCTGCCGGGATCTTAACGGACAGCGTTTTGCTTTTCTCAACACGACCATGACCGTGGCATTTGTTGCACGGATCTTTGATCAGCGTACCGCGGCCCTGACAGTGTGGACAGGTCTGCTGTACGGCAAAAAAGCCCTGACGCATCTGTACCTGACCAGAACCGTGACAGGTTGGACAGGTCTGTGGCTGAGTACCTGCCTTCGCACCGCTACCGTGGCAGACGTCACACTCTTCCAGAGTCGGAATACGGATCTCTTTGGTGACGCCACGCACGGCTTCTTCCAGAGTGAGATCCATGTTGTAACGTAAATCAGCACCACGTGAGGCGCGCTGACGACCACGACCGCCGCCAAAGATATCGCCAAACACGTCACCAAAGATATCGCTGAAGTCAGCCCCGCCGCCAAAACCGCCGCCGCCGCCCATGCCGCCTTGCTCAAACGCAGCATGACCGTACTGATCGTAAGCCGCACGTTTTTGCGCATCGGTCAGGATTTCGTACGCTTCTTTGATCTCTTTAAACTTGGCTTCGGCCTCTTTATCACCCTGGTTGCGGTCCGGGTGAAATTTCATGGCCAGGCGCTTGTAGGCCTTTTTGATTTCACGCTCTTCCGCTGACTTGGAAACGCCTAAAATCTCGTAATAGTCTTGCTTAGCCATCTCTTTTTATCTGCCCCTAACATGCGTGCACGGGCGGAGAGGAAACCTCTTCGCCCGTGCCAGTAATTACCCGTTCAAAGGGCGATTATTTTTTGTCTTTCACTTCTTCAAACTCGGCGTCGACAACGTCGTCATCTTTCGCGTTGTTTGCAGAAGCATCAGCGCCTGCTGCACCAGCCTGCTGCTGTGCGTGCTGCTGCTGAGCGATTTCCATCAGTTTCTGGGAAACCTGTGCCAGCGCCTGCATTTTCGCTTCGATATCCGCTTTGTCTTCGCCTTTCAGAGAAGTTTCCAGCGCGGTCAGTGCAGACTCGATGGCAGTTTTGTCGTCAGCTGGCAGTTTGTCGCCTGCTTCTTCAACCTGCTTACGAGTGCTGTGCAGCAGATGGTCACCCTGGTTACGAGTCTGAACCAGCTCTTCAAACTTACGGTCAGATTCTGCGTTCGCTTCTGCTTCGCGAACCATTTTCTGAATTTCTTCTTCGTTCAGACCAGAAGAAGCCTTGATGGTGATCTTCTGCTCTTTACCGCTGTTTTTGTCTTTCGCGGAAACGTGCAGGATACCGTCGGCATCGATGTCAAAAGTAACTTCGATCTGCGGCATACCGCGCGGAGCCGGGCTGATACCATCCAGGTTAAATTGACCCAGATCTTTGTTATCAGCGGCACGTTTACGTTCACCCTGCAGCACGTGGATGGTTACCGCAGACTGGTTGTCTTCAGCGGTAGAGAACACCTGGCTGTGCTTGGTCGGGATAGTGGTGTTTTTCGCGATCAGTGGAGTCATCACGCCACCCATGGTTTCGATACCCAGAGACAGCGGGGTAACGTCCAGCAGCAGCACGTCTTTCACATCACCGGTCAATACACCACCCTGAACGGCAGCACCGATTGCCACTGCTTCGTCCGGGTTAACGTCTTTACGCGGCTCTTTACCGAAGAACTCAGCAACTTTCTTCTGTACCATCGGCATACGAGTCTGACCACCGACCAAGATAACGTCCTGAACGTCGGAAACAGACAGACCAGCATCCTGCAGAGCAACTTTCAGCGGCTCGATAGAACGGTTAACCAGGTCTTCAACCAGGCTTTCCAGTTTCGCACGGGTCACTTTGATGTTCATGTGTTTCGGACCAGTCGCGTCTGCAGTAATGTACGGCAGGTTCACGTCGGTCTGCTGAGCGGAAGACAGTTCGATCTTCGCTTTCTCAGCGGCTTCTTTCAGACGCTGCATCGCCAGCGGGTCATTACGCAGATCGATACCCTGATCTTTCTTAAATTCGTCAACCAGGTAGTTGATCATACGGCTGTCGAAGTCTTCACCACCCAGGTGGGTATCACCGTTGGTTGCCAGAACTTCGAAAGTTTTTTCGCCGTCAACTTCGTCGATTTCGATAATAGAGATATCGAAAGTACCACCACCGAGGTCATAAACCGCGATAGTACGGTTGCCGACTTCTTTATCCAGACCGTAAGCCAGTGCCGCTGCGGTCGGTTCGTTGATGATACGTTTTACTTCCAGACCTGCGATACGGCCAGCATCTTTGGTTGCCTGACGCTGAGCATCGTTGAAGTATGCAGGTACGGTGATAACCGCTTCAGTTACCGGTTCGCCCAGGTAATCTTCAGCCGTTTTCTTCATTTTTTTCAGCACTTCAGCAGAAATCTGCGGCGGTGCCATTTTCTGACCTTTTACGTCAATCCATGCATCACCGTTGTCAGCACCGATGATTTTGTACGGCATGATGGCTTCATCACGCTGTACTTCTTCGTCCTGGAAGCGGCGGCCAATCAGGCGTTTAATCGCAAACAGGGTGTTTTGCGGGTTTGTCACTGCCTGACGTTTAGCCGGCTGACCAACCAGAGTTTCACCATCCTGGGTATAAGCAATGATAGAAGGCGTGGTGCGATCGCCCTCGGCGTTCTCCAGCACACGTGCAGTAGTGCCATCCATAATCGCTACACAAGAGTTGGTAGTACCCAGGTCGATACCAATAATTTTACCCATCTAAACGTCTCCACTAAAAATTCGGTCATCATGTGGTTGTGAATCTGTAATAAGGGCGAAACGTGCGGTTTCAACTACCCTGAATCGTTTTTTTTCAGACTCACCACTGCGGTTGTCTACAAGATGGGGTCGTAACCCACGTCATCAAGGGGGGCATGAAAATTTTTTTTAGCACAGTGGCGATAAAATTAAGGTAAAAAGGCAGAAAGGCAAAAAAACGAATAGTTTCCAATCAAAATCAATTCACAAAACAAATCAAAACCAGCACGGTCATTCATATTAAAATTGTAATAAAAAGAAAAGATTACGACCATGAAACGGTTTCCCGTCGGCGGTAAGATGGTCTGATGTCACACACTTTTACAGCCGTCAAAGAGAAATTCCATGAAATCCGTGTTAACCCTTTCCACCAGCCTGCTTATGGGCCTGCTGCTGAGCAGCGCCGCGCACGCTAACGATCATAAAGTTCTGGGTATGATTGCGATGCCCCGCAATGCAACCAACGACCTTACGCTGAGAATTCCCGTTTGCCGGGTGGTGAAGCGCATTCAGCTCACCGCCGATCGCGGCGATATTAAACTTAACGGCGCATCCGTCTACTTCAAAGCAGTACGCACTTCCAGCCAAAGCCTGAACGTCCCGTCATCCATTAAAGAGGGACAAACGACCAACTGGATCACTATTAATAGCGATAATGACAATAAACGTTGCGTGTCTAAAATCACCTTCTCAGGCCAGTCAGTAAACTCCTCTGACATGGCAACGCTGAAAGTTATTGGCGACGATTAATTCCGCACATTTTGATTCAGAAGCCATAGAAAACATGCGGGGCAGACACGCGGTTGATGCGAAAGCCTTTGAACTGGAATAACCACTGCCGCGCCCATGCAGCAACGCCATCTGGCGATGGGTATTTCTCACCAGATCGTCCACCAAATCCCTCAGCTCCCGGCGGTACTTCAAATCGTCTGTCTTAGCAAAATGATCAACCATGCGTAAGCGTGATGCCCATCACAGGGAAAATAATTCATTTTCCCTTCGTTAGATCATAGACAGTGCCCTCTCCCCTGATTATCATGCCGCGCCCCGAAGACAGTGATCGTTATTTGGGGAAACTATTTCACCATTCAATCAATGATGATTTTGAGGAATTATGGGCAACACTAAGTTGGCTAATCCGGCACCGCTGGGCCTGATGGGCTTTGGCATGACCACCATTCTGCTTAACCTGCACAACGCGGGTTTCTTCGCCTTTGACGTTATTATTCTGGCGATGGGCATTTTCTACGGCGGTATCGCGCAAATATTTGCCGGTCTGCTGGAATATAAAAAGGGCAATACCTTCGGTTTAACCGCCTTTACCTCCTACGGTTCGTTCTGGCTGACGCTGGTTGCAATCCTGATCATGCCGAAAATGGGCCTGGCGGATGCAACCAATGGTCAGTTCCTGGGCGTATACCTGGGTCTGTGGGGCGTGTTCACACTGTTCATGTTCTTCGGCACGCTGAAAGCTAACCGCGCGTTGCAGTTTGTCTTCCTGAGCCTGACAGTGCTGTTCGCACTGCTGGCGGTCGGCAACATTGCAGGTAACGAAGCGATCATTCACGTTGCTGGCTGGATTGGCTTAGTGTGTGGCGCAAGCGCCATTTACCTGGCGATGGGTGAAGTGCTGAACGAACAGTTTGGCCGTACCATCCTGCCGATCGGTGAAGCGCACTAATCTGACGCTATCCCCCCGAACGGGGGGATATTCCTTACAAGCGCTGTAACTCGCCCTGCACGCTCGTATCGCGATGATAAATATCCTGTCGCAGCCAAATCCCCAGACCTAATCCCACCAGCGATAACGCCAGCACATACCAGGCCGGAGCCATTGGCGACACGCTCATTAACATCGTCACGGCGATTGGTGTCAGACCACCAAAAATGGCGTACGACACGTTGTAAGAAAAGGAGATTCCGGTAAAGCGGACCTCCGCCGGAAACGCCCGCACCATCACATAAGGCACAGCCCCCACCACGCCAACGCACAACCCTACCAGCCCATATAGCAAGAACAAGTGCTGAGGATGGCTGCCGGTCAGATGATAGAAAAACCAGCTTGAACAGGCCAGCAGCAGGCTGCCGACAATAAAGGTTTTGCTGGCGCCGACCCGGTCGACAATAAACCCGGCCAGCAGACAGCCGACGCACAGCATAATGGTCGCGACACTGTTGGCTTGTAACGTCAACGCCGGTGCAAAACCATACTGCTTCTGCAACCAGACTGGCGACATCAGGATCACCACCACAATCCCGGCCGATAACAGCCAGGTCAGCAGCATGGAAATGACCACCGCTTTTTTATGTTTGCTCACCACCGACTTCACCGGTAGCTCTTGCGCCAGCGCTTTACGCTGCTGCATTTCGAGGAAGATGGGCGTTTCCTGCAACCAGCGACGCAGGTACATCGCCACCAGCCCAAACACGCCACCCAGCAGGAACGGGATACGCCAGCCGTAGTCATGCACCGCCTGCTGCGTCAGGCTGGTATTCACCAGCGTCGCAACCACCGATCCCAGCAGAATCCCCACAGTCAGCCCGGCGGTCAGCGTGCCACAGGCAATGCCGATGCGGCGCTCCGGTACGTGCTCCGCCACGAACACCCACGCGCCCGGCACTTCTCCGCCGATGGCAGCACCTTGCAAAATACGCATCATCAGTAACAGCAGCGGCGCGAGGATCCCCATTGAGGCGTAGGTAGGCAAAAGACCAATCGCCAGCGTCGGTATCGCCATCAGCAAAATGCTCAGGGTGAACATTTTCTTACGCCCGACCAGATCGCCAAAGTGCGCCATGATGATGCCACCCAGTGGACGCGCCAGATATCCGGCGGCAAAAATGCCGAAGGTTTGCACCTGACGTAGCCATTCAGGAATGTCTGCCGGGAAGAAGAGTTCGCCAACAACAGCGGCAAAGAAGACGAAGATAATGAAATCATAAAACTCAAGCGCACCGCCGAGGGCAGCAAGCGTAAGAGTTTTATAATCCTGGCGATTCAGCGGTCGAGTGTGTTGTGACATAGCAAACCATGAGTCAGTGGAGTTATTGAATCTGTCTGTCGATATATGTAAAGCAAAAATTACTATATCGTAAACAATTCAATACTCCACTGTCATTGGCACTTATGTCACGATCGGGCTACTTTCAGGCGTTTGTATCGCGGATTGCGCTTTTAGGACGAAAAGATGCTACAACAGCCGGTGCGGTTTCCACATACGGCCCATCCAGTAACTGTATACAATACGGTACACTTGCAAAAATACCCGGCACGATAACCTTACCGTCGGCATCTTTCACGCCTTCCAGCGTTTCTTTGATCGATTTCGGCTGCCCTGGCAGATTCAGAATCAACGCCTGTTTGCGAATCACACCAACCTGGCGGGAGAGAATAGCCGTTGGCACAAAGTGCAGGCTTATCTGGCGCATCTGCTCGCCAAAGCCCGGCATCTGGCGGTCGGCTACGGCCAGCGTGGCATCAGGCGTTACATCGCGGCGGGCCGGACCCGTTCCGCCGGTAGTCAGCACCAGATGACAGCTCATTTCATCCACCAGCTCACATAAGGTCTGTTCGATGATCGCCTGTTCATCCGGGATCAGTCGCGTTTGCAGCTCAAAAGGGGTGGTAAGGGCAGATGCCAGCCACTCTTCAAGGGCCGGGATACCTTTATCCTGGTAAACGCCGCTGGAAGCACGGTCAGAAATGGAAACCAGGCCAATGCGTAAAGTATTCATGATTATTCCGTTTAAACAGTCTCGTTAAACAGAATGATACACTGCGAAGGGAAGGACAGACAGGTTTCAGAAGAGGTAGCGTGACCCATATCAGGGCCACGCATTAATGATTACAGCAGATCGCCGATCATTTTTTCCAGTTTACCCTGGTCTACAGCAAACTTACGGATACCGTCCGCCAGTTTGTCTACAGCCATCGGATCCTGGTTGTGCTGCCACAGGAACTCAGCTTCGGTGATGCGTGCAGGACGCGCTTTCACTTCACCAGAGAAGGACAGTTTACGTTCGATAGTGCCTTCGCTTTCCGCCAGTTCTTTCAGCAGTGCCGGAGCAATAGTCAGACGATCGCAGCCTGCCAGCTCAATGATTTCGCCGACGTTACGGAAGCTCGCACCCATCACCACGGTTTCGTAACCGTGCTGTTTGTAGTACTCATAGATTTCCGTTACGGAAACCACACCCGGATCTTCTGCTGGTGCATACTCTTTCTTGTCAGTGTTGGCTTTGTACCAGTCCAGAATACGACCAACAAACGGAGAAATCAGATATACGCCAGCTTCTGCACATGCGCGCGCCTGAGCGAAGGAGAACAGCAGAGTCAGGTTACAGTTGATACCTTCTTTTTCCAGCTGCTCAGCGGCACGGATGCCCTGCCAGGTTGAAGCCAGTTTGATCAGAATGCGATCGTTGCTGATGCCAGCATCGTTGTACATTTTGATCAGACGTTTTGCTTTCGCAATGGACGCGTCGGTGTCGTAGGACAGACGAGCGTCAACTTCAGTAGAGATACGACCCGGGACCAGTTTCAGGATCTCCAGACCGATATTTACTGCCAGTTTATCGGTCGCGTCGACGATCTGCTGTGCGCGGTCGTTGCTCTGCTGCTTAGCCCAGGCTACAGCGTCATCAATCAGCTTGCGGTATTCTGGGATCTGCGCTGCGTTAAGAATGAGAGAAGGGTTAGTTGTGGCATCCTGAGGCTGATACAGCTTCATTGCCGCGATGTCTCCGGTGTCGGCCACTACTGTGGTGAACTGACGAAGGGAGGTCAATTTGTCCGTCATGATAGCGATTCTCTTTAAACAGCTTGTTAGGGGGATGTAACCGATCTTCCCTGATGATAGCACGACGCACTCTCAGCGCAACCGCCTGGATTGTCCGACCCGCCGCTCAGCCCTGATTACGCATCTCACAGCTCGTGATGCGCAATTAAGGATATACCCATTGTTATGGTAAACTCCCGCAATCAATCACCTTATAAGGTATATACTGGTCGATAATTGGTAGCGCTTACACGGGATTATTCGCGCTTACCGGCATCAACAAGAGGGATGTTAATGCCTGATTTTTTCTCATTTATTAATGAAATACTCTGGGGATCGGTGATGATCTACCTCCTGCTTGGCGCAGGATGTTGGTTCACCTGGCGTACAGGGTTCGTGCAGTTCCGCTATATTCGCCAGTTTGGCAAAAGTCTTAAAAACAGCATCAGCCCGCAGCCGGGCGGTTTAACTTCTTTTCAGGCTCTGTGCACCAGTCTTGCCGCGCGCGTCGGTAGCGGAAATCTGGCGGGTGTGGCGTTGGCGATCGCCGCCGGCGGCGCAGGGGCCATTTTCTGGATGTGGGTCTCGGCGGTCATTGGTATGGCAACCTCATTCGCCGAATGTTCCCTTGCCCAGCTGTATAAAGAGCGCGACAGCAAGGGACAGTTTCGCGGCGGTCCTGCATGGTATATGGCCCGTGGATTGGGCATGCGCTGGATGGGCGTGCTGTTTGCCATCTTTTTACTCATTGCCTATGGCCTGATTTTTAACAGCGTGCAGGCAAACTCAGTCTCTCGTGCGTTGACCTTTGCTTTTGACATTCCTCCCCTCTTCTCCGGTATCGCACTGGCGATAGTGTCATTACTGGTCATTGTCGGCGGCATTAAAGGCGTTGCCCGCCTGATGCAATGGTTTGTTCCGATGATGGCGCTGCTGTGGATCGGTTGTAGCCTCGTCATCTGCCTTTGGCATTTCGGACAGCTCCCCGGCATTATCATGACCATCATAAAAAGCGCCTTTGGCTGGCAGGAAGCCGCGGCCGGTGCAGCCGGGTATACGCTAAGCCAGGCCATTGCCAGCGGTTTTCAGCGCGGTATGTTCTCTAATGAAGCCGGAATGGGCTCAACTCCGAACGCGGCTGCCTCGGCAGCATCCTGGCCGCCACACCCTGCAGCACAAGGCATTGTGCAAATGATTGGTGTATTGGGCGATACGCTAATTCTTTGTACGGCCAGCGCAATGATCATTTTACTGGCGGGTAATGGCACCACTTATGTGCCAATGGAAGGCATCCAGTTGCTGCAACGAGCCATGGTCTCGCTGACGGGTGAATGGGGGGCCGGATTCGTTGCCTTAATAGTGATTCTGTTTGCCTTTAGCTCTATCGTCGCCAACTACATTTATGCGGAAAACAACCTCATTTTCCTGAAACTGGACAACATCCGGGTTATCTGGTTATTACGTATTGCCACCGTTTGCACCGTCATTGGCGGTACGTTAATCAGTTTTCCGCTGGTCTGGCAACTTGCCGACATCATCATGGCTTGTATGGCCATTACTAACCTGACGGCGATTCTGCTGCTTTCTCCGGTTGTACATACCATCGCCAGCGACTATCTGCGCCAGCGAAAACTCGGGGTGCGCCCGGAATTCGATCCGCGCCGTTATCCTGATATCAGACAACAGCTTGCGCCCGATAGCTGGGATGAAACGCCGCGCGAATAGCGCGGCAATCGCAACCATCGATCAATTCAGTCGTTTTTTTTGCTAAAGTCGCAGTAAATTTCCTGCAAGGACTGGATATGCTGATTCTGATTTCACCTGCAAAAACGCTCGACTACCAAAGCCCGCTGGCAACGACACGTCATACGCTGCCCGAGTTGCTGGATCACTCTCAGCAGCTTATTCACGTGGCACGCCAACTCTCTGCACCGCAGATTGGCAAGCTCATGGGGATTAGCGACAAGCTGGCGGATCTGAACGCCACCCGTTTCCATGACTGGCAGCCTGACTTCACGCCGGACAATGCACGTCAGGCCATTCTGGCGTTTAAAGGCGACGTCTATACAGGGTTGCAGGCTGAAACCTTCAGCGAGGCGGATTTCGACTTCGCTCAACAGCATTTACGGATGCTGTCCGGGTTGTACGGCGTTTTGCGTCCGCTGGATTTGATGCAGCCATACCGTCTGGAGATGGGCATTCGTCTGGCCAATGCGAAGGGTAAAGATCTCTACCAGTTCTGGGGAGATACCATCACCGATAAACTTAACGAAGCGCTGGAAGCGCAAGGCGACAGCGTGGTGATCAACCTCGCCTCGGATGAGTATTTTAAATCCGTGAAGCCGAAAAAACTCAACGCTGAGCTTATCAAACCGGTCTTCCTCGACGAGAAGAACGGTAAGTTTAAAGTCATCAGCTTCTATGCCAAAAAAGCGCGCGGCCTGATGAGTCGCTACATTATTGAGAACCGCTTAACGCAACCGGAGCAGCTGACCGCATTTAACAGCGAAGGCTACTTCTTTGATGAAGAAGCATCAGGAAACGGCGAACTGGTGTTTAAACGCCACGAGCAATAGTAAAAAGGCCGGATGACGGCTAACGCCTTATCCGGCCTACAGGTTTTGTCGGCCCGCTATGCAAAGCGCCAGCGGGCGCAACCGTTAACCGCGGGTCATCATCAGCTTGCGCAGTTCAGCAAAATCAGCTGGCAGGTGATGAGAAAGCAGCGGCAGGTCCGCGCGTTCCGCCAGTTCTTTTGGCAACGCCAGCGTCAGGTCAAGAATCTCTTCAACGCTTTCTTTAAACTTCGCCGGATGCGCAGTACCAAGGAACAGGCCGTACTCGCCAGGATTCAGTTGGTCGCGCAGCGCTCGGTAAGCCACCGCCGCATGCGGTTCTGAGGTGTAGCCTATCTCATGTAACTCACGCATCGTGTCCTGAGTTGTCGCATCGTCAACAGCGGCATAACCCAGCTCATTCAGACGCCAGATTTTACGGCGGAACAGTTCTTCCACGCGCGGCCAGTTGTTCGGCTGGCTGACATCCATCGCATTCGACAACGTTGCCTGGGTCGCTTTCGGCGCCCACTCACCTTCTGCAAGGAAACGCGGAACCGTATCGTTAACGTTCGTCGCCGCGATAAAACGCTTCACCGGCAAGCCCAGTGATTTCGCCAGCAGCCCGGCGGTCAGATCGCCAAAGTTACCGCTGGGAACGGAAATCACCAGTTGATTACGCGCCTCTTGCGGCAGTTGGGCCACAGCCTCAAAGTAGTAACAGATTTGCGCCAACAGACGGCTGATGTTAATTGAGTTAGCCGAGTTCAATCCCAGGGCTACCTTCAGCTCTTCGTCATCAAACGCCTGTTTCACCAGCGCCTGGCAGGCATCAAAATCGCCATCAATCGCCACAGTTTCAATGTTACCGCCCAGCGTACAGAACAGTTTTTCCTGTAATGGGCTGATCTTGCCGTTCGGGTAGAGGATCACCACGCGCACATTTTTCAGGCCATAAAAGGCATGCGCAACCGCCGCCCCGGTGTCTCCGGAGGTCGCCGTCAGAATCGTTACCGGTTTGTCGCCACTGATGTGCGTCAGCATCTGCGCCATAAAGCGCCCGCCAAAGTCTTTAAATGCAAGCGTAGGGCCGTGGAACAGTTCCAGACAGCCGACATCCGCGGCAACCTGGGCAACCGGAGCCGGAAAGGCAAATGCCGCACGCACGCGCTCTTCCAGAATTTCCTGAGGGATCTCATCACCAATAAATGCGGACAGGATCTTCGCGCTGCGGCTAACGAAGTCCTGGTTCAGCATCTCATCCACTTCTGTCAGATTGAATTCCGGTAGATCGTGCGGAAAAAACAATCCCTGATTCTTGCCCAGTCCTTGCGTAACAGCCTGTGCAAAGCTGACCTGTTCGTTGTGATCTTTCAGATTATACAGTTTCATTGATTATCCCAGTACCCGTGCGCCCGCCGTGTCCAGCCGGCAAATATGAACAAAGCCTTCCTGATTTTGCAGGTAATTTTTACCCAGCCAATCTGCTACGCGCTGTGCCGTATCCGGCTTATCGCACAAAGCGAACAGCGTCGGCCCAGACCCAGATATACCGCTGGCCAGCGCGCCAATTTCTGCGACCGCCTGACGCGCCTGACTAAAGCCTGGCAGCAAGCGGGTACGATACGGCTCAGCAATGACATCTTTCATCAGCTTCGCGGCCAGAAGAGGCTGACGGGAATAGCAGGCATGGATGAATCCCGCCAGATGCCGCCCGTGAGCGATACAGTCCTGACGGCGATACTGCGCTGGGAGAATCGCCCGCGCTTCTGCCGTCGACACTTTAATCCCCGGATACGCCAGTACCCACAGCCACTCATCAAAGCCTGGCACCTGCTGGCTAATAATGCCGTTTTCTTCAATCATTAACTGCATGCCGCCCAAAAAGCACGGGGCGACGTTATCGTAATGAATACTGCCGGAGATACGCCCTTCCAGCTCGCCCATTATCGCTAACAGGCGCGTATCGTTGAGCGGCTTGCCGCAGTGTTCGTTCATAGCGACCAGCGCCGCCACGACGGAACAGGCACTGGAGCCTAACCCGGAACCAATCGGCATATTTTTTTCCAGCGTCATCGCCACCGGAACGGTTTTACCCAGCTCCTGGCAGAATCGCTCCCAACACTGGTAGACAATATTTTCACGTGGCTCGGACGGCAGTTTGTTGGCAAAGCGCCCAAGGTTGTTCAGGCTGAACTGGTCAGCCGCCTCAACGGACACCACATCACCCAACAGCGAACCGTCCACCGGCGTTACCGCTGCACCGAGCACATCAAACCCGACGCTCATATTGGCACTGGAAGCCGGGGCATAAACTCTCACCATGTCAGACTCCTAACTTCCATGAAAGGGTGCGTAGCAGGTCGGCAAAGACGCCCGCTGCCGTCACATCGTTACCCGCGCCATATCCGCGCAGAACCAACGGTAACGGCTGATAGTAGTGGCTATAGAACGCCAGCGCGTTTTCACCGTTTTTCACTTTAAACAGCGGATCGTTGCCGTCTACTGCATCAATTTTCACGCGACAAACGCCGTCCTCTTCGATATTGCCAACATAGCGCAATACTTTTCCCTCATCACGGGCTTTCGCCACGCGCGCGGCAAAGACGTCATCCAACTGCGACAATTTCGCCATAAACGCGGAAACATCACCGGAGTCATCAAACTCTTTTGGCAGGACCGGCTCAATGACAATGTCAGAAAGCTCCAGCTCACGACCGGTTTCACGGGCCAGGATCAGCAGCTTACGCGCCACGTCCGTACCGGAAAGATCGTCACGCGGATCGGGTTCGGTATAGCCCATCTCACGCGCCAGGGTGGTGGCCTGCGAGAAGCTCATGCCTTCATCCAGCTTGCCGAAAATAAACGACAGTGAGCCAGAAAGGATGCCTGAAAAACGTTGCAGTTCATCACCTGCGCTGAGCAGATTTTGCAGGTTTTCAATAACCGGCAAGCCCGCGCCCACGTTGGTGTCGTACAGGAATTTACGACGAGACTTCGCGGCGGCAAAACGCAGCTGATGATAGTAATCCATCGACGACGTGTTGGCCTTTTTGTTCGGCGTAACCACGTGGAAGCCTTCACGCAAGAAGTCGGCATATTGATCCGCTACCGCCTGGCTTGACGTACAGTCGACAATCACCGGATTGAGCAGATGGTATTCTTTCACCAGACGAATTAAGCGCCCAAGGTTGAAAGGCTCTTTCGCGCTCTCCAGCTCCGACTGCCAGTTTTCCAGATTCAGACCGTGGACGTTGGTCAGCAGAGCCTTCGAGTTCGCCACGCCGCACACGCGCAGATCGATATGCTTCTTTTTGAGCCAGGTTTGCTGACGTTTAAGCTGCTCCAGCAGCGCACCGCCCACGCCGCCTACGCCAATCACAAACACTTCAATCACCTGGTCGGTGTTGAACAGCATCTGATGGGTCACGCGTACGCCGGTGGTCGCGTCATCGTTATTCACCACCACCGAAATAGAACGCTCAGACGAGCCCTGGGCGATCGCTACAATATTGATGTTGGCCCGAGCCAGCGCGGCAAAGAACTTCGCCGAGATGCCGCGCAGGGTGCGCATACCATCGCCAACAACAGAGATGATGGCCAGACGCTCAGTCACCGCCAACGGCTCCAGCAGGCCTTCTTTCAGCTCGAGGTAGAATTCATCCTGCATGGCGCGTTGTGCACGCGTGCAGTCGCCCTGCGGGACGCAGAAGCTGATGCTGTATTCAGAAGAAGATTGGGTGATCAGCACTACCGAGATGCCCGCACGCGACATCGCGGCAAAAACGCGCGCCGCCATGCCCACCATGCCTTTCATTCCAGGGCCGGAAACGCTAAACATCGCCATGTTATTGAGGTTAGAAATACCTTTTACCGGCAAATCATCGTCATCACTGCTGGCACCGATCAGCGTACCGGGCGCTTGCGGATTGCCGGTATTTTTAATCAGGCACGGGATCTGGAACTGGGCAATAGGGGTAATGGTGCGCGGGTGCAGCACTTTAGCCCCGAAGTAAGAAAGCTCCATCGCTTCCTGATAAGACATCGACTTAAGCAGTCGGGCGTCGGGTACCTGACGCGGATCGCAAGTATATACGCCGTCGACATCGGTCCAGATTTCACAACAATCGGCACGCAAACAGGCGGCCAGTACGGCGGCAGAGTAGTCAGAGCCATTACGCCCCAACACCACTAACTCACCTTTTTCATTTCCAGCAGTAAACCCTGCCATCAGAATCATGTGGTCCGCAGGAATACGGCTGGCGGCGATGCGGCGCGTAGATTCGGCGATATCAACGGTAGATTCGAGGTAATGGCCGACAGCCAGCAATTTCTCCACCGGGTCGATGACCGTCACATTATGCCCGCGAGCTTCCAGCAGGCCGGCCATGATAGCAATCGACATTTTTTCACCACGGCAGATAAGCGCGGCATTGATACTGTCCGGGCACTGTCCCAGCAGGCTGATGCCGTGCAGGACGTGCTTAATCTGGGCAAATTCTTGTTCAACAAAGGCTTTGAGCTGCGCCAGCGGAAAACCTGGTTGCTCGGCGGCAAGACCCACCAGCAGCTCGGAGAAAATGCGTTCGGCGTCGCTGATATTAGCTAAAGCATCCTGACCACCGATGGTCTTCTCAATCATTGCCACCAGATGGTTGGTAATTTTTGCGGGGGCAGAGAGAACGGTCGCGACCTGCCCCTGTCTGGCATTGCTTTCCAGAATATCGGCAACCCGCAGAAAGCGCTCTGCATTTGCCACTGATGTACCGCCGAACTTCAACACTCGCATGGTTTACCTCATTGCCTTTGGTCGAAAAAAAAGCCCGCACTGTTTAGGTGCGGGCTTTTTCTTGTGTTTCCTGTACGCGTCAGCCCGCACCGTTACCTGTGGTAATGGTGATGGTTGTAGTAATGGTGATGCTGATGCGTTTCATGATGTTGTGTGCTCTGTAATTATTTATTATCTGTCCTGTATTCTTTTAGGGTTAAAGTATCTGCTGACCTAAGTCAATAAATTTTTAAATTGATCACATTCCGAAACTTGTTCATGAGCAACTGCTTGCCCTTTTACTTTCAACCAATACAGCATGTCGAGCCCACTTGAACCAAGAACAAAACACTACACAACAAAAATTGTTCAACATTTTATTTTGTGATGTTTTTTTTCAATATCATGTAAAAAACGGTGCAACATTGCCGTGTCTCGCTGCCCCAACAGACCCATTCGCTGTTGCAACCAGTCCGTCAGCTTGATGTCGTCAGAAACGTTCAGCGTGGCTAATAAACGCAAAACGCGTGCACGCAATGCCTGCAGCTGAAGTTCATCCGTCACCTCAACGTTTTTGGCTGGTTGTTGTATTAAACCTGCTAATTGATAGCAATACACCATCACCGCCTGCCCCAAATTGAGTGAAGGATAGTCAGCGACCATCGGTACACCAGTGAGTACATCTGCCAGCGCTAATTCTTCATTGGTCAGCCCCGAATCTTCACGACCAAACACCAGCGCGGCATGTTCCATCCACGTGGATTTCTCCTGTAACAGGGGAACCAGTTCGACCGGGGTGGCGTAATAATGGAACTTCGCCCGGCTACGCGCGGTGGTCGCAACGGTAAAATCAACGTCGTGAAGCGCATCGGCTAACGTTGGAAAAACGTTAATATTATCAATAATGTCGCCCGATCCATGCGCGACCCATCGCGTGGCGGGTTCCAGGTGCGCCTCGCTGTCAACGATACGTAATTGAGTGAATCCCATGGTCTTCATCGCACGGGCAGCCGCACCAATATTTTCCGCTCTGGCAGGGGCAACCAGAATAATTGTTAAACGCATTTCGATACTCTTTTTGGTCAGTCTGCAAGTAATAATGTGACGCACGTCAACATATTACGCAGCGCAAATTTACATTTTTTTAACAGAAGTCACTGAAAAAGGATTTCGCATCCGGTAAAAAATGCTAAACTATTTCCAAACTGTACTATTGCTTTTTATGTTAACAAAAGTTGTATATCCCTCTGTTTATCCATGATAATTTATTTTAAAATGGATCGCATTGGTTGGATTCATTACATTTATTAATTAGCTCGTGCAACTAGTTGTAATATTGCAATTTTGTGATGAAAGCAAACATTTGGATACGTTGATTTCATCAAACTGTTAACGTGCTACAATTGAACTTGATATATGTCAACGAAGCGTAGTTTTATTGGGTGTCCGGCATGTCTTAGCCTGTTATGTTGCTGTTAAAATGGTTAGGATGACAGCCGTTTTTGACACTGTCGGGTCCAGAGGGAAACTACCCACGACCAAGCTAATGATGTTGTTGACGTTGATGGAAAGTGCATCAAGAACGCAATTACGTACTTTAGTCATGTTACGCCGATCATGTTAATTTACGGCATGCATCAGGCAGGTCAGGGACTTTTGTACTTCCTGTTTCGATTTAGTTGGCAATTTAGGTAGCAAACATGCAGACCCCGCACATTCTTATCGTTGAAGACGAGTTAGTAACACGCAACACGTTGAAAAGCATTTTCGAAGCAGAAGGCTATGATGTATTCGAAGCGACAGATGGCGCGGAAATGCATCAGATTCTCTCTGAATATGACATCAACCTTGTGATTATGGATATCAATCTGCCTGGGAAAAATGGCCTCCTGTTAGCGCGCGAACTTCGCGAACAAGCTAACGTTGCGCTGATGTTCCTGACGGGCCGTGATAACGAAGTCGATAAAATTCTCGGCCTCGAAATCGGCGCAGACGATTACATCACCAAGCCGTTTAACCCGCGCGAACTGACTATCCGTGCTCGTAACCTGCTGTCCCGTACCATGAACCTGGGTACTGTCAGCGAAGAACGCCGTAGCGTCGAAAGCTACAAGTTCAACGGCTGGGAGCTGGACATTAACAGCCGCTCTCTGATTGGTCCTGACGGCGAGCAGTATAAACTGCCACGCAGCGAATTCCGTGCAATGCTTCACTTCTGTGAGAATCCGGGCAAAATCCAGTCTCGCGCAGAACTGCTGAAAAAAATGACCGGTCGTGAACTGAAGCCGCATGACCGTACCGTTGACGTGACTATCCGCCGCATTCGTAAACATTTCGAATCTACGCCGGATACGCCAGAAATCATCGCCACCATTCACGGTGAAGGCTACCGTTTCTGCGGCGACCTGCAGGATTAATTCAATCCTCACAGGTAAAAAAACGGCGCGTTATGCGCCGTTTTTCATTTCCCCACCGCCCTATTTCCATAGGCGAAACTCGTCACTCTGCGCAGGCAGAGGCTCCGGAATTTCTGTCGGCTTTGGTTTTGGCTGTGCCAGCGAGTGCCAGTCAAGATGACGCGTCAGGAACATCACGCCACACAACGCGACCAACAGCACGCCGGTTCCCAGCAGTAAAGAGCTGTCCTGTGAACGTAGCAGCACCCACATCACCCCATCCAACCCCAGCAGCGCCACGGTGAATAAAATACTGTTCCGCCAACTCTGTAATATCGCCTGCAGATACACCCCGTTCATTAACGCGCCTACCAGGCTTGCCGTAATCCACGCCGCCGTAAACCCAATGTGCTCAGACAATGCCAGCAGCAGCAGATAAAACATCACCAGCGATAGCCCCATCAGCAGATACTGCATCGGGTGCAGACGCAGGCTGGTCATACTTTCAAGCACGAAGAAAGACATAAAGGTCAGTACAATCAGCAGGATGGCATACTTGGTAGCCCTGTCCGTTAACTGATACTGATCCGCTGGCGTGGCGACGGCAACGCTAAATGCAGGCATTCCCTTCCAGCCAATCTTTTCGCCATCAAAGCGTTCGCCGAGGTTATTCGCGAACCAGCTGCTCTGCCACTGGGCCTTAAATCCTGATTCGCTGATTTCGCGCTTCGCCGGGAGGAAATCCCCCAGAAAGTTGGGATGCGGCCAGTTGCTGGTTAAAGTCATTTCACTGTTACGGCCAACCGGAACAACGGAGAAATCTCCGGTTCCGCTCAAATTCAACGACAACACCATGCTCAGGTTTTGCTCCGCCCAGCTCGCGTCAGGTAGCGGTATGTGGATCCCTTGAGCTCCCCCATCCAGCCCCGTCCCTGGCTCAACGGCCAGCGATTCCCCATTGACCTGCGGCGCTTGCACCACGCCGATCCCGCGCGCATCCCCCACGCCAACCACGATAAACGGTTTGCCGACGCTGACGTTGGGATGGTTTAAATCACGCAAGCGTTCAGCGTTAAACTCGGCCTTCACCGAGAGATCATTGTGCCAGACCTGGCCTTCGTAAATACCGATTTTACGCGCTTCAACGTTCTGATTCCCCTCAACCACCAACGACTCCGGCAGCCAGAAATGGATATAGCTGCGCTTACGCTGGATCTGTTTGTCGCCTTCCAGCTCGATATACAGTTCCGTCACCGGGACGGCAATCAGCGGCCCGACCATCTTTTGCGGCCCACTGGTGCTCTGACGAATAGCATCTTCGACTTCATCACGATAATCCGATCGCTCAACGATTATCTGCCTGACCATCGTCAGTGGAATTAACAGCAGTAATATTGCGCCGCCTAAGGTGACAATTTTCCAAAACAGGGGTGATTTAAACATAGCGTTCTCCTTTGCAATATCAGCAAGGTAGAACAGCTATGTGCGGAGAATTTGAAGTTATGTGAAGTGACGGTGAAGCGTAAACGAGGCCTGGGCGCCGCCCTCTGGTCGGTTAGATAATGTCACCGTACCTTCATGCAGTCGTGCAACTTCATTGACAAACGCCAGCCCCAAACCGCTGCTCTTGTGTCCATTCTCGCGGGGCAGCGAGTAGAAGCGCTCAAAAATACGCGGCAACGCAAAATCAGGGATCCCGCTACCGCTGTCGGTAACCTGCAATGTGACCAGCTCCTCCTGCTGATGCGCGCTCAACGTAATCGTCCCACCCTGTGGCGTGAAGTCGATAGCGTTGTCGAGCAAGTTCCCCAATGCCTGCTCCAGCAGCGCGGGATCGGCAGCGACGCTAAGCGATGAAGGCAGAATGGTCAGCGTAATGTTTTTTGCCGCCAGTTGCACGCTACGCGCCTCTTTGAGCTGAGCAAAAAGCGTATCTACCTCCACCGCCGTCAACGTAATGTCCTGTCGATTCTCCAGTCGCGCCTGGCGCAGCAAAGTTTCGACCAGCGCCTGCATACGCGCATTTTGCGTCAGAATATTATCGGTAAAACGCGCTACCACGTTTGGCGGCGGGCCTTCGCGCAATATCTCTGCCGCGCCACGAATAGCCGCCAGCGGACTTTTCAGCTCATGCGTTAACGCGTAGACATACTGCTCAATGTAGTTCTTGCCTTCGAGCTTCAGGCGCATACTTTCCAGCGCCTGCGCCAGTTTGCGTAACTCGCTGCTGCCTAAATCAGGCAGTGGGACGGGGCGATTCTCGGTAACGGAGTCGGCATAACGCGCCAGCCGGGCAATGGATCGGTTTATCCACCATACCATCCCGAAGCCAATCACCAGGGCAATGCCCAGCAATACGGCGCTGGCCCACAGCATTCGCCGTTCACTGCGTTTAATCACCGGTGCCATCGCCGCATTTGGTTTGCCGACACTGAGCACGCCGATAATACGCCCACCGTCTACGATCGGCGCGGCAACGTACATCACCGAGCTTTCCGGATCGTTCGGGTTTTGCGGCGTGCTGCGGGCGCCATACTGCCCACGCAGCGTTAACCACACATCGTTCCAGCGGGAGTAGTCCTGACCGACGGCCTGGTTAGCTGAATCAAACAACACCTTGCCCTGCGCGTCCGTCATGTAGACATGGTATTCATTACGCACTTTGTTAATGCCGCTGATGTTGGCATTAAATGGGCGGTTATGCAGCTGCGCAAATGCCTGCGCCAGCTTGCCGTTAGCCGGTGAGTCAGAGAGCACGTCATCACGCGCCAGTGCAGCCAGCAGCGTGGCGGTATCAATTAGAGTACCTTCGGTCGCCCGACGAACGCCTGGCTTAATTTCCTGCACAAAGATCGACAGAACAAACCAGGCGGCGACCGCGACAATCAGAAAATAGCCGAGCAGCAAACGCATGCCAATGCGCATCAGCAGTTCCTCAGGCTGTATCCCATACCGCGATGTGTATTGATGGGGGAAAGCTCCGGATTGATAGCCCGCAGCTTGGCGCGCAGCGTTTTGATGTGAGTATCAACCGTTCTGTCAAAGGTATCCTGCGCGTCTGCCCAGACTAAATCCATCAGCTGCTGGCGAGAGTAAATACGTCCCGGCGACATCAGCAATGTTTTCAGCAGCAGGAATTCATAACGCGTCAGGTTCAACGGCATGCTGAACCAGGTAATCTGCGCGGCCAGCTCATTAAGTTCAAAATCCCCACAGCGTGTCATCGATGAAGGCGTGGAGAATTTTTGCACCCGCCGCAGCAGCGTACGCACACGAGCGCACACCTCGCGCGGCGAGAAAGGCTTGGCAACATAGTCATCTGCGCCAATTTCCAGCCCCAACAGGCGATCCACTTCATCGCTGCGCGCGGTCAGAAAGAGGATCGGCAACGCCGGGTGGCGTTCCAGTAAACGTCGGCACAGTTCAAAACCGCTGATATCCGGTAGCCCGACATCCAGAATGATGGCATCAGGGCATTGCTGGCGAGATTTCTCCAGCACGGGAAATCCGCGCTCAAACGCCTCTACGCTAAACCCTTCTTGTTGCAGCATGTAGATAAGCGTATCAGCGATTCCCTGCTCATCCTCAACCAACCAGATCAACGGCTGTTGCATTGTGCTTCCTTGTTATTGCCGCCACGGCATGATGGGTACCGCACTGATGGCATTTTTGGGCGATCCATCGACAACTTTATCTGAATACGCCAGATAGGCCAGCGCATTACGTTTCGCATCGTAAAAACGCACGACCTGTAAAGATTTAAACACCAGCGAGGTACGTTTCTTAAATACCACTTCGCCCTGAGCTTTACCGTTCTTGATTCTGTCGCTCAGTTCTACCGGCCCAACCTGCTGGCAAGAGATGGCGGCATCGGAGGTATCTTCCGCCAGCCCCAGTCCACCTTTGATGCCGCCGGTCTTCGCACGACTCACGTAACAGGTCACATTGGTAACATCCGGATCGTCAAACGCTTCGACCACAATTTTATGATCCGGCCCAAACATTTTGAACACCGTATCGACAGATCCAATCTGCTCCGCATGGGCGACCTGCGCCAACATCAGCAGAATTGAGGAAATGACTAAGCTCTTATATTTCATATTGTTACCATTCTTAAAAGTTGTTCTGCGTAATTATTAAACATTCTAAGATAAAATGTATACAGATCACAGGATTACAATAATCACGCTTTCGTATGTCCGAAAAAAGCACTTATGAGCAAAAAAAACACTGAATGCTAAAACAGCAAAAAATGCTATTATCCTCATACCTGACGTCAGGTACTCGTTGTTGAAAGGATGAGGATATTTTATGGATCAGGCTGGCATTATTCGCGACCTATTAATCTGGCTGGAAGGTCATCTGGATCAGCCTTTGTCGCTTGACAATGTGGCGGCAAAAGCGGGCTATTCCAAGTGGCACCTGCAGAGAATGTTTAAGGACGTGACGGGCCATGCTATTGGCGCCTATATCCGCGCCCGTCGTTTATCGAAATCCGCAGTGGCGCTGCGCCTGACTGCGCGTCCAATTTTGGATATTGCGCTGCAATATCGCTTCGACTCTCAACAAACTTTTACTCGCGCATTCAAGAAACAATTTTCGCAGACACCAGCGCTGTATCGCCGTTCACCGGAATGGAGTGCGTTTGGTATTCGCCCGCCAATGCGACTGGGTGAATTTACGATGCCTGCACACGAGTTTGTCACCCTGGAAGATACGCAGCTGCTCGGCACCACGCAAAGCTATTCCTGCTCGCTGGAACAGATTTCAGATTTCCGTCATGAAATGCGTATTCAGTTCTGGCGCGACTTCCTTGCTCAGGCTCCGGCGATCCCGCCAGTGCTGTACGGGCTTAACGAAACGCGTCCGAGCATTGAAAAAGACGACGAACAGGAAGTGTTTTACACCACAGCACTGACGCCGGAACAGGCCAATGGCTATGTGCCGTCGGCGCAGCCTATCCTGTTACAGGGTGGCGAGTATGTGATGTTTACCTACGAAGGGCTGGGAACCGGCGTGCAAGAGTTTATCCTGACGGTTTACGGCACATGCATGCCGATGCTGAACCTGACGCGCCGTAAAGGACAGGATATCGAGCGATACTACCCGGCAGAAGATGCCAAAGCGGGAGATCGCCCGATCAACCTGCGCTGCGAATTCCTGATTCCGATTCGCCGCTAGCGCTGTAGTTCATCCAACGCAGGGGCGTCCAGATGTGAGATGTCCCCTGCCGTTTCAACGACCCATCCCGGCGCCAGCCATAAGCTTTCCTGGTAATCAACGCGAGAAATTGAACAGTTGCGCAGACGCAAGCGACGTTCAGCCCATGCCGGTAATCCCAGAATTGTGCTCACCAGGCAACCCAGCGCGATACCGTGGCTGACCAGCAGTGGACGACTTCCCGGCGGCAGCTCCAGACAGGATGCCAGCGCCGCATTGACGCGATCGCTCAGCTCCTGCATCGATTCCCCTTCCGGAATACGACCATCCACCGTGCCGTTCACCAACTGGCGACGCCAGCCCTCTTCCTCTGGCGTCAGCGTATCGATGTGACGTTTTTCCAGCACCCCCATATTCAGCTCACGCAGACGAGAATCATAGGTGATATCACAGCCGCAGGCCTGGGCGATGATTTCTGCGGTGCGTCGTGTACGACCAAGATCGCTACTGATGACATGCGTAATACCAAACGAGCGGGCGCGTTCTCCCACCTGCATGGCTTGTTGTTCACCTTTAGCGGTTAGTGGGCTGTCTGACTGGCCTTGAATACGTCGCTCGGCGTTCCACTGCGTTTCGCCATGGCGAACAAGGTATACCTGTAACATGCTTTTTTTCCGTTATACTGCGATGCGATGAATTTTCAAACTGAGCTTAATTATGCACAAGGTTATCTCTGCGACCACCAATCCTGCCAAAATTCAGGCAATTCTGCGGGCATTTGAAGAGATTTTCGGGGAAGGATCCTGCCATATTGAACCCGTCGCCGTCGAGAGTGGCGTGCCGGAACAACCTTTCGGAAACCAGGAAACGCGCACTGGCGCACGAAATCGCGTTGATAACGCTCGCCGCCTGCACCCGCAGGCTGATTTCTGGGTCGCCATTGAAGCAGGAATTGACGATGACGCCACCTTCAGTTGGGTGGTGATTGATAACAGCATTCAGCGCGGTGAAGCCCGTTCAGCAACGCTGCCATTGCCTACGGTCATTCTCGACAGAGTCCGTAAAGGTGAAGCGCTCGGCCCGGTGATGTCGGACTATACGGGTATTGGTGAAATTGGCCGTAAAGAAGGCGCAATTGGCGTTTTTACCGCGGGCAAGCTGACGCGCTCAAGCGTCTATCACCAGGCGGTGATTCTGGCGCTCAGCCCGTTTCATAACGCGATATACGATGAGTCATTGTAATTTGTAGGCCTGATAAGCGTAGCGCCATCAGGCAAGCAGCGCGCACCATTGCCGGATGGCGGCTTCGCCTTATCCGGCCTACGAGAAAATCAGACACTTTTCAGCAACACCTGCTCCAGCCACTGACGCAAATCCACCGGTGCGGATTTGAGGCTGTTCGACCCCCGCGTAATAGTGGCAATCCCCGCCCCGAGCTCGTTTTTAAGCTCACGCTGGCTCATCTCGCCGCGCAGCAGCTCTTCAATGATACGCACACGCGTGCCCAACGCTTCACGCTCATCCGGCGTTAACATCAAATTGAGCAGTGGCAGGTGTAAATCTTGTTCGTAGGCGTGTTTAAGTAGATCGACAAAACGTAACCACTCCTGGTGACGTTGTTCTGCCATCTCTGCTGAATAGGGTGATTGCTGAGTCATAAGATATCGCCATCGTTGCGGGGGAAGCGTGCTTGCTTCCCCCTTTTGTACTCTTTAACGAGTACGATAGCATAACACAATCGACACGATCAGTAACGACGTTGCCATTCTGCGTCGCTCATCAACTCCGGTTTATCGCCGAGGAAATAGCGATAGTACGCATCATAAGCCAGCACATTCTTCACGTAACCACGCGTCTCTGAGAATGGAATACTTTCGACAAACGCCACAGCATCAATGCGCCCAGCGCTATTGCCAAGCCAGGTGCGAACGCGTCCCGGACCGGCGTTATAGGCTGCCGACGCAAAGATGCGGTTATTGCCGAATTGCTGATATACGTACTGCAAATAGCTGGTACCAATGTTGATGTTGGTATCAGGATCCAGTAGCTGGCTTGGACTGCTGTAACCTGGAATCGAGAACATTTTCACCGTATGCGTCGCCGTGCCCGGCATAATCTGCATCAGCCCGCTGGCGCCGACCGGTGATTTCACTTTCGGGTTCCAGGCGCTTTCCTGACGCGCTATCGCCATCGCATAACTTGGTTGAATATCCTTGCCGCTGGTGTAACGGGTAAACAGGTCTTTATAGGCCAATGGGAAGCGCTCTTCCAGATGATCCCACAGCTTACCGGCGATCGTCGCCTGAACGCTCAGATCCCACCAGTGATTGTTGAACGCGTAACGTGCCAACTGAGCCTGCTCGGACTTGGTACGGCTGGTAACCAGATTCGCCCATTCACTGCGCGCGGTATTATCCATGTTCCAGTACATTAGCTCGCGTACACGTGCCATTTCTGGCCCCTGAGTCAGCGCAGAATCAACGTTCGCTGGCGCTTTATCCACTTTCAGCTCGTACTCTTCGCCCAGGCGCTGTGCCGCCACCATCGGATAGAAACCACGCTGCTGCATGAGCTGGTGCAGGATCTCTTTGGCTTCCGCATCACGTCCGCGCTCCAGCAGCAGATCAGCCTGCCAGTAGCGCCACTCGTCTTTTTCTTTTGCTTCCATTGGCAGACGCGCCAGCCACGTATTCAGGCCACGACGATCGCCGGTTCCCAGCGCCATGCGCACGCGACGCTCCACAAGCGAGGTGGAATTGGAGCGCATAATCGCATCATCACGCCATTTGGCCTGCTCGTCGGTGACGTCATTGCCCATCAGACGCCAGGCAACAATATCGCGTAGCTCCTGGGTTTGCTCGTCATTAAGCTGTTGCGCCTGTACCAGGGACGGGATCATCAGGCGGGCGTTTTCCACATCCTGACGCGCCACGCTGGCAAAGGCGACCGCCGCCATCTGTCGGGTGAAATCCGTGGCGCCGGTGGTACGTGCAAAAGTCATCACCGAATTCGGATCGTTGGCCAGCGAGATGATCGCAGAGGCAATGGTTTGGTATTGCGCGGGCATCTGTCCGGCCAGCGCCGTCACCAGACCGGTATTCCCGGCTTTCATCGCCAGACGAATACGCTCCAGATACGCTAGCGGATCCTGAGTACCTGAGGCGCGCCACACGCCGAATAATTTGTCACAGGCGTTCGGCTGACTTTTCCCGGTCAGCCACAGATCTTTCGCGCCCTGCCAGGCTTCTTCGGTTTGCCCGGTACTCCATTTCGCGAAGTAATAGTTGCATTGCGCTTCCGTGGTGCCCGGTTTTTCCGGGCTAAACGCCAGCAGTCCACGCCAGTCTTCGCGGCGCGCCAGTTCATTCACAAAACGCGATTGCAGAGTACGCGCCGGGGGCAGCGTCGGGTTGGCGCGCACAAAATTGGTGACGGTAATGGTGGGCTGATTCATCAGATCGTCAGTGATCTGACGATATTCCAGATACGGGTACAGAGGATAGTTCTTCAGGCCGGGCATCATCTGCTCTACGACATCCATCTGTCGGTTGTCCCAGGCTTGCTTGATTTGCGCATAACGATTGCGCTGCTCATCCAGGGAGTCGGCTCGCGCCACCTGACTGACCGTCAGCAGACATACGCTGGCTGCCAGCAGGCGCCAGGTAAATTGATTGGCTTTGTCCACAAGCTCTTCCTCTTCTCATGTTACGTCTGTGCAGCATCATGCCGCTTAATTAATTCATGCTAACCAGACATTGCAGAATGCGCCACGTCACGGACACTTTTTTACTTTTGTTGCGAGTGAGATCTGCTGGCTGGGATTGAGCAATGAAAAAGGCTACACTTCGCCTTTGAAAACTCTATTCATCACTATAAAAGAGGCGAAGTCCACGTGGCTCAATTCGTTTATACCATGCATCGTGTCGGCAAAGTCGTTCCGCCGAAACGTCATATTCTTAAAAACATCTCACTGAGCTTCTTCCCTGGCGCCAAAATCGGTGTACTCGGTCTGAACGGCGCGGGTAAATCTACCCTGCTGCGCATCATGGCCGGCATTGATACCGATATCGAAGGTGAAGCTCGCCCACAGCCAGGCATTAAAATCGGTTACCTGCCGCAGGAACCAAAACTGAACCCAGAACATACCGTTCGTGAATCCGTTGAAGAAGCGGTTGCCGAAGTGGTTAGTGCACTGAAAGGTCTGGATGAAGTTTACGCCAAGTACGCCGAGCCGGACGCCGACTTCGATAAACTGGCCGCACAACAGGGCAAGTTTGAAGAAATTATCCAGGCGCACGACGGCCATAACCTGAACGTGCAGCTTGAGCGTGCCGCTGACGCCCTGCGTCTGCCGGACTGGGACGCTAAAATTGAGAATCTCTCCGGTGGTGAACGCCGCCGCGTTGCGCTGTGCCGCCTGTTGCTGGAAAAACCAGACATGCTGCTGCTCGACGAACCGACCAACCACCTGGATGCGGAATCCGTCGCGTGGCTGGAACGCTTCCTGCACGACTTCGAAGGCACCGTAGTGGCGATTACCCACGACCGTTACTTCCTCGACAACGTTGCGGGCTGGATCCTGGAGCTGGACCGTGGTGAAGGTATTCCGTGGGAAGGTAACTACTCTTCCTGGCTGGAGCAGAAAGATCAGCGTCTGGCCCAGGAAGCTTCTCAGGAAGCGGCTCGCCGTAAATCCATTGAGAAAGAGCTGGAGTGGGTGCGTCAGGGCGCTAAAGGTCGTCAGTCTAAGGGTAAAGCCCGTCTGGCACGCTTTGAAGAGCTGAACAACACCGAATACCAGAAACGTAACGAAACCAACGAACTGTTTATTCCACCTGGAGCACGTCTGGGCGATAAAGTCGTTGAAGTCACCAATCTGCGTAAATCCTACGGCGATCGCGTTCTGATCGACGATCTGACTTTCTCCGTACCGAAAGGCGCAATTGTCGGCATCATCGGTCCGAACGGCGCGGGTAAATCTACCCTGTTCCGTATGATGTCCGGTCAGGAACAGCCTGACAGCGGCACCATCACGCTGGGTGAAACCGTCAAACTGGCCTCCGTTGACCAGTTCCGTGACGCCATGGACAACAGCAAAACCGTGTGGGAAGAAGTTTCCGGCGGGCTGGATATCATGCGAATCGGCAACACCGAGATGCCAAGCCGTGCCTACGTGGGCCGCTTCAACTTCAAAGGTGTGGATCAGGGCAAACGCGTCGGCGAGCTGTCCGGTGGTGAGCGTGGCCGTCTGCACCTGGCGAAGCTGCTGCAGGTTGGCGGCAACATGCTGCTGCTCGATGAACCAACCAACGACCTGGATATCGAGACCCTGCGCGCGCTGGAAAACGCCCTGCTGGAATTCCCGGGCTGCGCGATGGTTATCTCGCACGACCGTTGGTTCCTCGACCGTATCGCCACCCACATTCTGGATTACCAGGATGAAGGTAAGGTTGAGTTCTTCGAAGGTAACTTTACCGAATACGAAGAGTACAAGAAACGTACGCTGGGCGCCGATGCGCTGGAGCCGAAACGTATTAAGTACAAGCGTATTTCTAAGTAATTAGCGTTAAGTGCCGGATGGCGGCGTTACGCCTTATCGGCCTACGAGGTTAGTGCGACTTGTAGGTCAGATAAGCGCAGCGCCATCCTGTCTATGAGGTTAGTGCGACTTGTAGGCCGGATAAGCGCAGCGCATCCGGCATTAAAACCTACCTCTGCTCGCCCATCAACTCTTTCACCAGTTCCACGCAGCGCAGGAAGCGGCCGTCGTAGTCAGGCTCCTGAACGTGCACAAAATTGATATTGTTTTCCTGCAGCATCTCGACCAGCAGCGTCTGAAACGCTTTTCTGTCAACTGAGCTTCCAAGGCTGCGTAAGCCATCCGCCACCCACGGGGTGTTGTTTTCCAACAGGATCACCAGGTCGAAGCGATACTCATCAATAAGCGCTTGCACAAACGGGTGTTCACGCCCTTCATACTTTTTACAGAAGGCCTGAGTGGTCACGAAATCGGTGTCGATGAACGCCACTTTATTGGCGTACTTAACAGCAAAATCAATGTATTGCGCTTGTCCTAAGGCGATTTTATCGTAGTCAGAATACTGCAACGCCATCTCATCGCCGCCCAAATGGGAGAAGACATAATCACGCCCGTATTCCCACGCACTGGTGGTATTAAAAATATTGGCGAGCTTGTTCACCAGCGTCGATTTACCGCTCGACTCCCCGCCGAGGATCGCCACGGTGCGCACGAAAAACGGCTTCACTTCGGTCGGAATATACTCCCAGTAGCGAAACGGGTTTTCACGGATTTGCCCGCCGCTGATGCTCATGAACGTCCGCTTAGGATCCACCAGCACGGTTTCGATCCCCAAATGTTCGAGATACTGCGGGGCATCTGATTCTTCAGAGGTGTAGATCCAGTTTGGCTGGATCCCTTTCTCCTGCATAAACGTTTTGATCCCGTTGCTCCACACGTCCCAGCCGTGCGGATACGGCTCCATGCCTTCTTCGTTGAAGGCATGAATACGGATATTTTTCTGATACTTAAAGGTTTGCAGCAGCCAGCGTAAACGATCGGGCACCGTAGGCTGTTGCGACATGGCACTGTCTTCAAACAGGCTGCGATCGCGCGTGTCGTCATAACCCATGATGATATGCAGTTCATCGACCTGACTACAGGCGCGCTGGATAAGATAGATATGGCCGGTGTGCAGCGGATAAAACTTGCCGAA
Source organism: Citrobacter sp. Cpo045 (assembly GCF_030332875.1). NCBI lineage: Bacteria > Pseudomonadati > Pseudomonadota > Gammaproteobacteria > Enterobacterales > Enterobacteriaceae > Citrobacter > Citrobacter sp. Cpo045. Next base: position 255,620 of record NZ_JAOWGZ010000091.1, read on the forward strand.
TACCACACCGATATTTTTCTGCTGGCGCGGAAACTCCAGACCGAGAAAGCGGTGCAACGCCTCCAGCTTCTGCGCGCTGGGGCTTTTGATTTTGGCATTCAGCAGTTGGCTTAGGTATCCCTTGGTCATGCCACTGGCATCCGCCACCTGTTGCAGGGTACAGCCCTTTTGCTTTATGGCGGTTTTCAGATATTCAAATGACACAAGAGCCTCCTGCTGGAAAAATCGCGTAACACTGCCTGATGGCGCTTCGCTTATCAGGCCTACAAAATCAGTATGTACGGGTATTTGATTATAGGTCGTCAAACACGCTTAACGCATCCGCAAGCTTCTTAACGCCAAAGACCTGCATGCCTTCCGGTACTTTTTTCGGTACGTTAGCGGCAGGGACAATCGCCCGGCGAAAGCCGTGCTTCGCCGCTTCCGAAATACGCTCCTGCCCGCTGGGTACCGGACGGATTTCGCCCGCCAACCCCACTTCGCCAAAGACCACTAAATCCTGTGGCAGCGGTCTGTCACGCAGGCTGGAGACCATTGCCAGCAGCAACGCCAGGTCGGCGCTGGTTTCGGTGACTTTTACGCCGCCGACTACGTTAACAAACACGTCCTGATCCGCCATCTGCAAGCCACCGTGACGATGCAGCACCGCCAGCAGAATCGCCAGACGGTTCTGTTCCAGACCGACCGCCACGCGACGCGGGTTCGCCATCATTGAGTGATCGACCAGCGCCTGAATCTCTACCAGCAGCGGGCGCGTGCCTTCCCAGACCACCATCACCGAACTGCCGGAGGTGACCTCATCGCCACGGCTTAAGAAGATAGCGGAAGGGTTGCTGACTTCACGCAGGCCCTGTTCGGTCATGGCAAAGACGCCCAGCTCATTCACCGCACCAAAGCGGTTTTTATGGCTACGCAGAGTACGGAAACGGGAATCGGCGTCACCGTCGAGCAGTACCGAACAGTCAATACAGTGCTCCAGCACCTTCGGCCCGGCCAGCGAGCCATCTTTGGTGACGTGGCCGACCATGACAATCGCCACGCCGCGCGTTTTGGCAAAGCGCGTCAGGTAAGCCGCCGTTTCGCGCACCTGCGCCACGCTGCCCGGTGAAGACTGAATATCCGCCATGTGCATTACCTGAATGGAGTCGATCACCATCAGTTTCGGCTGTTCTTCTTCGGCAATCAGGCAAATTTGTTCAATACTGGTTTCCGACAGCATGTTCAGATTCGCCGTCGGCAAGCCAAGCCGGTGCGCACGCATCGCCACCTGCTGCAGTGACTCTTCACCGGTGACGTACAGAGTTTTCATCTGCTCAGCAAGCTTGCACAGCGTTTGCAGCAGCAGCGTTGATTTCCCCGCGCCGGGGTTACCGCCAATCAGAATAGCGCTGCCGGGTACCACACCACCGCCCAGCACGCGGTCAAACTCTTTAAATCCAGTGGAAAAACGCGGCAGTTCTTCAAGGCTGATGTCAGACAGCTTCTGCACTTTTGCCACGCCCGCATTCCCGGCATAGCCACTGAGCCGCTCGTTACGCGCCACCGTTGGCGATGCGGCAAGGCGCACCTCGGTAATGGTATTCCAGGCCTGACAGGCGCTGCATTGCCCCTGCCAGCGCGGGTAATCGGCCCCGCATTCATTACAAACAAAGGCGCGTTTTGGAGCTTTGGCCACGTTTTACCTCTTTCGTTAACGCTTTTGCCGGATGGAGCAGGCGCTTATCCGGCCTACGGACACCCTGCCATCAGGCAATTTAATCATTTCTGGTTCATGCTGCCGGAGAGAATGCAGAACACGCCCATCAGGTCAGCGTGGCGGATAGTAATCTCCGTCTTTTCATTCACTTTCGGTTTAGCATGATACGCAATACCCAGCCCGGCCGTTTTGATCATCGGCAGATCGTTAGCACCGTCGCCGATCGCCACCGTCTGCGCCATCGGGATCTCATATTCTTGTGCCAGGCGGGTCAGGGTATTGGCTTTGTACTGGGCATCGACGATATCGCCGATCACGTTGCCGGTAAATTTACCGTCCATGATCTCCAGCTCGTTTGCCACAGCCGCCGTCAGACGCAGTTTATTACGCAGGTAATCGGCAAAGAAGGTAAAGCCGCCAGAGGCAATAGCCACTTTCCAGCCGAGCGTTTCCAGTTTTAACACCAGTTGTGTCAGGCCTGGCATCAGCGGTAGCGTTTCGCGCACCTGGTGCAGAATATTGGCATCAGCACCCTTCAGCGTCGCCACGCGACTACGCAGGCTGGCGGTAAAGTCCAGTTCGCCGCGCATTGCGCGTTCCGTGACTTCCGCAACCATCTCACCGGTTCCAGCCAGTTTAGCAATTTCATCAATGCATTCGATCTGGATTGCCGTTGAGTCCATGTCCATCACCAGTAAACCTGGTGTGCGCAGATGCGGAATTTTGCCTAACGGGGCAACATCCAGTTTGGCATCATGCGCCAGTTTTGCCGCGCGCGGCGTTAACGAACCCGCCAGGCGAATCACCTGATAATCCTCGACGCACCAGGCAGCAACAATCACCATCGCTGCACCCAGTTTGCTCTGGTATTGCGTTAAACGTTGTTTATCCAGCCCACGACCGTACAGCAGCCAGCCACTGCGGCCCGCGTGGTAGTCCAGCGGCATGACTTCATCGCCACTTAAAGAGAGAGGCAGACCTGGCCACAGAGAAACATCTTCAGGTAGATCGCACCAGGTTATGTTAGGCATTAAAGCTCCTGTAAAATCGTTCGGGTCGGAATCATCAGGGGAAAATAACGCATGAGGCTACCCTGTAACCAGCGCTTCTGGCAACATTAAGTCTCAAATTTTCAGCAGGTGGAATATGGCTCGCGCAAAACTGAAATTCCGACTTCATCGTGCAGTGATTGTATTGTTCTGTCTTGCGCTGCTCGTCGCCCTGATGCAGGGCGCATCCTGGTTTAGTCAAAGTCACCAGCAGCAGCGTAATCCGCAGCTCGAAGAGCTGGCCCGTACGCTGGCCCGCCAGGTGGCGCTAAATGTTGCTCCGCTAATGCGTACCGAAACGCCGGATGAAAAACGCATCAAAGCGGTACTCACACAGTTGACGGAAAGTAGCCGTATTCTGGACGCTGGCGTATACGATGAACAGGGAGACCTGATTACGCGCACCGGCGAGAGCGTCAACGTTCGTGACCGACTGGCGCTCGACGGCAAAAAAGCCGGGGGTTATTTTAACCAGCAGATTGTCGAACCCATTCAGGGGAAAAATGGTCCGCTGGGCTATTTGCGTCTGACGCTGGATACCCACACCCTCGCCACCGAGGCGAAGCAGGTAGATAACACCACCAATATCTTACGCCTGATGCTGCTGCTGGCGCTGGCGATTGGCGTCGTGCTCACCCGTACCTTATTGCAAGGCAAGCGTACCCGCTGGCAGCAATCCCCTTTCCTGTTGACCGCCAACAAACCGGTGCAGGAAGAAGACAACGAGAAAAAAGAGTAAAAGCAGTAAAAACTGTAAAACAGAAGGGAAATCAACCATGACTACACTACGCCTGCTTATCTCAGACTCTTATGATCCGTGGTTTAACCTCGCGGTCGAAGAGTGCATTTTTCGCCAGATGCCCGCCACGCAGCGCGTCCTGTTCTTGTGGCGTAACGCCGATACGGTGGTGATTGGCCGGGCGCAAAACCCGTGGAAAGAGTGTAATACCCGCCGTATGGAGGAAGACAACGTGCGGCTCGCCCGCCGTAGCAGCGGCGGCGGCGCGGTGTTCCATGACTTAGGTAATACCTGCTTTACCTTTATGGCCGGTAAACCGGAGTACGACAAAACCATTTCCACCGCGATTGTCCTCAACGCATTGAATTCTCTGGGTGTGACGGCGGACGCCTCCGGGCGTAACGATCTGGTTGTGAAAACGCCAGACGGCGATCGCAAGGTTTCAGGCTCTGCTTATCGGGAAACGAAAGATCGCGGCTTCCACCACGGCACGCTGCTGCTAAATGCCGATCTCAGCCGCCTGGCAAATTATCTCAATCCCGACAAAAAGAAACTCGCGGCAAAGGGGATCACCTCTGTCCGCTCACGGGTGGCGAATTTGACGGAGCTGTTACCGGGCATCACCCATGAACAGGTCTGTCAGGCCATCACGGAAGCCTTTTTTGCTCATTATGGCGAACGCGTTGAAGCGGAAGTGATCTCACCAGATAAAACGCCGGACCTGCCAAATTTTGCCGAAACCTTTGCCCGCCAGAGCAGTTGGGAATGGAATTTTGGTCAGGCACCTGCTTTCTCGCATCTGCTGGACGAGCGTTTCACCTGGGGTGGCGTTGAGCTGCATTTCGACGTCGAAAAAGGTCATATCACGCGCACACAGGTGTTTACCGACAGTCTCAATCCCGCGCCGTTAGAAGCGCTGGCGGAGCAGCTACAGGGCTGCCAGTATCGCGCCGATGTTTTACAGCAGACTTGCGAAGCGCTGGTTACGGAATATCCGGATCAGGAAAACGAGCTGCGTGAACTGGCGGCGTGGGTGGCGAAGGCCGTGCGTTAAGCGATTAGTGGCGAATTGCCGGATGGCGGCTACGCCTTATCCGGCCTACAAGACCGCTCCTGTACGCCTGATAAGCGAAGCGCCATCAGGCATTAATAGCGGCATTCCCGTAGGCCCGGTAAGCGAAGCGCCACCGGGCCATAACAACCCTTACTCTTTATCGCCCAGCAGAACGGATTCCAGCGCGATTTTGATCATGTCGTTGAAGGTCGTCTGACGTTCAGCGGCAGTGGTCTGCTCGTGAGTACGGATATGGTCGGAAACGGTGCAGATGGTCAGCGCTTTTGCACCAAATTCCGCAGCAACACCGTAGATGCCCGCCGCTTCCATTTCCACGCCCAGCACGCCGTATTTTTCCATCACGTCGAACATTTCACCGTCCGGAGAGTAGAACAGGTCAGCAGAGAACAGGTTGCCCACGCGCGCGTCTACACCCAGTGCTTTTGCCGCATCAACCGCGTTACGCACCATGTCGAAGTCAGCAATAGCAGCGAAGTCATGATCTTTAAAACGGATACGGTTAACTTTGGAGTCGGTGCAAGCGCCCATACCGATAACCACGTCACGCAGTTTAACGTCCATACGCACAGCGCCGCAGGAGCCTACGCGAATGATTTTCTTCACGCCGAAATCGGTGATCAGCTCTTTGGTGTAGATGGAGCAGGACGGGATACCCATACCGTGACCCATAACGGAGATCTTACGGCCTTTGTAAGTACCGGTAAAACCTAACATGCCGCGAACGTTGTTCACTTCACGAACATCTTCGAGGAAAGTTTCAGCAATATGCTTTGCACGCAGCGGGTCGCCCGGCATCAATACGACGTCAGCGAAATCACCCATTTCTGCATTAATATGTGGAGTTGCCATTTTTTGTCCTTATTTCGTTGTTATTGCCTGATGGCGGCTACGCCTTATCAGGCCTACAAAACGTATGCAAAACAGTGAAATACCCTAAGGATTTCGCGTTGTAGGAAGGCGACGAATTCGTGAATCCCCGGGAGCATAGATTCACTATGTGACCGGGGTGAGCGAATGAAATCAACGCATCTACAGCGCGAAAGACAACGGGTATTACAGCATGTTTTTACCGTAGTCCATCGGTGACGTACCAAAGTAGCTCGCCAGCGTCTGACCGATATCCGCGAAGGTTTCACGGTGACCTAAAGAACCTGGTTTCACTTTCGGGCCGTAGACCAGTACCGGGATGTGTTCACGGGTGTGGTCAGTGCCGGTCCAGCTTGGGTCGCAGCCGTGGTCAGCGGTCAGGATCAGAATGTCATCTTCACCCACCAGCTCCATCAGCTCAGGCAGACGGCGGTCGAACAGTTCCAGGCCCGCAGCATAACCGGCGATATCGCGACGATGTCCCCAGGAAGAGTCGAAATCAACGAAGTTGGTGAAGACGATGGTCTTATCACCTGCTTCTTTCATCTCTTTGATGGTGGCGTCGAACAGCGCGTCCAGACCGGTGGCTTTCACTTTTTTGGTGATGCCGCAGTTAGCGTAGATATCCGCAATTTTACCGACGGAAACCACGTGACCGTCTTTTTCGTCGACCAATTTCTGCAGCACGGTCGGTGCTGGCGGCTCAACGGCCAGGTCGTGACGGTTACCGGTACGCTGGAAGTTACCGGCTTTATCACCGATGAACGGACGTGCGATAACACGACCGATGTTGTAACCACCTTCGGTCAGCTCTTCACGTGCGATTTCGCACAGCTCGTAGAGTTTATCCAGGCCAAACGTCTCTTCGTGGCAGGCAATCTGGAACACGGAGTCAGCGGAGGTATAGAAAATCGGCTTGCCGGTTTTCATATGCTCTTCACCCAGTTGATCCAGGATCACGGTACCGGAAGAGTGGCAGTTGCCGAGGTAGCCTGGCAGGTTGGCACGTTTTACCAGTTTATCCAGCAGTTCCTGCGGGAAGCTGTTTTCATGATCGGAGAAATAACCCCAATCAAACAGAACCGGGACACCCGCGATTTCCCAGTGGCCAGACGGCGTGTCTTTCCCGGAAGAAAGTTCATGCGCCCATGCGTAGGCACCAATCACTTCCGCGTTACCGTCCATACCAGCAGCAATTTTACCGGTAGAACCTTCGTGAGCTTTCACCAGGCCCAGACGGGTCAGGTTAGGCAGATTCAGTGGACCTTTGCGACCATTGTCAGCCTCACCTTTCGCACAGGCTTCTGCAATGTGTCCCATAGTGTCTGAACCTACGTCGCCAAAGCGATCCGCATCTTCAGTCGCACCAATACCAAAGGAGTCCAGCACCATAATAAATGCACGTTTCATCTTGTTCTCCATACATCTGCGCCGCAAAAAAGCGATCAGATCAGTATACAGTTATTCGGTAATACGACGATAGACTGTCGGTGTAATTTCTGGCGCTTTATCGTCAAGGCTAATTGCCGCTTTGACCGCTTTCGCCGCTTCCTGCCAGCTGGCTTCGTCTTTCGCGTGGATCACCGCCAGCGGGCGTTGTCCGTCTACGCTGTCGCCCAGACGCGCCATATCGCTAAAGCCAACGCTGTAATCAATGGTGTCCGAAGCCTGACGACGACCGCCACCCATGGAAACGACCGCCATCCCCAGCGCGCGGGTATCCATCGCGCTGACAAAGCCTTCGGTATCAGCATATACCGCTTTGCTGAGCATTGCCGTCGGCAGATACTTCGCATAATTTTCGACGAAATCGGTCGGGCCTTTTTGCGCCGCAACCATGCGACCAAAAATCTCTGCCGCTTTACCGTTGTCCAGCACCGCCTGCAATTTCGCACGGGCTTCGGCGTCATCTTTCGCCAGATTGCCGGAGATCAGCATTTCCACACACAGCGCCATGGTGACGTCTAACAGACGTGGATTGCGGTATTCACCGGTCAGGAACTGCACCGCTTCGCGAACTTCGACCGCGTTACCTGCGCTGGAGGCCAGCACCTGGTTCATATCGGTTAACAGCGCGGTGGTACGTACACCCGCACCGTTTGCCACACCGACTATCGCTTCAGCAAGAGCTTCAGAAAGCTCGTAGGTCGGCATAAAGGCGCCGCTGCCCACTTTCACATCCATCACTAGCGCATCCAGCCCTTCCGCCAGTTTTTTCGCCAGAATGGAACCGGTAATCAGAGGGATGGAATCCACCGTCGCGGTAATATCGCGGGTGGCATAAAAACGTTTATCCGCCGGTGCGAGCGAGCTGGTTTGCCCAATAATCGCCACACCCACGTCTTTAATAATTTCACGGAAGCGCGCGTCGTCCGGGAAGATGTCAAATCCAGGAATCGCTTCCAGTTTATCGAGTGTACCGCCGGTATGCCCCAGGCCACGCCCGGAGATCATCGGAATATAGCCGCCGCACGCTGCGACCATCGGGCCTAACATCAGTGACGTTACGTCACCCACGCCGCCGGTAGAGTGTTTATCCACAATCGGGCCGTTCAGCTGCAGGCTTTTCCAGTCCAGTACGGTTCCTGAATCACGCATTGCCATGGTCAGCGAAACTCGCTCAGGCATTGTCATATCGTGGAAGAAAATGGTCATCGCCAGGGCGGCGATTTGCCCTTCAGAGATGGTGTTGTCGCGAATACCATTGATAAAGAAACGAATTTCTTCATCGCTCAGCGCATGACCATCACGTTTTTTACGAATAATTTCTTGTGCGAGAAACACGGTAACCCCCAGGGGAAAAGAGTAGAAGGCCGTTGTAGGCCGGGTAAGCAACGCGCCACCCGGCAGTCGTCTTAATGCCGGATGGCGGCTACGCCTTATCCGGCCTACGTCGCTACAGCTCCGGCAATATAAGGCTTAGTAGCTGCTTGCGCTCTTGCCGTCGCCGTGACCCAGCGCTTTCAGCAGGCTCGCCAGCAGGCTGGATGCGCCAAAACGGTAGTGACGAGAATCAGCCCAGTCAGCGCCAAACAGTTCATCGGCAATCGCCAGGAACTGCTGTGCATCTTCTGCAGTGCGCACGCCACCAGCCGGTTTGAAACCTACAGTTTTAGAAACACCCATGTCGCGGATCACTTCCATCATGATGCGTGCGCTTTCCGGCGTCGCATTGACCGGCACTTTACCGGTAGAGGTTTTGATGAAATCAGCACCGGCTTTAATGGAGATTTCAGACGCTTTGCGAATCAGTGCTTCTTCTTTCAGCTCACCGGTTTCGATGATGACTTTCAGCAGCACGTTTGCCGCCGCACACGCGTCTTTGCAGGCTTTAACCAGATCGAAACCAATCTGCTCGTTACCGGCGATCAGCGCACGGTACGGGAACACCACGTCAACTTCATCTGCGCCGTAAGCAATCGCCGCGCGGGTTTCAGCCAGCGCAATCTCGATGTCGTCGTTGCCATGCGGGAAGTTGGTTACGGTTGCAATGCGGATGTCCGGCGTGCCCTGCTCTTTCAGGGTCTTACGCGCAATAGGGATGAAACGCGGATAGATACAGATTGCGGCAGTGTTGCCAACCGGGGTCTTCGCCTGATGACACAGCGCGATCACTTTTTCATTGGTGTCGTCGTCATTCAGGGTGGTCAGGTCCATCAGTTTCAGTGCACGCAGGCTGCTTGCTGTTAAATCGGTCATAACATTCTCCAACGGCATCGCCGTATAAAATTTCACCTTGCGAGTTTGTTAGTATTCTAACATCCGCTCGCTATTACACTTCGATATACATCACAGTTAATGAAAACCACATACAGATTTGCATTACTCTAATGAGATCTACTTCAAATAAATCACCTTTTCTAAAGGGATGCGGTGGCATCAGGCGCATCCGGATCAAAGGTTGCGGCGGCGTTGCTTTCTACAATGGCGTTACACCTTCGGGATAAAAAGGAATCAACGATGCCCACTTCAAGCGAACTCGCGCTGCAACAGCGTTGCCAACAAATCGTGACCAGCCCAGTGCTCAGCCCTGAGCAGAAACGCCACTTTCTGGCGCTGGAAGCTGAAAACGCGCAGCCTTACCCGCAACTGTCTGCACAGGCACGTCAGGCGCTGGATGATGGGGTAATCTGCGATATGTACGAAGGTCATGCCCCGTTCAAACCGCGCTATGTTTTACCCGATTACGCGCGTTTTCTGGCCAATGGCTCATCGTGGCTGGAGCTGGAAGGCGCCAGGGATCTTGATGACGCGTTATCCTTACTCACTATTCTTTACCACCATGTTCCGTCAGTGACGTCGATGCCGGTTTATCTCGGTCAGCTCGATGCCCTGCTGCAACCGTATGTTAGAATTCTAACACAAGACGAGATCGATATTCGAATAAAACGTTTCTGGCGTTATCTCGACAGAACCCTGCCAGACGCGTTTATGCATGCCAATATCGGCCCCGCCGATACACCAGTCACCCGTGCAATTTTACGCGCAGATGCAGAGTTAAAGCAGGTTTCGCCTAATCTGACATTCATTTATGACCCGCAAATCACACCTGACGATCTGCTGCTCAACGTGGCGCAAAATATCTGCGAGTGCAGTAAGCCGCATATTTCCAACGGCCCTGAAAATGATAAAATTTTCACAAAAGGTCAGTATGGCGTCGTCAGTTGTTACAACTCTTTGCCGCTCGCCGGGGGTGGAAGCACACTGGTCAGGCTTAATCTGAAAGCCATCGCAGAGCGCAGCACCTCTGTCGATGACTTCTTTACGCGCACCCTACCGCACTACTGCCAGCAGCAAATCGCCATCATTGATTCACGATGTGAATTTCTCTATGAGAAATCACATTTCTTTGAGAATAGCTTCCTCGTGCAGGAAGGGTTGATTGATCCCGAACGTTTTGTGCCTATGTTCGGGATGTATGGTCTGGCGGAGGCGGTGAACCTGCTGTGCGATAAGGCGGGACAGAATGCGCGCTATGGGAAAGATGAGTTCGCCAATCAACTCGGCTATCGTATTAGCGCCTACCTGGCGGAGTTTGTCGAAAATACCCCGGTGAAATATGGCTGGAAGCAGCGCGCGATGCTGCATGCACAGTCGGGGATCAGTTCTGACATCGGCACCACGCCAGGTGCACGCCTGCCTTACGGCGATGAGCCGGACCCGATCACCCATCTGCAAACCGTCGCGCCACATCACGCGTTTTATCACGCCGGGATCAGCGACATTCTCACGCTGGATGAAACCATCAAGCGTAATCCTCAGGCGCTGGTGCAGTTGTGCCTCGGGGCGTTTAAAGCCGGAATGCGCGAGTTTACCGCCAACGTGAGCGGCAACGATCTGGTCCGTGTCACCGGGTATATGGTGCGCCTGTCGGATCTGGAAAAGTATCGCGCCGAAGGGTCACGAACCAACACCACCTGGCTTGGCGAAGAAGCCGCGCGCAATACGCGCATTCTGGAACGACAACCTCGCGTGATTAGCCATGAACAGCAGATGCGCTTTAGTCAGTAGGCTGATTCCTTTCTCCTGCGTCGACGGGCCGGGCAGTCGCCTGGCTCTGTTTCTGCAAGGATGTAATCTGCGCTGTAAAAATTGCCACAATCCGTGGACGATGGGACGCTGCAACGACTGCGGGGAGTGTGTGCTGCATTGCCCGCATGAGGCGCTGAGCCTGAGCGCAGGGAAAGTGTGGTGGCAGTCCGATGTGTGTCAGCAGTGTGACACCTGCCTGCATATGTGCCCCCAGCAGGCCACGCCGATGGCGCAGAGTATGAGCGTTGATGAAGTGCTGCAACATATTCGTAAAGCGTCACTGTTTATCGAAGGAATAACCGTTAGTGGCGGTGAAGCGACTACCCAGCTCCCCTTTATTGTGGCGCTATTTACCGCGATAAAAACCGATCCGCAGTTGCAACACCTGACCTGCATGGTCGACAGCAACGGCATGCTGAGCGAAACCGGCTGGCAGAAGCTGCTGCCAGTGTGCGACGGCGTAATGCTGGATTTAAAAGCCTGGGACAGCACGTGTCATCGGCAGCTTACCGGCCGCGATAACACGCTGATTAAACAAAGCATTACCTTTTTGTCCGGGCAGAGCAAACTGGCGGAACTCCGCCTGCTGGTTATTCCTGGTCAGGAAGATTATCTACAGCATATCGATGCGCTGGCGGCGTTTATCAAACGCACCGGCGACGTACCGGTACGGTTGAATGCCTTTCATGCGCACGGGGTGTATGGCGAAGCGAAGGACTGGCCGAGCGCCACGCCGAAGGATGTGGAACACCTGGCGCAAAGATTGCGCGAGCGCGGGGTGGATAATTTGATCTTCCCGGCGCTGTACCTGTGATTGCCGGATGCAGCTACATCATTTGCAGGCCGGAAAAAACACAGCCGCCATCCGGCAAAGATATGCCTGATGCGCTTCGCTTATCAGGCCTACGGAGCGCATACTTTTGTAGGCCGGATAAGGCGCAGCCGCCATCCGACGAAGTTATGCCTGATGCGCTTCGCTTATCAGGCCTACGAAGCGGACACTTTTGTCGGCTGGCTACGCCACCCAATCACACGTTAAACAGCGCCGTGGTATTACGATACAGCGCGTCAGCGATCACGTCCGCAGGTTCCGGGCGCAGTTCGCATAAGACGTCGAAGACTCTGACTACCTGCTCCGGGCGGTTAGGCTGCCCCTGAAAGCCGTTGAGCGGCATATCCGGCGCGTCGGTTTCCAGCAACAGCGATTCCAGCGGCAGTTGCGCTATTACCTCGCGGGTTTTACTGGCGCGCGGATAGGTAATGGTGCCTCCCACGCCAATTTTGTATCCCAGTTGCACAAAGCGCTCTGCCTGCTGCACGCTCCCGGAAAAACCATGCACCACGCCAGTTCGCGGCAAAGCATGACGTTTCAGGTGCATCGCCAGCTTGTCATGGGTGCGCCGCGAATGCAGGATCACCGGCAATTCATACCGCTTCGCCAGCTTTAGCTGCGCTTCCAGCACCCGCTCTTGCTTATCGAATTGCGGATCGTCCCGATACAGATCCAATCCAATCTCGCCTACCGCCACCAGCTTTTGTGGGCGCTTATCCAGCTCCTGTTGCAACTGGTCCAGGCAGTCATCGCTATGTTGTTCAATAACAATGGGATGCAGACCAAGCGCGGCAAACAATGGAGGATAATTTTCCGCTAACGCCAGTACGCGGGGAAAATTCGCCGCCTGGGTGGCCGGAACGATAATGCTCTGTACACCAACCTCCGCCGCGCGCTGAATGCTGGCAGATTCATCTCCGGTAAACGGCGGGAAATCAAAGTGACAATGCGTATCGATAAAACGATAACTCACGCCAAATCCTCATTATCAAACGTTGTGTCGTTCGCCTGAGGCGCATTGGTCACCACTGGCACATGGGCATCGTTGGCCACCGGCGCGGGAGGAACTACCACCGGTCCCGGCACCACAATCTTCGGCGTCTGACGAGGTAGCGGCGCATTTTTCGCCAACAGTTTGCCGACTGTCGCCAGAAAGTAACGACCGCACAGGCGTCCGGTTTTGTAATCTTCCCTCAGTGCCGGAATACGGCTGCCCAACGCCATGCTATGGAGTGGTTTTGGCGGATAGATCTCAAAAATACGCAGCTTGCCCGGCGGCTTCTCAATAAAGCTCTGGATAGCACGATAGCTGGTCTCATGATGCTGCACCAGATTCAGAAACGGTTGCAGGCTACTTTCACCCAACCAGCGCTCCATACGTTTGAACCACTGAGGGGTGTAGTACATTTGCGAAGGCACAGTGCGAATCACTACCAACGTTTTTGCCCCCTGCTTCGCTGCCTCCTGCACAGGTATGGCATCACTAACGCCTCCATCCAGATAGTTCACGCCGTCCAATACAACCCCTGTGCGGTAGAACCCGGGAATCGCGCTGGAGGCTCGAATGAGGTCGAGCCAGTTTTGCCGGTTCGGCGAAAAATAGCCGGGCGTGTAATCATCGCCCCGACAGGCGCACATATAAAACGCTTTCCCTGCGGCAAACAAACGCTCGGCGTTATCCATCGCCAGCGGCATCTGGGATGCGGTCGAATCCACGAGCCAGTCGAGATCGATTAAGTTTCCCCCGCGCACAAAGCGTACCGGGTCAAAAAACTCACGGCGGGTGGTGTAACGCATAATGACTTTACGGCCATAACCAGGCTGGTTACACAGATAGGCTGAAAGGTTTTGCGCGCCGGCGGACGTCCCATAGTAGAGATCAAAGGGATTGAACTGCGCACGCATGAATTCATCCAGTACGCCAGCGGTGAAAATGCCTCTTTGTCCCCCGCCCTCGCACACCAGCGCCACACTGCCTGGTTGAAATGGACGTAACGATAACGGCGCAATATTACCGAGCGTGACGGGTATTCTCTGCCCCACCTCTGCCTTCCTGTTGTTTTTGTAATAGAGCAACAAAGTAACGCAAATCGCCTGACGCTAAAACCGTAAAAGCCAGTCCAATGGACTGGCTTAGTAGCAAGATATCTTTACGGGTTACTTACTAGGGTCGTTTACGCCCTGTAAACAGGCTGACCAGAAACAGGATGATCCCCACCACGAAAACAATTTTCGCTGCGCCGGCTGCAGTACCCGCCAGTCCACCAAAACCGAGTGCGGCGGCAATTAACGCGATAACCAGAAATATGATGCCCCATCGAAACATATGCTTCTCCTTTACCATAGTTAATTTCACCGCTTGATATGAGCGCTCAGGCTGCCCATCGGCGATATTTTCAGTGTGGTGCACAACACGCCTCCCGACAAACGTCAGGAGGACGAATTAAGTCTAATTACTGAGTTTTGAGATCGTTTTTGACGCTTTTCACGCCATCAATCGCTTTGGCGATGCTCTCAGCACGATCGCTTTGAGCCTGTGAATCGACGGTGCCTGAAAGTTGCACAACGCCATCGGTGGTCTCAACTTTCACCTTGCGGGAAGGGACGATATCATCGGCCAGCAGCTTGGCTTTTACCTCACTGGTGATTGCCGTATCGCCCGCATAACCTTTTACAGAGGTGTCTTTGCTATCGCGCACGTGCAGTTTGTCGCTAACGGAGGTCACACCCTCAACGCCTTTCGCCACTTTCACCGCTTCTTCGGCCTGTGCCTGGCTTTCAACAAACCCGCTTAGTGTCACCACCTTTTGATCTGTTTTGACGGAAATATCGGTGCTCTTAATGCTTTCGTGGTCCACCAGCGCGGCTTTTACTTTCGCGGTGATGGTGCTGTCATCCATGAAATTACCGACTTTGTTCATAGAGCTATCGACTTTCTGCCCCGCACTTTCGACGCCGGATTGCGCTTTATCCATCGTGGCGTTTTCTGCATAAGCAGAACCCGTTGCAACAGCGGAGGTCAGCATCACGGCCAGCAGCGTTTTAGAAATCTTAAGTCCTGTCATTGTCATCGATGTATTCCTGTATGTTTTGCTAAAAGCTATGCTCTGCCGTTACACGGCCTGAACCAGCAACTAATCTTGTAAGTGGAATAAATATCAGCAATAGACGCTGCAACAGGCAGCCTAAAAAGCATTTAACGCCGATATTTATGTCATCACATTGTTAAATATAGTTCACGATTTCGTGATCGCAGTCAGAGTTGATTAAAAAACAGGCAAACAAAAGAAAAACGCGAGGTTTTAAGAACATTCCGCAAGGGATTTAAAAGACAGGAAAAGTTGCAGGACACGGCGGATACCGTGCCCTGGAAGGTCGATTAGTGTTCGCGTGTTTTACGGAACTGAACGTCCGGGTAACGTTCCTGGGTGAGATTCAGGTTAACCATGGTTGGTGCGATATAGGTGAGGTTATCGCCGCCATCCAGCGCCAGCTGAATTTCGTTCTTACGCTTAAATTCTTCGAATTTCTTCACGTCAGAACATTCTACCCAGCGCGCAGTCGCCACGTTGACAGATTCATAAATCGCTTCAACGTTGTACTCGCTCTTCAGACGTGAAACCACCACGTCAAACTGCAGCACACCCACCGCGCCCACGATCAAATCGTTATTGGCGATCGGACGGAATACCTGCACTGCGCCCTCTTCTGACAGTTGAACCAGTCCTTTCAGCAGCTGTTTCTGCTTCAATGGATCCTTCAGGCGAATACGACGGAACAGCTCCGGTGCGAAGTTCGGAATACCGGTGAACTTCATCATTTCGCCCTGGGTAAAGGTATCACCGATCTGGATAGTGCCGTGGTTATGCAGACCGAGAATATCGCCCGGATACGCTTCTTCCACATGAGAACGGTCACCGGCCATAAAGGTGAGTGCGTCGGAGATCACCACGTCTTTACCAATGCGCACCTGGCGCATTTTCATGCCTTTCTCATACTTGCCGGATACCACACGCATGAACGCCACGCGGTCACGGTGTTTCGGGTCCATGTTGGCCTGAATTTTAAACACGAAACCGGTGAACTTCTCTTCTGAGGCTTCGACGACGCGGGTGTCGGTTTTACGCGGCATCGGCGCAGGCGCCCACTCCACTAAGCCGTCCAGCATATGGTCAACGCCGAAGTTACCCAGCGCGGTACCGAAGAAGACCGGGGTGATTTCGCCCGCGAGGAACAGCTCATGGTCGAACTCATTGGACGCGCCCTGCACCAGCTCCAGCTCGTCACGCAGCTGCTGCGCCAGGTCTTCACCCACGGCAGCATCAAGTTCCGGGTTGTTCAGACCTTTAACAACACGCACTTCCTGAATGGTGTGTCCTTTACCGGTCTGATACAGGTAAGTTTCATCTTTATAAAGGTGATAGACACCTTTGAACAACTTACCGCAGCCAATCGGCCAGGTGATTGGCGCACAGCCGATTTTCAGTTCGTTCTCGACTTCATCCAGCAGCTCCATCGGATCGCGGATGTCACGGTCGAGTTTGTTCATAAAGGTCAGGATCGGCGTATCGCGCAGACGGGTAACTTCCATCAGCTTACGGGTACGATCCTCGACGCCTTTTGCGGCATCGATAACCATCAGGCAGCAGTCCACCGCCGTCAGAGTACGATAGGTATCTTCGGAGAAGTCTTCGTGCCCCGGGGTGTCCAGCAGGTTCACCAGGCAGTCATGATACGGAAACTGCATCACAGAGGTGGTAATGGAGATACCACGCTGCTTTTCCATTTCCATCCAGTCAGATTTTGCATGCTGGCTGGAGCCACGGCCTTTTACCGTACCGGCGGTCTGAATGGCCTGTCCGAATAACAGTACCTTTTCAGTAATTGTCGTTTTACCGGCATCCGGGTGAGAAATAATGGCAAAAGTGCGGCGTTTGGCCACCTCTTGCAAATAAGGAGACAACGTCATAGTCAAATCTTCTTAGGTAAGCACGGCAACGGGCCGGGCAAGTTGAATACGAAAAATTGCGGCTATTTTACCCATCAACGGGGGGGAGGCAATCAGTGTTTACACAGGAGCTGCTCCAGTTCGCTTAATGACGCTACGGTCCAGGTCGGCTGAATGCCCGCTGGCTGCTCGCGGTGGTGCGTATTTAGCCAGCAGGTGGATAGCCCGGCGTTAATGCCGCCAAGAATATCGGACTCTGCGGTGTCACCCACCATCAGCACGCGAGAACGGTCAGGATTACCCGCCTGCTCCAGCGCATGGTCAAAAATACGGGGGTCGGGTTTTGCCACCCCAACCTGCTCAGAAATCACCAGCAGGTCGAAATAGTCGCGCAGCCCCGTCCGCTCAAGGCGGATTTGCTGCAACGCGGTAAAGCCGTTAGTAATGATGCCGATTTTCGTTTTATCGCGAATCGCATTGAGCAGAGAAACTGCCCCCGGCAACGGTGAGCAGATCTCCGCCATCGCATTGATGAATGCGTCATTAAGCTGGCCCGGTTCAACCTTCAGGCGTTCGGCCCAGCTCTGAAAACGGGCATGCTGCAGTTGTAATGAGGTAATCGCGCCGTTTTGGTAATCCACCCACAGCGGTTTATTCACGGCCTGGTAGTCCTGAAAATCTTCAGCGGTAAAGGTAATGCTATAGTCGAGAAACATCCGCTGTAAGCCGGTAAACGAGTCAAACGTAAACAGCGTTTCGTCGGCATCAAAGAAAATCCAGTCCCACTTCTTCATCATTACACCTTGTCTTACATGCTGATTGGCAACGCCATGATGATGGCGTCTTCGTGACCATCGGCCGTTGGATAGTAGTTGCGACGGATCGTCGCCTCGTTAAAGCCTAAGCTTTCGTACAGCGCGATAGCGGCCGCATTCGAGGCGCGCACTTCAAGCCACAGGGTCAAAATGCCACGCTTTTCCAGCTCATCGATCAGGTGCTCCAGCAGCTCACGCCCCAGGCCCCGGCGCTGAAAGTCAGGATCGACGGCGATATTGAACAACGTCGCTTCATCCAGTACGACCTGCGTAATTGCAAAGGCGGCCATCACGTCGTCAACCCTCAACTGAAAATTGAGGTAGCGATCGCCCTGGTTGCTGGCAAATGTTTTTTCACTCCACGGAAAAGCGTGGGCGCGTTTTTCAATCTGAAATGCTGCGGGTAAATCAGTCGGCTCGAGGGAAGAAATCGTGTTCATATGCGCAGATTTGTTGCCATAACGCGGCGCGTGCCGCTGGGTTTTCCCGTAATTCATTAAACGCAGGACTCTCGACCTGAGCGCCCTCCAGCAGCAGCGGCTCTTCGGTTCCCAGCCGCCAGCTATTACAGCGACTGCCTTGCGGCAGCATGGCGACACGGTCAGGCGTCAGTTGTAAAACCTGATCCGGGCTAACGGTTAATGCGCGTAAAATATCGCTGATCAACGGTTCGGTTAGCGCGGGTAACTGTGCAGCAACCATCACCAAACGGACATGCGCAGGAATGGAAATCGCGATCTCGCCCTGCAGTGCGCCAGGACGACGCAACGACCACTGCGTAATGCCCAGTTGCTGTAACTGCCAGTCTCGTCGGGATGTCATAGCGAAACACTCCTGTCTATCAGGGGCGCAAATATAGCAAATTTGTCGAATCCGTGCCATCAAACAACTATAATCCCCCGCTGTACAATTTAAGGAGCATTCCATGTCTGCTTTTACCCCGGCAAGTGAAGTCTTGCTGCGCCACAGTGATGATTTCGAACAAAGCCGTATTCTGTTTGCCGGTGATTTGCAGGATGACCTGCCTGCCCATTTTGAAAGCGCCGCAAGCCGTGCGCACACCCAGCAACTTCACCACTGGCAGGTGCTTAACCGCCAGATGGGCGACAACGTCCGCTTCAGCCTCGTCGCGCAGGCCGATGACGTTGCCGATAGCGATACGCTGATCTACTACTGGCCGAAGAATAAGCCGGAAGCCCAGTTCCAGTTGATGAACATTCTGTCGCTGTTACCGGTGGGCACCGATATTTTTGTTGTCGGCGAGAATCGCAGCGGCGTACGTAGCGCAGAGCAGATGCTTGCCGAATACGCACCGTTAAACAAAGTCGACAGCGCACGTCGCTGTGGCCTGTACCACGGTCGTCTGGAAAAACAGCCGGTCTTTGATGCAGAAAAATACTGGGATGAATACCAGACAGAAAATCTGACCATCAAAACGCTGCCGGGCGTCTTCAGCCGTGACGGTCTGGATGTTGGCAGCCAACTGCTGCTCTCCACGCTGACGCCGCACACCAAAGGCAAAGTGCTGGATGTCGGCTGTGGCGCAGGCGTTCTCTCCGTCGCCTTAGCCAGCCACTCGCCGAAAGTGCGCTTAACCCTGTGCGATGTTAGCGCCGCCGCCGTTGAAGCCAGCCGCGCAACGCTTGCAGCCAACGGCATTGAAGGTGACGTCATCGCCAGTAACGTCTTTTCTGACGTGACGGGTCGTTTTGATATGATCATCTCCAACCCGCCGTTCCACGACGGTATGCAGACCAGCCTTGATGCTGCACAAACGCTGATTCGTGGCGCAGTGCGTCATCTCAACAGCGGTGGTGAACTGCGTATTGTGGCGAACGCCTTCCTGCCTTATCCGAAGGTACTGGATGAAGTGTTTGGCTTCCATGAAGTTATCGCGCAGACCGGACGTTTCAAGGTCTATCGCACAGTGATGACGCGCCAGGCGAAAAAAGCCTAACGGCTGTAGGTCAGATAAGGCGTTTACGCCGCCATTCGGCGTGACACCGAGCAACGCCGGATGGCGCTATCGCTTATCCGGCCTGCATAAAACGCCAAAAACCGAAGAAACGCCTTTTTTTTCGGCAATCACGTTAAGTTCGAAAATTAACTGTTGACGCCCTGCATAAAATCTCTAGAATTCGCCCCCGTGGTAACGATACTTTTTGAGTGTCGATGGTATGCGAAGGTGGCGGAATTGGTAGACGCGCTAGCTTCAGGTGTTAGTGTCCTTTCGGACGTGGGGGTTCAAGTCCCCCCCCTCGCACCATAATCCACGTTGATATTGCTCGCACTGGGCGAAGGTGGCGGAATTGGTAGACGCGCTAGCTTCAGGTGTTAGTGTCCTTAGGATGTGGGGGTTCGAGTCCCCCCCCTCGCACCAACGAGGCGATATCAAAAAAATAAGATGACTGTGCGAAGGTGGCGGAATTGGTAGACGCGCTAGCTTCAGGTGTTAGTGTCCTTAGGATGTGGGGGTTCGAGTCCCCCCCCTCGCACCAATTATCTTATTTCCCTCTCGATTTCCTTCTCTGTTTTGTTCATCCCTGATTCCAGTTCATCATTACCAAAACAATGCCGCCAATCAGTGCCGCGCATGAAGGTAACAAAACAAAGTGCCGTAAACGTTTGTGGTACAGCATGAGCGAAGTCAGCAGTAATCCTAATACAATCATCACCTTCCATACGTAGACCGACAGGTCGCTATATGCCATCCCGGCAATCAGCATTCCCGGCAGCAGAACACCCCATCCACTGCCCAGCGTACGTTGCAACATGATTTCACCTATGACATTGATAATGATAACCAATATCATATGATAAAATTTCTCATTTGTCAGCCGTGAAGCACTATCAATTATATGAGTTTTACTTAACGATTGATGACATGAATAATCCAAGGTGATAAATTGCTCAGCGGTTTGCTCTTCAACTAAAAACAATAAAAACCTCTGCGAATGATACCCCGTTCGTTATTTGTTTTATTTACCAACACACCTTCGTACATTGCAGATAACTAACAATATTTACCTATGACAGTACAATCCTGGCGAACTCTGCGCACAAAAAAATACCAACTCTCTTTACGACTGTTTCTACTGCTCAACGCAGTCTCCGCGCTGTTTACGCTTTTTTTCCCACTGTTTGCGGTCAAAGCCTTATCAGTACCGGCGTTGCTGATGCTGGTGATGAGTACACTGCTGCTGGTATGGCATGGGAAATACGCGGATAAAAGAATTAATCTCCCTTTTATTTCAATCGTTTTTGGCTTGTTATGGGCGTTACATATATTCTTGAAATATAACGCTCTAGGTCAGAATGATTATTATTTCCTGTTAATAGCGCTGCTCAGCGTACTGTTTATTGGCTCTATCGCTTTTGCCAATAATATCATCGCGTTTACGCTCCACTCACTCCCCTCCGTCGCCGTTTGTTTATGGCTTAACGGCAGCGAACATGGTTTGCGGATTTTCTATTTTATGGCGCTGCCTATGGCCGGTATCGCCATCCAGCATGTGATACAAAAGCGCTACGATGGATTCGCTCAGCAACTGATGTACAAACTGCTGGAGGAAAGGGAAACCCTGAACGGGCTCAGCATGCTCGACCCGCTAACCGGTTTGTATAATCGCCGGGGGCTGCAACACCGGCTCGATACGCTGTTGGCTCTGAGTAATTCGAGGCACTTCGTTCTGCTGCTGGATATCGACCATTTCAAATCCTATAACGATCATTACGGACATATGATGGGCGACCAGGCGTTGATCCGTGTTTCTGCCGCCATCCGAGACTCCGTACGCTCCCGGGACGTGGTGGCGCGTTTTGGCGGTGAAGAGTTTATGATTTTGCTGACCGCGGTCGATCCACAGCAGGCCCAGGCTGCCGCCGAACGTATCCGCCAGAAAGTGTACGATCTTAAAATCCCTCACATGTTTAATGAGAGCGTGGCAACCAACGTAACCGTCAGTATCGGCATTGCACCTCTGGTAGAACAGGATATTGATGCTGCTATCGCCAAAGCAGATAAAGCCCTTTACGAGGCCAAGAATCTTGGACGTAACAATACGCTGGTCAGCGATGAGCTGCGGGTAAACTGCCCCTCTACCTGAGCTTTCTGTGCGCTGCCGCTCGGGATGGCGACAAAGATCTTGCCATCGCTCAATGTCAATTATAGGATTAGCAATCATTATCATTAAGATTAACATCCTTATATCGACATGGCTTATCGTTCCGCACCGATCGTTGAAGATGTCATCTGGCGTAGCCATCTCCCCTCAGAGATGCCCTCGCTGGCTGCTGCCGTACGCGCAACGATAGCCAAAACTCGCGAGCACCTGCTGGACTTCATTCGTCTTGACGAAACGCCTGTGCCAGGTGCAATGACGCTGCATGAATGGACGCAACCGGCGACGCTTAGCTCGCTGCTGGCCGTTTATTCAGACCATATCTATCGCAACCAACCCACGCTACCCCGCGAAAATAAGCCCCTGATTTCTCTTTGGGCGCAATGGTATATCGGCCTGATGATGCCTCCGTTAATGGTGGCCCTACTGACGCAAAAAGAGGCTATCGACGTCTCTCCTGAACATATGCGCGTAGAGTTTCACGAAACGGGCCGTGCGGCCTGCTTCTGGATCGACGTCCATCAGGATCACCAGGCAACAGCTCTGTCCCCTCAACAACGCATGGAAACGCTGATTCTCTCAGCGCTGACGCCGGTTGTGCAGGCGCTGGAAGCGACGGGCGAGATCAACGCGAAGCTTATCTGGAGCAACACCGGATATTTAATTCACTGGTATTTAACGGAAATGAAGCCGTTGCTAGGTGAGGAACTGCTGACCACGCTGCGCCAGACCTGCTTTTTTGAGAAACAACTCTCCTGCGGTCAGGATAACCCTCTGTGGCGAACCGTTGTTCCGCGCGAGGGGCTGTTAGTACGCAGAACCTGCTGCCAACGCTATCGCCTGCCTGACGTTCAGCAATGCGGAGACTGCACGCTGAAGTAAGCGAGGAGCCGTAGCCCCTCGCCAGATATTTATGCAACCTGCTGGTTTTCCTCTTCCATACGCTGCGCTTCTTCTTTTTCCTGCGCCAATAGCTGCTTTTCGTAGACCTTAAAGAATGGGAAGTAGATAACGGCCGACACCAGCGCCAACAGCACTACCAGAATAGCCGCACGATAATCCCAGCCTAATGCCCATGCCGCGCCAACCGGTGCCGGTGCTGTCCAGGGAACCACTGAAATGACCCGCCCAATTAAATCCAGTTTCATCGCCGCCCAGGCCAGTACCGCATTCACCATTGGGGCCAGCAGGAAGGGGATAAAAAACACCGGGTTCATGACAATCGGCGTACCAAAAATCACCGGTTCGTTAATATTAAAAATGCTGGGGACTACGCTCAGACGCCCAATCGAGCGTAGATGAGCCGAACGACTACGCAGATAGCAAATCACCAACCCCATCGTTGCGCCTGACCCTCCGACCACAATAAAGAACGTCCAGAACGCTTCCATAAAGATATGCGGTAACGGCGCGCCCTGCGCCAGCGCCGACTGGTTCATCCCAAGATTAGTTAGCCAGAACATTTGCAGCATTCCCGACACAATTGCCGCGCCGTGAATACCCGCAAACCACAATAGATGTCCAATCAATACCGCCAGAAGTATCGCCGGGAGAGAATCTGCAGCCGACACCAGTGGTTTAAAGATGGCCATAATGGCCTGCGGGATCAGCATGTCAAACTGCGACTGTATCACCAGACTCAGCGGGTACAGCGTCAGTACTACCACCAGCACCGGGATCAGCAGATCGAAAGAGTTTTTGATCATCGGCGGCACCTGATCGGGTAAACGGATGCCGATGCTGTGCGCCTTCAGGAAGCGCATCATTTCAACACAGTAAATGGCCACCAGGATGGCGGTGAAAATCCCCGTTCCTCCCAGGCTTTCAACCGGCATTGTGCCTTTGGTTTTTGGCGCGGCAATCAGCAAAAAAGCCATGATTGATAGCATCGCACACATAAACGGATCTAACTGATGCGACTTCACATAGTGCTTGCCCAGGTTATAAGCAATAGCCGCACATATGTAGACCGACATAATCCCCATCGTCATATCAAACGGTGTGAGGATTTGGCCTTCAAACTGTTTTGCCAGATCCAGCCACGCGCGAGCAAATCCCCAAGTGGTATCCGGAGAAAAAGGCGGGTAGGCAAAAACCAGCAGAAAAGAGCCTACAATCATAAAAGGCATCGCCGAAATAAAACCGTCGCGAATGGCCATTACATGTCGTTGCGAAGAGATGCGCCCGGCAACAGGGCTGACGTAATTTTCAACAAAGCGGAAAATCACGTTAAACACAGCATGGTTAGTAGACATAGCCGTTCTCCCGTTGTGCAAAACCCTGCAACCGTGCTGGCATCAACACCGCCACCACGTAAAGCCCATTACCACTTTTCGCAACCGTGCCGGGAGGAACACCAGCGCTACCGCTTTTCGAGTTAAGTTTCATAGATGGCTCTTATTATGTGATACAGAGGAAGTGACAACTTCAGTATTAATCGTCATTTCAGCATTCTGCAACCGGTTACTGTAACCGGTTTCTTTGATTGTGAAGACGATCGAAAAACTGCTAATGTTGCTATGTTGTTACAATAAAATATTTACAGTGTGGTTGCCCCTATGACAAATTACATCCTGCAGTTTTCTGCTGTGCAGGGCTATCTGTAAGCGATAGGGAGAGAAGAATGAGTTTGCAATCAGTACGCCAATTCCTGGCGCAACATGCACCAGATATCGAGATCATCGAATTAAACCAGAGCACAGCAACCGTTGATCTGGCAGCAAAAGCCCATAACGTTGAACCTGGCCAAATAGCGAAAACACTTTCACTAAAGGTGAAGAACGATATCATCCTGGTCGTGGCAAAAGGCGATGCCCGACTGGATAATAAAAAGCTAAAGAGTACGTTCGGCGCCAAAGCCCGAATGTTAAGTAGTGATGAGGTCGTGAACGCGACGGGGCACCCCGTTGGCGGCGTTTGCCCCTTCGGATTAGAAACACCGATATCAGTGTACTGTGATGTTTCTCTGAAGCACTACGCTGAAGTGCTGCCTGCCGCAGGTGCCATCCACAGCGCTGTTCGCATCACGCCTGAAAGGATGGCTGAACTGACTTCTGCCACCTGGGTTGACGTGTGTCAGTAATGTTTCACGCGCTAAACCGGCGGCCAAGCCCGGCAAGAAACACGTCAACGTTGCCCGTCACGAAACCGCCTGCATAAAAGGCGCTGGCTCGCCAGCACGCAGATACAGCAGGATGTCGGCGGCATCCAGTAACCCGGCATCCGAGCTGACCCCCAGTTTGGACATCACATTGAATTTGTGTGCCCGAATGGTTTTGATGTTCCGTTCAAGCTGAACAGCAATCTGTGGCATCGAATAACCATTCGACATAAAGCGCAGTATTTCTCGTTCTGTCGGGCTGAGCATACGGCTTTGATTAATATACCAATGGTTTTTCGTGCCTTCGGTTCCCCGACCAGGGCTGCTTAACGCCGTAAATAACGCGTCCTGCAACACCGTTAACGAAGAAGCTTTACTCACAACGCCATCTAACGGCAAGGGGGACAGGGAACCAATTAAACGCGCTTCAGCGTCATCATCGGCAATCACCACACGGCGAATCCGCGGATAATTTATCGCCAGCTCCGTTAAATAGGTCAACCCTGCTCTTCGATCGGTTCTGATTGCAGAGAGGGAAAAAATAACTGCCGAAAACGACATCTTTAACATTGCCTGGCTAAAAGCGGGCTGGTTTGAAAAGAGATGAAGTTTATATTGGTCATCCGGCATGGTATTAAATAAACTCTTAATACCCACGCTGCTCATCGTGCACTTTTCTACCAGTGCAACGTTTCTTTTGATGATTCTGCTTTCCATTCCGTGGTTTCTCCATAAACTGAAGGTAAATTAAGTTCTCGCGATCCTTGAGAACTATTTATCCAGGCATACATTTCTGCATTGCTATTTATCGACAAGCGACGCATAGCGCTATTCTTTTGGGCACTGATTGTTTTATTGCTTTTTTTCAGCAACGCCGCAATCTGGTTAATCCCCCATCCTTTCCCAAGGAGGCGCAATACTTTTCTTTCAGAGAGAGTGAGAACGATAGATCGTGCGCTATGGTCTAACAATTGCGGCATAGCAGGCGGAGAGAGCAGCGCCTTGCTTATTCTCTCTGCTCGTGTATTTCCCGCGTGAATGACATTCACTAAACTTTCAATCGGCTCGGCGTCAGAGAGCAGCGAGCTGACAGGACACATCAGTAGTTCAACCGCCAGAGGATAAAAGATACGAGATACGAGAAATACCCAGTGAATATCACGGTATTGAGATAATAAAGAATAATATTGTTCGCAAACTGCACGTGGATGATTGCAGTCTCCGGTTAAATCAGCAATTACCAAATCAGCACACCGTAGCTGTAATAACGTCAGTTCTTCAACAGAACGACAGTAGGTAAGTTCGTAATCGGAGAACTTTCCCTGCATTATACCTTTAAGCCCAGTTTGTATAATCGGTGATTTACTAATAATAATTGCGTTTTTGCAGCGTCCTGGCAACATATCCCCTCCACACTCACCAGTCCGCAATCGTACTTAATTAAATTCTCCCGGGTGGATTAATAATCTTAACTCACAGGAAAATACTCCGAACAATAAGCGGGGTGAATTGTTATCCTTGGTATTTATTTCAAAAAGTATTGACGGCACCATCCAAATAGCGCCAAATTCTAAGCTATTATTGCACAATTACGTATAAATACATTATCTGTACAATTATAATAACTACAATAGATCGTTAGCATGGCTTACGTATTTGCCATCCGGGAAAATAGCGCTACATTTCAATCATGTCTCCCTCTCGTACCTTAGCGAACGGGGGCGTTAAGATGCCACAACCGTATCACCTGTGTCTTTTTTCGACACAAAGATTGATCTTAGCCAGAGCCAGCGGGCTCATGCTTCATGATAAAAAGAAGACATTCGTCACTCAAAGAGATCCTTTTCAGTCAGAGCGAGCCATGCAAACAGAGCAGTCGTCACAGCGAACGGTTACACGGTTATGTATTCAATGCGGACTTTTTTTACTTCAGCATGGGGCAGAAAGCGCTCTGGTTGACGAGTTATCCACCCGACTCGGGCTGGCACTTGGCATGGATAGCGTAGAAAGCGCCATCTCCTCTAACGCTATCGTCCTGACCACCATTAAAGACGGGCAATGCCTGACATCAACGCGAAAAAATCAGGATCGCGGCATTAATATGCACGTCGTGACGGAAGTGCAGCACATTGTCATTTTGGCGGAACATAAACTGCTGGATATTAAAGGGGTAGAGAAACGCTTTAGCCAGATTAAGCCGCTACGCTATCCAAGATGGCTGGTCGCCTTCATGGTCGGCTTGTCCTGCGCCTGCTTTTGTAAGCTCAATAACGGCGGATGGGATGGTGCGGTGATCACTTTTTTCGCCAGCATGGTGGCAATGTATATCCGCCAGATTCTGGCGTCCCGGCATTTGCACCCGCAAATTAACTTTTGCATCACCGCGTTTGTGGCGACAACGATTTCTGGTCTGCTGCTGACGCTACCGACGTTTAACCACACCCCGACCATCGCCATGGCCGCCAGCGTGCTGCTACTGGTTCCGGGCTTTCCGCTGATCAACTCCGTCGCGGATATGTTTAAGGGACACATTAATACCGGGCTCGCCCGCTGGGCGATTGCCAGTTTGCTGACATTGGCAACCTGCATTGGCGTGGTCATGTCGATGACCTTATGGGGGCTGCGCGGATGGGCGTGATCGATTTCATGTTGGCGTTAATGCAGGACATGATCCTGTCGGCGATCCCGGCGGTAGGCTTTGCCATGGTATTTAATGTCCCTCATCGGGCGCTCCCCTGGTGTGCGTTACTCGGCGCGCTCGGCCACGGTTCGCGAATGGTAATGATGAGCGCAGGGTTTAATATCGAATGGTCGACCTTTATGGCATCGTTGCTGGTCGGCTGCATTGGGATCCAGTGGTCGCGTTGGTATCTGGCACATCCGAAAGTCTTTACCGTTGCGGCAGTGATCCCGATGTTCCCTGGGATCTCCGCCTACACCGCCATGATCTCGGCGGTAAAAATCGGTCATTTTGGCTACAGCGAAGCGCTGATGATCACCCTGCTGACCAATTTCCTGAAAGCCTCATCGATCGTCGGCGCGCTCTCCATCGGACTATCCGTGCCAGGGTTATGGCTGTATCGCAAACGCCCACGCGTTTGACGGTGCACTTTCTTTAATGCCCTGCAGAGAGGGGAATCTCCCCCTCATCTGCTGCTCTCCTTCTTCTCTGTGTTACTATAAAAGCAGTCCCCTTCTCGGTTGTTGTTCAGTATTGAGAAACATTATGCCCTGCAAAATTTTGACGCCAGACGTCACTAGCATTGACGCCTTACTACACGATCACCACGCCGTGCTGGCCAAGTCTGCGGGTGGCGCCGTAGCCGTATTCGCTAACAATGCGCCAGCGTTTTACGCGGTGACGCCTGCGAGACTGGCTGAGCTGTTGGCGCTTGAGGAGAAACTGTCACGCCCGGGAAGCGATGTGACATTAGATGATCAATTTTATGAAGAGCCGCAAGCCGCTCCCGTTGCCGTACCAATGGGGAAATTTGCGATGTACGCTGCCTGGCAACCTGATGCCGACTTTCAGCGTCAGGCCGCTTTATGGGGCGTAGCGTTGAGAGAGCCGGTTACTGCTGAAGAGCTGGCCTCATTTGTTGCCTACTGGCAGGCTGAAGGAAAAGTCTTTCACCATATTCAGTGGCAGCAAAAACTGGCGCGCAGCATTCAGATTGGACGGGCCAGCAATGGCGGAATGCCAAAGCGCGATGTGAACAGCGTCAGTGAACCTGACAGCCACATTCCACCGGGTTTTAGAGGATAACGATGAAAAACGTTGGCGACCTGATGAAACGTCTGCAAAAAATGATGCCACCTAATGTCGAGCCCGCCTTTAAAACGGGCGAAGAACTGCTGGCATGGCAAAAAGAGCAAGGTGAAATTCGTGCCGCAGCGCTGGCCCGCGAAAACCGGGCGATGAAAATGCAGCGCACATTCAACCGTTCCGGTATCCGTCCGCTGCATCAGAACTGTTCGTTCGAAAACTATCGGGTAGAGTGCGAAGGTCAGATGAACGCCCTGAGCAAAGCCCGCCAGTATGTTGAAGAGTTTGACGGCAACATCGCCAGCTTTATCTTCTCCGGCAAACCCGGCACCGGCAAAAACCATTTAGCCGCCGCCATCTGCAACGAACTGCTGCTGCGCGGCAAGTCGGTATTGATCATTACCGTGGCCGATATCATGTCGGCGATGAAAGAAACGTTCAGTAATCGTGAAACCAGCGAAGAACAGCTGCTCAACGATCTGAGCAATGTGGATCTGCTGGTGATCGACGAGATCGGCATGCAGACCGAATCCCGCTATGAAAAAGTGATCATTAATCAGATTGTCGATCGCCGTTCGTCCTCAAAACGTCCGACCGGTATGTTAACTAACAGCAATATGGATGAAATGAACAAGCTGCTGGGTGAGCGCGTGATGGATCGTATGCGCCTTGGCAACAGTCTGTGGGTCATTTTTAACTGGGAAAGCTACCGTAGTCGGGTAACCGGTAAAGAGTATTAACGTATTAGGACCACTCCTAAGACTGCCAGCGCTATACTGCGCTGAAAAGGCATAACACGAGTTGCATATAATGATGAAAACTACCAAACGTCTGCTGTGCTGTGCGCTTGCCGCCAGCACGCTCATCTCCACCAGCGTTTTCGCCGCCTCCTGGCAAGATTCGCTCTCCAGCGCAGCCAGTGAGCTGAGCAAACAAAGCTCCGGCTCGCAAAGCAGCTCGTCACTCTCTTCCCTGACCAGCCTGCTGAATGGCAGCAATCAGTCGTTGACCTCCAGCAGCATGAATAACGCCGCCGGGATCCTTGAATACTGCGCTAAACAGAAACTGGCCTCGGTCACCGACGCGCAAAACGTCAAAAACCAGGTGCTGGATAAACTGGGACTCAGCGCGCCAGAGCAGAAACAAGATACCAACTATATCGACGGTATTCAGGGTCTGCTCAACGCCAAAGATGGTCAACAGCTGAACCTGAGCACGATCGGTAACAGCTCACTGGCACAGCAGGTAAAAACCAAGGCCTGCGATCTGGTGTTAAAACAGGGCATGAACTTCATTTCCTGACGCACGACATGCCGCGTATAACCTGCGCGGCATCTATTTATTTTCGACAATACATTCACATTCCAAATAAACAGTATTTCTCCACAAAAACGCGCATATCTAAACCAATTCTGAATAACAACGTAATTTAATGTCACTACAATTGCAGCAATGTAACAACGCTATTACATTGTTCTATCACCAAATGATTAGCCTGCCAGGCAATTGCCCGGTTTACTGAGGATCGACCGTTGTCAGAATTAATCTCCATCACTCTGTTTCTCGCTTCAGTGCTGATTTATGCCTGGAAAGCGGGTCGCAACACCTGGTGGTTTGCCGCCACGTTAACGGTGCTGGGGATTTTTATTGTCTTGAATATCACGCTTTATGCCAGTGACTATTTCACCGGCGACGGGATCAATGACGCGGTTCTCTATACGCTGACCAACAGCCTGACCGGCGCAGGCATCGGCAAATATATCCTGCCGGGCGTTGGGATCGCGCTGGCGCTGACGACCGTTTTTGTCGCTCTCGGCTGGATCCTACGCCGCCGTCGCCATCATCCACATCATGTGGGTTACAGTCTGCTGGCCCTGCTGCTGGCGCTGGCCTCCGTTGACGCTAGCCCGGCATTTCACCAGATAACCGAACTGGTGAAGTCGCAGTCACGCGATGGCGACCCGGATTTCCCGACGTATTATAAAGAGCCATCGAAAACCATTCCCAATCCGAAGCTGAACCTGGTGTATATCTACGGTGAGAGCCTCGAACGCACCTATTTTAATAACGACGCATTCCCGGATCTGACCCCGGAACTCGGCGCGTTGAAAAACGAAGGTCTGGATTTCAGCAACACCATGCAGCTGCCGGGTACGGATTACACCATCGCGGGCATGGTCGCCTCCCAGTGCGGTATTCCGCTGTTTGCGCCGTTTGAAGGCAACGCCTCTGCGTCGGTTTCAAGTTTCTTCCCTAACAATATTTGTCTGGGCGATATCCTGAAAAACTCCGGCTATCAGAACTACTTTGTGCAGGGTGCCAACCTGCGCTTTGCTGGCAAAGACGTGTTCCTGAAATCTCACGGCTTTGACCATCTGTATGGTGCGGAAGAGTTAAAAAGCGTGGTGGCGGACCCGACCTATCGTAACGACTGGGGCTTCTACGACGATACCGTGCTGGACGAAGCGTGGAAAAAATTCGAAGAGCTTTCGCGCTCGGGCCAGCGTTTTTCACTGTTTACCCTGACCGTGGATACCCATCATCCGGATGGATTTATCTCCCGTAGCTGCAACCGTAAACGTTATGACATCGACGGGAAGGCCAACCAATCGTTCAGCGCGGTCAGCTGCAGCCAGGAAAACATTGCCGAATTTATCAATAAAATCAAAGCATCGCCGTGGTTTAAAGATACCGTTATCGTGGTTTCTTCCGATCATCTGGCGATGAACAACACCGCATGGAAGTATCTGAACAAGCAGGACCGCAACAACCTGTTCTTCGTACTGCGCGGCGATCAACCGCAACAGGACACGCTGGCGGTAAAGCGTAACACGATGGATAACGGCGCAACGGTACTGGATATTCTCGGCGGCGATAACTTTATCGGCCTTGGCCGCAGCAGCTTGTCGAGCGAATCCGTCTCGGAAGTGTTCCTGAACATCAAAGAAAAAATGCTGGCGTGGAAGCCCGATATCATTCGCCTGTGGAATTTCCCGAAAGAGATGAAAGAGTTCACCGTCGACCAGGAAAAAAATATGATCTCTTTCTCCGGCAGTCATTTCCGCCTGCCGCTGCTGCTGCGCGTATCGGACAAACGCGTCGAGCCGCTGCCGGAAAGCGAATACTCGGCCCCGCTGCGCTTCCAACTAGCAGATTTCGCCCCACGCGATAACTTCGTCTGGGTCGATCGCTGCTACAAAATGGCGCAACTGTGGGCGCCGGAGCTGGCACTCTCTACCGATTGGTGCGTATCACAGGGGCAGCTGGGCGGACAGCAAATCGTACAGCACGTAGATAAAGCCAAGTGGAAAAGTAAAACCGTATTTAAAGACACGGTGATCGACATGGAGCGCTATAAAGGTAACGTCGATACGCTGAAAATTGTCGATAACGACATTCGCTACAAAGCAGATAGCTTCGTTTTCAACGTGGCGGGCGCGCCGGAAGAAGTCAAACAGTTTAGCGGCATTTCACGCCCCGAATCCTGGGGACGCTGGTCCAATGCGCAGCTCAGCGAAGAAGTAACGATTGAGTACAAAGCCCCGCTACCGAAGAAATTCGATCTGGTCATTACCGCGAAAGCCTTCGGTGACAATGCCAATCGTCCGATCCCCGTGCGCGTTGGCAACGAGGAGCAGACGCTGGTGTTAGGCCATGACGTCAGCACCACCACCTTACATTTTGATAACCCGGCGGATGCCGATACGCTGGTAATTGTTCCACCCGATCCGGTCGCCACCAACGAAGGCAATATTCTCGGTCACTCACCGCGTAAGCTGGGGATCGGGATGGTTGAAATCAAAGTAGTGGCTCAGGGTTCGTAACATGAAAGGCCTGATAGCGCTTTGCTTATCAGGCCTATCGTGAACCGAATGTATTGTCTGAAAAAAAACAGCGCCCAACACCACACCGGGCGCTGCATGGCAACCTTATCCCAGACCGTTCACCGCCTGGCGCATACCCTGCACCAGAATCATCTCCAGATTGGCCGTCACCTGCCCGGCGAGCCCAGGTAACAACGTCAAATCCTCTCCCCAGTGCGCCGCATCGCCAAGCACGGCATCCACCAGTTCACGCAGCGTTAAATCATTGCCAACTCGCGGCCACAGGCTGGCATACAGGCTTACCCACTGCTCATCATCCTGTATCGGATAGCGTTCACCGTCGCGCTCTGCACGATAAAACGCCAGCAGCGCAGCGAGGGCAAACGTTAACCGCACGGGCCAGTGCCCATTGTGCTGACCCGCCAGCAGCTGCGGCAAAATTCGGGTGCGGAATTTGGTCATCCCGTTAAGCGCAATGGAAAGCAACTGGTGGCGAATGTAGGGATTCTGAAAACGCCCGCTCACCGCGTCGGCAAATTCACGCAATTCGTTCGCCGGGAGATCCAACACCGGAATAATCTCCTCACTAATCGCCCGCTCGACAAAGCGGCGGACATCAGCATCCTGCATCGCCTCGCCAACGGTCTCCAGCCCGCACAGCCACGCGATCGGCACCAGAGCCGTATGCGCACCATTGAGGATAGCGACCTTGCGCTCTTTGTACGGTTTGATATCGCTCACCACACGGATATTCAGCGGACACTGCGCCAGCTTCAGCTCCTCTGCCAGCCACTGCGGCCCCTGGATCACAAACAGGTAAAAATGCTCCGCGGTATCGAGAAACGCATCGTGATAGCCAAGCGTAGCCTCCAGCGTAGCGGCTTCTTCGCGCGGGTAGCCGGTGACAATACGGTCGACCAGCGTGGAACAGAACGTGTTTGCCGTCTCCACCCAGTCGGCAAATGCCGGAGGAAGCTGCCACTCCTGCGCATAGCGCAGCACCAGGGTTTTGAGCGCCTCACCGTTATAGTCGATAAGCTCGCACGGGATAATTACCCAGCCCTTATCCACCGCGCCCGCAAAGTGGTTAAAACGCTCCAGCAGCAGGCGCGTCAGCTTGGCAGGAAAACTCACCGGCGGCGCATCATCCACACGGTCCGCTGGGTGATAGCTAATTCCGGCTTCGGTGGTATTCGAAAACACAAAACGGATGTCCGCATTGTGCGCCAGCGCCAGATACGCCGCGAAATCCTGGTACGGATTGATTTCGTTATTCACCGAACGGATAAGCCGTGCCTCACTCACGGCCTCACCCTGCTCGTTTAGCCCGCGAATAAGCGTGGTATAAAGCCCGTCCTGGGTATTCAGCGACGGCGGAAAATCGGTATTGATCGGGCGAACGATGGTCACACCAGCGTTCAGATCGGTTTGCTCGTTGAGGATATCCAGTTGCCAGTCAACAAACGCCCGCAGGAAGTTACCTTCACCAAACTGGATCACGCGCGTTGGGTAGCAGGCCCCCGGAAAATCACGTCGATTCAATGTCTTCATCGCATTTCTCCTCTCAGAACGTGATCACGCCTTTAATCAGCTCACGGTTGTTAATCACATCCCGTTCGTAGATTTCTGCCAGTGTGGCAAACGCGTAACGGTGCGTGAGCATCATGTCGGCGGTAAGTTTGCCTTCCGACATCAGACGGCCCACTTTGGCGAAATCTTCCGGCGTGGCGTTGCGGCTGCCCATCATGGTGGTCTCTTTCTTGTGGAACTCAGGGTCAGAGAACTGCAAATCGCCTTTGAACAGCCCAACGAAAACGATGCTGCCGCCATGACGAATCAGATTCACCGTGTTGTTCATCGCATGCTGATTCCCCGTGGCATCAATAACCTTTTGCGCCAACGAACCGCCAAACTGGCCACGCAACTGCGTATCAAAATCTTCAGCGGATGGGTCGATAACCGGGAGTCCCAACCGGGAAGACACGTGCTCCCGGCGTGCTGGACTGGTATCGGCGACCACCACCTGTGCGCCATCGGCTTTGGCAATCGCTGCCGCCCCCAGACCAATCGGACCCGCGCCGACCACCAGCACCTGCTCACCCGGAGCCACCGCCGCCCGGCGTACCGCATGAGCGCTGATAGCATAAGGCTCAATCAGCGCCGCCGCCTGCGGGTCAATCCCCTGCGCGTCCAGCAGATTGGTCACCGGAACGGACAGATATTCACTGAAACCGCCATCCTGGTGCACGCCAATCACTGAAATCTTCTCGCAGCAGTTGGTGCGCCCGCTCAGGCATGCCGGACACTGCTGGCAGGCCACGTAAGGAATAACCGCCACCTGCTGACCATTTTTCAGATTCTGTATATTCTTACCCAGACCGACGATTTCCCCACATATTTCATGCCCTAATACACGCGGGTAGCTGAAAAAAGGCTGATTGCCACCCCAGGCATGAATATCGGTACCACAAATTCCTACCGACTTAATTTTAATTAATGCTTCACCCTCACCCGGAATAGGTATTTCACGCTCTTTCCAGATTAATTTTTTAGGTTCCTGGCAAATCAACGTATTCATCGTAGACATGATTCTGCTCTCCTGTTTTTTTGTTGCCTCAGATATCAACGAAAATAAAAAGGACGGAGAAAGCAGAAACACAATCTGTGAATTCCAGCGCATAAAAATGTTTTAAATCGGGTTTTAATAGATAAAAAGGAGAAACCATGAGCCGTTCGCAGAACTTACGCCACAATGTGATTAACCAGATAATCGATGATATGGCGCGTGGTCATATCCCTTCCCCACTCCCCTCACAAAGCGCACTGGCGGAGATGTACAACATCAGCCGCACCACCGTGCGCCATATGCTGAGCCACTTAGGCGAGTGCGGCGTGCTGACCCAGGTCGGCAGCCACTATGTCATCGTGCGAAAACCCGACCATGACGACGGTTTTGCCTGCACCACCGCCTCCATGACCGAGCAAAACCGGATTTTTGAGCAGGCGTTTTTCACCATGATCAACCAGCGACAGCTGCGCGCAGGCGAGAGCTTCTCCGAACTGCAGCTTGCCAGAGCCGCAGGCGTCAGCCCGGTGGTAGTGCGGGAATATCTTTTAAAATTCGAACGTTACAACCTGATTAAAAACGAAAAACGCGGTCAGTGGAGCATGAAGCAATTCGATCAGGCCTATGCTGAACAGCTGTTTGAACTCAGAGAGATGCTGGAAACGCATTCTCTGCAGCATTTCCTCAATCTGCCTGACGATGACCCGCGTTGGTTGCAGGCTAAAACGCTACTGGAGCGCCATCGGATCCTGCGCGACAGCATTGGCAGCAGCTTTCGCATGTTCTCGCAGTTAGATCGTGAGTTCCATGCTTTGCTACTCTCTGCTGCCGATAATGTATTTTTTAATCAATCACTTGAAATCATCTCCGTGATTTTCCACTTCCACTATCAGTGGGATGAGAGCGATCTCAAGCAGCGTAACATCATTGCCATTGATGAGCATATGACCATCCTCAGCGCGCTGATATGCCGCAGCGACCTGGATGCCACCCTCGCGCTCTGTAACCATTTGAATTCAGCCAAACAATCGATGATTCGCTCCATCAACCAGGGTTGTAATGTCGCTCATTAAGTACCGATAAAAAACAGCAAATCATTACCGGGAGCACGATTTTATAAAAATAAAAACGCCTGAAAAATACCTCTTGCCTATGCTCACGCTAAGTCGACTGCATTAAAAACTTTTGTGAGCGGTGATGAGCAAATTGATTCATCACTGGTATTTTTTCAATACTGCACAGTCCTGCTGTGTGAAAAATAAATTATTGAGGTTCAGGAGTCCGGCGTGGAAAAAAATAATATTACCCTCGACCCAAGTTCTTCGTTTGGCACGTCGTCATCTGCGGATATTAATGTTCCGCCTGAGGGCATGGTGCAACGCAGTAGCCGAATTAAACGTATCCAGACCACAGCAATGATTTTATTATTTTTTGCTGCGGTGATTAATTACCTCGACCGCAGCTCACTGTCTGTCGCCAACTTAACGATTCGTGAAGAACTGGGGCTGAGCGCCACGCAAATCGGCGTGCTGCTGTCGGTATTCTCTCTCGCTTACGGTATTGCGCAACTGCCCTGCGGTCCGCTGCTGGACCGCAAAGGTCCGCGCATTATGCTGGGACTGGGGATGTTCTTCTGGTCGCTGTTTCAGGCGATGTCCGGCATGGTGCACAGCTTCACCCAGTTTGTGTTGGTGCGTATCGGGATGGGGATCGGCGAAGCGCCAATGAACCCGTGCGGCGTAAAGGTCATCAACGACTGGTTTAACATCAAAGAGCGCGGCCGCCCGATGGGATTATTCAACGCCGCCTCCACCATCGGGGTTGCCATTAGCCCGCCGATTCTGGCTGCCATGATGCTGGTAATGGGCTGGCGCTGGATGTTCATCACCATTGGCGTGCTGGGTATTTTCCTCGCCATCGGCTGGTACATGCTGTATCGCAACCGCGAGCAAATTGAGCTGAGCGCCACGGAACAAGCGTACCTGAACGCCGGTAGCGTCAATGCCCGCCGCGATCCGCTGAGCTTTGCCGAATGGCGCAGCCTGTTCCGCAACCGTACCATGTGGGGCATGATGCTGGGCTTTAGCGGCATCAACTACACCGCATGGTTATACCTGGCCTGGCTGCCGGGCTACCTGCAAACCTCCTACAACCTGGATTTAAAAAGCACCGGATTAATGGCGGCGATCCCATTCCTGTTTGGCGCAGCCGGCATGCTGATTAACGGTTTTGTCACCGACTGGCTGGTGAAAGGTGGTATGGCGCCGATTAAGAGCCGTAAGATTTGTATTATCGCCGGGATGTTCTGCTCCGCGGCCTTCACCTTCGTCGTGCCACAGGCCACAACGTCAATGGCCGCCGTGTTACTGATCGGTATGGCGCTGTTCTGTATCCACTTCGCAGGTACCTCGTGCTGGGGTCTGATCCACGTCGCCGTCGCCTCACGTATGACAGCTTCCGTGGGCAGTATCCAGAACTTTGCCAGCTTTATCTGCGCGTCGTTCGCACCGATCGTCACCGGTTTTATTGTTGATACCACCAACTCTTTCCGCCTGGCGTTGATCATCTGCGGCTGCGTCACCATGGTGGGTGCCCTCGCCTACATCTTCCTGGTTCGCCAACCCATCAGCGATCCGCGTAAAGATTAATCCTCCAGATGCCCGATAACACCGCGTTTATCGGGCATGTTATGCTCCTCGTATGAACATCACCTTGCGCGCTACTACTCTGGCAGACACTGCCGCTCTTCCCGCCATCGAACGATCTGCGGGGCAACGTTTTTTACGCATCCCCGAACTGGCGTGGATTGCTGAAGACCAGATGTTATCCGCTGCTCAGCATCAGGCTTTTGCCGCCGCAGGCATGAGCTGGCTGGCGCAGGTCGATGCGCTTCCGGTCGGTTTTTTGGTTGCCGAAACGCTGGGGTCATCGCTGTTTATTGCTGAACTGTCGCTGCATCTGGAGTGGCAGGGAAAAGGAATTGGCCGCAGATTGATTGAGTATGTTGCCGAACAGGCGCACGCGAAAGGTTATACGTCGCTCACGCTGACCACCTTCCGCGATGTGCCGTGGAATGCGCCATGGTACGCACGACTGGGATTTGAAATGCTGGCTGACGAGACGCTACCTGCAAAGTTGCGCCAGAAAAGAGAAGAGGAAGCGGCGCATGGACTGGCATTTGAATCGCGCTGCGCCATGCACCTGATGTTGCGCTAATTGCCCGATGGCGGCTACGCCTTATCGGGCCTACGTAACATTTCCGGTAAGCCGGATAAGCGACAGCGCCATCCGGCAACCACGTATCTTTCCCCGTAGGCCGGATAAGCGACAGCGCCATCCGGCAACCACGTTACTTTCCCGTAGGCCGGATAAGCGACAGCGCCATCCGGCATCACAGGCTTAGAACGTTTCCCAGTTGTCCCCGGCATCCGTTACCGCGGCTTTGCGCGGCTGGACCGTTGAAACCGGTTTAGCGGCCGCAACGTCACGCGCGCGCTGTTGGTCATGCTGAATACGGAACACGGCAACGGCCTGAGTCAGGCGGCTGGCCTGCTCTTCCAGCGCCGCAGCGGCGGCAGCGGATTCTTCCACCAGCGAGGCGTTCTGCTGCGTCACGCGATCCATCTCGGCAACGGCCAGACCCACCTGGTCAATACCGCGGCTCTGTTCATCAGAAGCAGAGGCGATTTCACCCATGATATCGGTCACGCGGGTTACCGCATTGACGATCTCATCCATGGTTTCACCGGCGCTTTCTACCAGCGTTGAACCAACATCCACGCGGCTGACCGAGTCTTCAATCAGGCTCTTAATCTCGCGCGCGGCCTGCGCACTACGCTGGGCCAGGTTACGCACTTCACCCGCAACCACCGCAAATCCACGGCCCTGCTCACCCGCACGTGCTGCTTCTACCGCGGCGTTGAGCGCCAGAATGTTAGTCTGGAAGGCAATGCCGTCGATGACGCTGATAATGTCGGCGATTTTCTGCGAACTGGACGCGATGTCACGCATGGTTTGCACCACGTTATCCACCACTTTGCCGCCTTTCTGCGCGGTTTCAGAAGCACTCAGCGCCAAATGGCTGGCCTGACGCGCGTTTTCGGCGTTCTGCTTCACGGTCGCCGTCAGCTGTTCCATGCTGGCTGCGGTTTCTTCCAGAGATGCAGCCTGCTGCTCGGTACGCGAGGAGAGATCGTTATTGCCCATCGCAATCTCGCTGGCCCCACTGTAAATCGCGTTGGCACCGTTACGCACGTCACCCACGGTATTCATCAGCTCACCCTGCATATGGCGCAGGCTTTCCGCCAGTTGCCCAATCTCGTTGGACCCTTCCACTTCAATACGTTTCACCAGGTCACCGCTGGCGATATGACGAATGCTGTCGATCAGACGGTTCATTGGAGAGATAAGGGTCAGCTTGATACCAAACCACACCGCAATAATCGCCGCCAGTACGGTAATCAGCACACAAACCAACACCCACATCGCCTGGCTGTAAGAGCTGTTGTTATCTGCCACCGCGATGTCATACAGGCGATCGTTCTGCTGCATGTAGTTGATATATTGCTTCTCAAAACCATCCTGATAGCTCTGTGTCGGTTGATCAAAGAATGCGTTGATCTTCCCGTCACCCAGTAACTGGATCAGCTCCGCCAGCGCACCGTGATAGATGTCATAGGTGCGATTGATCTCCTGGAAAGCGGCTTCGCTTTGGCGTGGATCGCGCGGGAGCGACTCGTAAATCGCCCAGTTTTTTTCCGTCAGCTTCAGCGCCGTACTCGCCACCTGCATCAGCTCGGCAACGGTCGCGCCGCTGCCGATATTGCTCTGATCCATCATGTAGCGAATGCCTGCCCGGTTCAGGGTGTTACGCGTTTGCAGCAGCTCAACCCAGGTGGCGTTCAGCGCAGACTGTTGCTGGCGAATGGTTTGCAGAACGGTAAAGTTCTCTTTGTCATTCTTAAGTGAGTTAAAAAACAAGCCGCCCGAGGCGAGCTGTAAAAGGCCAAATAGCGCCAATACCAGCAGTAAGCTGGTAACAATCTTCATTCGTTTTAACATGTTTTCTCTTTCCGCTAGACAGATGTCAGAATTTTCGGCCTGGAAAGGGAAAACTTTATGAAATTTGTGCTAGTTGAATCGATCTCAGCATCGACGATTCGTCGATCCACGCCGTCTGCCAAAGCGCTAAGCGGGTTTATTAGTGATCTCAATCACATAAATATCCCCGTTAACCCCTACTGCTTACCGCTCACTGACACTTGGGACCGCTTAAGCTGACATACAACCGCTCACTTATTTACCTTACTTTACGCGCGTAATTCTCTGGCAAGATCCCCCCAACATAGCAGTCAATTTACCTCCTCAAACACAAGATCAAACCCACGCGGCTTCGGCCAATTATTAATTAGATACCAGGTTTTACTATGGATACGAAAAAGATATTCAAGCACATACCCTGGGTGATTCTCGGAATCATCGGTGCATTCTGCCTCTCGGTAGTGGCATTACGTCGGGGTGAGCACATTAGTGCCCTGTGGATCGTTGTCGCCTCAGTTTCTGTTTATCTGGTGGCCTATCGTTACTACAGCCTGTACATCGCCCAAAAGGTGATGAAACTTGACCCAACGCGTGCCACGCCGGCGGTCATCAACAATGACGGTCTGAACTACGTTCCAACCAACCGTAACGTCTTGTTTGGTCACCACTTTGCCGCTATCGCAGGTGCTGGTCCGCTGGTTGGGCCGGTACTGGCTGCGCAGATGGGCTACCTGCCCGGTACGCTGTGGCTGCTGGCAGGCGTCGTGCTGGCCGGTGCGGTGCAGGACTTCATGGTGCTGTTTATCTCTTCCCGCCGTAACGGCGCATCTCTGGGTGAGATGATCAAAGAAGAGATGGGCCCGATCCCGGGAACCATTGCACTGTTCGGCTGCTTCTTAATCATGATCATCATCCTCGCAGTACTGGCGTTGATCGTGGTAAAAGCGCTGGCGGAAAGCCCATGGGGGGTGTTCACCGTCTGCTCAACCGTACCTATCGCGTTGTTCATGGGGATCTACATGCGATTCCTGCGACCAGGACGCGTGGGCGAAGTGTCGGTGATTGGTATTGTGCTGCTGGTTGCCTCTATCTACTTCGGCGGCGTGATTGCGCACGACCCGTACTGGGGCCCGGCGCTGACCTTTAAAGACACCACCATTACCTTTACCCTGATCGGCTACGCATTTATCTCTGCGCTGCTGCCGGTATGGCTAATCCTCGCACCACGCGACTATCTGGCTACCTTCCTGAAAATCGGCGTTATCGTCGGTCTGGCGGTGGGGATTGTTATCCTCAACCCGGAACTGAAAATGCCGGCAATGACGCAGTACGTTGATGGTACTGGCCCGCTGTGGAAAGGCGCTCTGTTCCCGTTCCTGTTCATCACCATCGCGTGTGGTGCGGTATCTGGCTTCCACGCGCTGATTGCTTCCGGTACCACACCGAAGCTGCTGGCCTGTGAAACCGATGCACGCTTTATCGGTTACGGCGCGATGCTGATGGAATCCTTCGTCGCAATTATGGCGCTGGTTGCCGCGTCTATCATCGAACCAGGTCTGTACTTCGCGATGAACACCCCGCCTGCGGGCCTTGGCATCACCATGCCGAACCTGCATGAAATGAGCGGCGAAAACGCACCGCTGATTATGGCGCAGTTGAAAGACGTCACCGCACATGCGGCAGCGACCGTCAGCTCCTGGGGCTTCGTCATTTCGCCTGAGCAGATCCTGCAAACCGCGAAAGACATCGGTGAACCGTCCGTTCTGAACCGCGCAGGTGGCGCACCGACGCTGGCTGTTGGTATCGCTCACGTGTTCCACAAAGTGCTGCCGATGGCTGATATGGGCTTCTGGTACCACTTCGGTATTCTGTTCGAAGCGCTGTTCATCCTGACCGCACTGGATGCCGGTACTCGTTCTGGCCGCTTTATGCTGCAGGATTTACTGGGTAACTTCGTGCCGTTCCTGAAGAAAACCGACTCCCTGGTTGCGGGTATCATCGGTACTGCGGGCTGCGTAGGTCTGTGGGGTTACCTGCTGTATCAAGGCGTTGTTGACCCGCTGGGCGGCGTTAAGAGCCTGTGGCCGCTGTTCGGTATCTCTAACCAGATGCTGGCTGCCGTGGCACTGGTTCTCGGCACCGTGGTACTGGTTAAAATGCAGCGCACCAAATACATCTGGGTTACCGTTGTTCCGGCAGTATGGCTGCTTATCTGCACCACCTGGGCGCTGGGTCTGAAACTGTTCAGCACCAACCCGCAGATGGAAGGCTTCTTCTTCATGGCGAATCAGTACAAAGAGAAGATTGCTAACGGCGGCGAACTGACCGCTCAGCAGATTGCCAACATGAACCACATCGTCGTCAACAACTACACCAACGCAGGTCTGAGTATTCTGTTCCTGGTGGTGGTGTACAGCATCATTTTCTACGGGTTCCGTACCTGGCAGAAAGCCCGCGCCATCAACGGTCGCTCTGATAAAGAGACACCGTATGTACCGGTGCCGGAAGGCGGCGTGAAGACCTCTTCACACCACTAAGATGTATTCAGCCCCGCTCCGGCGGGGCTTTTCGCTTATCAGGATTGTTTATGTTTGGTACTTTAGGGCAAGCTAAAAAATATCTCGGTCAGGCGGCGAAGATGCTGATTGGCATTCCGGACTACGACAACTATGTCGAGCACATGAAGACCAACCATCCCGATAAGCCGTACATGACCTACGAAGAATTCTTCCGCGAGCGCCAGGAAGCCCGCTACGGTAGCGGCGGAAGCAGTTGCTGTTAGAAGGAGAAGTGAATGACCCCGATTGCAGTTACCCTACTCACCGGTTTTCTTGGCGCGGGTAAAACCACCCTGCTGCGCCATATTCTCAACGAGCAGCACGGTTACAAGATTGCCGTTATCGAAAACGAATTCGGTGAAGTCTCGGTGGACGATCAGCTGATTGGCGATCGCGCCACGCAGATCAAAACCCTGACCAACGGCTGTATTTGCTGTACCCGCTCCAGTGAACTGGAAGACGCATTGTTAGACCTGCTCGACAACCTCGACAAAGGCGCCATCAATTTCGACCGTCTGGTGATCGAGTGCACCGGCATGGCCGACCCCGGCCCGATTATTCAGACCTTTTTCTCCCATGAAGTGATTTGCGAACGCTACCTGCTGGACGGCGTAATTGCGCTGGTTGACGCGGTACATGCCGACGAGCAGATGAACCAGTTCACCATCGCCCAGTCGCAGGTAGGCTACGCAGACCGGATCCTGCTGACCAAAACCGACGTCGCAGGTGAAAGCGAAAAACTGCGTGAGCGCCTGGCGCGCATCAACGCCCGTGCGCCGATTTACACCGTGACACATGGTGATATCGACCTCTCCCTGCTGTTCGATACCAACGGTTTTATGCTGGAAGAGAACGTAGTCAGCGCCAAACCGCGCTTCCACTTTATCGCCGACAAGCAAAACGATATCTCCTCGATCGTCGTCGAGCTGGATTACCCGGTAAACATCAGCGACGTGTCGCGAGTGATGGAAAACCTGCTGCTGGAATCCGCCGAGAAGCTGCTGCGCTACAAAGGTATGCTGTGGATTGAAGGCGAGCCAAACCGCCTGCTGTTCCAGGGCGTCCAGCGCCTGTACAGCGCCGACTGGGACCGCCCGTGGGGCGACGAGCAACCGCACAGCCAACTGGTGTTTATCGGCATTAATTTGCCGGAAGACGAGATCAGAGCCGCGTTTGCGGGATTGAAGAAGTAAACAATGTTTACTTGTATAGCCCTCTGTTAGCAGGGCTATACTTATCTATCTGACATCTCTTTCTCTCAAAAGAGTATTAATTTCATCAAGAGCATCTATTTGTCTTTTCTCGAAGGCATTTGGGGTATCTGCGCCAGATAATGTGGCAAAAGTTAAAATGACCCCACCTAACCCGCTCAATGCCGAAACCATGTCTAATTGCCCTTTAATCAAGTACCATCCCCCTGTAAATAATAACAACAGCCCGCACCCTGAGAGAATTTTGAACATTACCTTCGATTTCCTTCTGCGCTCCTTTCGTAAGACTTTTATTCGGTGTATTTCTTCTGCCAGGAGTTCTTCATTATCACAATGAATCAATAGCTTATAATGTGTTTGATTCGAATAATCGTTAATGTTC
Organism: Citrobacter sp. Cpo045; assembly: GCF_030332875.1. Lineage (NCBI taxonomy): Bacteria > Pseudomonadati > Pseudomonadota > Gammaproteobacteria > Enterobacterales > Enterobacteriaceae > Citrobacter > Citrobacter sp. Cpo045. The sequence continues at coordinate 299,741 of NZ_JAOWGZ010000091.1, forward strand.
ACATCTCCGTTAATATCACCAGAGCTAAAATCGCGCATTAATCCCTCCTTTTTCGTTCGGTTTTACCTCATGAATTATTGCAAGCAATGACTGATGAAATTTAGATATACTTCTCAAAAAACAAAAAGAGATTAACTTAACTCATTGAAACATAGTATAAAATATAACTACATTATATAAATAATGATAAAAGGAACTGAGAATATGGTAGAGGATCTGCAGTCTTTAGCGCCTTTCTTTCGGCTGTTCGCACAAAAGAATCATGATTACAACAGTGAATGGGGCGCGGGATATCGGGAAATTACCGCAAGGGTGCAACGAGAAAAACCTGATTTTACCGATCAAACCATTCAGGATCTTTGGTATACCCGCGACAATAAAGTTGCCAGCCTGCGCCAGGGCGGGATGTCCCACGAAGAGTTTGTTCATGCCAAAGATGATCTTCGCGAACTCACTAAACTCATTGCTTCTGGTTGTACTGTTGAGGTATTTGAGCAAGCTCAGCAACGCTTACAGACCCTAAAAGAGCAAGGCAAACTGAAGAAATTCTATCGTGCGCTTTGCAGTCGCACCTTTGCTGCCTTCTATCCCTCGCAGATTACCAGCATCATCAACGAAGGTGTTTTCTTTCGGGTTTATAACTACTGCAACAACCATTTCCAGCTCGGGTTACCAGAAGATGGGGAATGGTCGCCGCTGAAGTGGTTTAAATTAAACCTGTTACTGAAAGCCGTCTTCGCCCGAACACTGGATAATACTCCCGATGACATCGAACTCAACATGTCTCTTTGGCATTTGTACGAAACGGAAATAGAAGATGACAGTAACGCGGTAACCGAAATCGCCCCATCAGCAGCGAATGAAGAGCAAGATTCTGCACCTGACGATATTCTCCCCCCCAGAAACCTGATCCTGTACGGTCCGCCCGGAACGGGGAAAACCTACAAAACCATTGAAATCGCCGTACGTGCCTGTGAACCGGAAGCCTTTACCCGCTTGGATGGGAAAGAAAAATCGGAGCGCCGAAGAGAATTAAAAAAAATCTATGATGCGCTTGTAGAGAAAAAGCGTGTTCGATTTATCACTTTCCACCAGAGTTTTGGCTATGAAGAGTTTATAGAAGGATTGCGGGCAGAAACCAACGATGATGGTAGCATTCGCTATGACGTCAAACCCGGCGTATTTAAACAAATATGTGAAGATGCAGCCTTTGGTGATGCTACCGTACAATTAGCGCTGGATGACGCTATAGAGCAGCTCAAAGCTCAATGCGCCGAGCAAGATGGCATCATGCTGAGAACCACCAACGGCAGTCTGTTTCGCGTAACGTATGCCAACAATAGCACCTTCCGCGTATTCCCGGCGCAGTCGAAAAATAACCAGCTAGGCAGTGGGTATCTCGCCTCGATTGAAAATATTCGTCGTCTGTATCAAGGAGAAAAAGAGAATATCTATAATATTTCTTACGTTCGCGGCATTTTGAACCATCTGATCCAGACATGGCATCTCCCGGCTTCACCAGAAGTATCATCATCGAAGAAAAGACAAAACTATGTCTTAATTATTGACGAAATTAACCGTGGCAATATTTCTAAAATTTTTGGTGAGCTAATCACTCTGATTGAAACCTCAAAGCGTGCGGGTGAGAGCGAGGCACTGAGCGTCAGCCTCCCCTATTCTCCCAAACCGTTCTCGGTTCCCAATAATCTCTTCCTGATTGGTACAATGAACACAGCGGACCGTTCTCTCACGGCGCTGGATACCGCGCTTCGCCGCCGATTTGAATTCGAAGCACTCATGCCTGATATCTCAGTATTAAACGACACAGAGGTTCAGGGCATTGATATCAAAGCACTCCTTTCAACGCTAAATGCCCGTATCCAGGCACTCTATGACAGCGAACATACGCTGGGACATGCTTTTTTTATTCCTGTTGTTCAGGAAAAAGATTCCCCTGCGGAAGCATTTAAGAAATTGAAGCGTGTCATGAAGAATAAAGTGCTCCCGCTACTGGAAGAATATTTCTATAACGACTGGCAAAAAATTCGTCTGGTCCTTGGCGATAACCAAAAAACAGACGAAGCGCTGCGTTTTGTTCGCTCAGTTGAAAACCAGAATGATTTAGCCACATTGTTTGGCAAAACCGCGACAGATGATTTACAAGAGGCTGGCGTCAATTATCAGTTATGCAAAGACAGCGATAACGTCTGGGACAACCCTCTGGCATACCGGCAAATTTATGATGTTCAGGCCAGCGCGACGGAGTAACACAAATGTCCGATGGCAATGCATACACCGTGTTTGAATATGGCTATCTGGTCAGCGACGCAGACAAAGCAAAGCTCTGCGATGCAGAGCCTGTCCCCCCGGCCGCATTCCTCTGGCTCGAACAACGATGCCTGAAGGACAAAGAGAGTGACGATCAGCGGCTGCTTTCTCTGCGAACAATGTCCGGCGTGAAAGTCATTCAGGTCAAAAACTATGTTGGGGTGATTGCCCTTCCCCATAAACGATTTATTGAAGTGCTGCCTAAAACCTGTGGGCAGCAAGGCGATAAAAACGTCGCCCGACAGCAATTATTGATGATGCTGAAAACATTAAAAACATTCCGCCATGTCATTTCCTCATCTGCAGGCGTCATGACATCACGGATGACCTTGATGGATATTTTCATTCAGCAGTTTATTTCCAGCCTGGACGTCGTCGTGCAGAAAGGGCTTAAACACGATTATCTGCGTCAGCGGGAAAACCTCGCATGGCTAAAGGGTAAACTGCTTATCAGCGAGCAACTCAAAAAAAACAGCGTCCGTCGTGATCGTTTTTTTGTGGAATACGATGAATATCGCGTGGAGCGCCCAGAAAACAGGTTGCTTAAAACGGCGATTGAAAAAGTGTATAGCTATACGAATAACCCGGTACTGCTGCAATCACTCAGTCGCCTGCAGGCACTTTTCGAACCTATTCCTGAAGTACATAACGTCGAAATCGCTTTCAAACAAATCCGCCTGGACAGAAACATGGCGTATTACAACAATGCGCTGGAGTGGGCGCGGCTTATTCTGACGGGGCAGTCACCGCATTGTATGCAGGGCAACGCAGAAGCGCTCTCGCTTCTTTTCCCGATGGAAGCCGTCTTTGAAGCGTTCGTCACCGCCTGGTTGCGTCAGCATTGCCAGCCTTTCTGGCAGGTTAAAGCGCAGTCCAGATCGCATTATCTTGTGCATCAAGGCGCATCTCCTCTGTTCCAGCTCAGACCGGATATCTGGCTTATTCCGGGAGAGGAGTCGGACAAGTCACCCGTCATCTGTGATATGAAATGGAAGCTCATCAAAACGGAGAAAGCGCAATACAACCTGTCACAAAGTGATTTGTACCAGATGCTGGCCTATGGGGTGAATCATCTGCAGGGGGAAGGCGATATGGTACTCATTTATCCGAAGCATGAGGGGTTTTCTGCCCCACTGGAAAGCCCGTTTGAGTATCACCACTCTGGCGGTAAAATACTGCGGTTGTGGGTTGTTCCCTTTGAAACAGGAACCCATCTGCTGAATTCTCGCTTACTGATGCCCGCGAAGTTAAGTCTCACAGAAAGCGGAAATTCACCTTCTTTACCGTTACAATAGCTCCCAAATTTTTCCTGATTGAGTTCATCATGGCCAAAGCACCAACGAAAAAAGCCAAAGCAAAGAAAGGCTTTGAAGACACATTATGGGATACCGCGAACCAGCTTCGCGGCAGCGTAGAATCCTCCGAGTACAAGCACGTGGTGCTGAGCCTCGTGTTCCTCAAATTTATCAGCGATAAGTTTGAAGCCCGTCGTAAACAGATGGAAGACGAAGGCCAGGGCGATTTCCTCGAAATGGAAGTCTTCTATCAGCAGGACAACATCTTCTATCTGCCGGAAGAGGCGCGCTGGTCGTTCATCAAACAGCACGCCAAGCAGGATGATATTGCTGTGCGCATTGATACCGCGCTCTCCACCATTGAGAAGCGCAACCCGACGCTGAAAGGCGCGCTGCCGGACAACTACTTCAGCCGTCAGAATCTGGAAACCAAGAAGCTGGCGTCGCTTATCGACACCATCGATAACATCGAAACGCTGGCCCACGAAACCGACGTGGAAGCGCTGTCGAAAGAAGACTTGGTCGGTCGCGTGTACGAATACTTCCTCGGCAAGTTTGCCGCCACCGAAGGCAAAGGCGGCGGCGAGTTCTATACGCCAAAATGCGTGGTGACGCTGCTGACCGAAATGCTCGAACCGTTCCAGGGCAAAATTTATGACCCGTGCTGCGGCTCGGCGGGGATGTTTGTCCAGTCGGTGAAGTTTGTTGAAAGCCATCAGGGGAAAAGCCGCGATATCGCCCTGTACGGCCAGGAGCTGACGGCCACCACCTACAAGCTGGCGAAGATGAACCTTGCCATTCGTGGCCTTTCCGCCAACCTTGGCGAACGCCCGGCGGACACCTTCTTCAGCGATCAGCACCCGGACCTGAAAGCCGACTATATTCTGGCCAACCCGCCGTTTAACCTGAAAGACTGGCGCAACGACGCCGAGCTGACCAAAGATCCGCGTTTTGCTGGCTACCGTACGCCGCCGACCGGTAACGCCAACTACGGCTGGATTCTGCATATGCTTTCCAAGCTGTCGGCCAACGGCACCGCCGGTTTTGTGCTGGCGAACGGCTCGATGAGTTCCAACACCAGCGGCGAAGGCGAGATCCGCGCGCAGATGATCGAAAACGATCTGATCGACTGCATGATTGCCCTGCCCGGCCAGCTGTTCTTCACCACCCAGATCCCGGTGTGCCTGTGGTTTATGACCAAGTCGAAAGCGGCCGATCCAGCCAAAGGCTATCGTAACCGTCAGGGCGAAACGCTGTTTATCGATGCGCGTAACCTTGGCACCATGATCAACCGCACCACCAAAGAGCTGACGGCGGAGGATATCGCCACCATCGCCGATACCTACCATGCCTGGCGCAGCACGCCGGAAGAGCTGGCCGAACGCGTTAAGCGCGGTGACAGCAAGCTGGCACAATACGAAGACCAAGCTGGGTTCTGCAAGGTCGCGACTATTGTAGAGATGAAGGCTAACGACTATGTGCTGACGCCGGGCCGCTACGTCGGTGCCGCCGAGCAGGAAGACGACGGCGTGGCGTTTGAAACCAAAATGCGCGAGTTGTCGCAGACGTTGTTTGCGCAGATGAAGCAGGCGGAAGAACTGGATAAAGCGATTCGCCAGAACCTGGGGGCGCTAGGGTATGGGGAGTAAGTGGAAACAAACAACCTTAGGTGATCTGGCACTGGGTTTTGATGGAGCAGTAGATGGACCTTTTGGCTCAAATTTACCAGCTGCGGCTTATACAGACAGTGGGTATCCAATTATTCGAGGGAGTAACTTATCCGTCGGATTAGATGATTTCAAAGATAGTGACTTTGTATTCGTACCGGAACACATATTCCAAAAACTTTCACGTAGTGAGTGTAGGGCTGGAGACATTATATTCACAAAAAAAGGAACGTTAGGGCAAACGGGGCTTATTAGTACTAAGCATCGTTTCAAAAAATATTTGCTATCATCAAATCAAATGCGTCTCCGTGTAGATCCTGACAAGGCATTGCCTGAATATGTTTATTATTTTGTATCTTCGCAAAAAGCAATTAATAAACTAATTCAAGATTCAGAGTGCACCGGCGTCCCTAAAATAAATCTTGCTTACTTAAAAAGCTTCCCTATTTCATTGCCTAGTTTAAGCGAACAGAAAGATATAATTGATATTTTAGGGAGCCTTAATACAAAAATAACACTCAATCGCCAAATCAACCAAACCCTGGAACAAATGTCCCAAACCCTGTTCAAATCCTGGTTTGTGGATTTCGACCCGGTGATTGATAACGCGCTAGATGCGGGAAACCCAATCCCGGAAGCACTGCAATCTCGCGCCGAGCTGCGTCAAAAAGTTCGCAATAGTGCAGATTTCAAACCACTTCCGGCGGATATTCGTGCTCTGTTCCCGGCTGAATTTGAAGAAAAAGACTTGGGTTGGGTGCCGAAAGGTTGGATACTTTCCGATCTAGGAAAAGAATTCAACATTACAATGGGACAATCTCCATCAGGTTCTACATACAACGAAGACGGAATCGGACTTCCCTTTTTCCAAGGGAAAACTGACTTTGGATTCAGATTCCCATCCAAACGTATTTACTGTACTGAACCTAAACGGCTGGCAAAAAGATTCGATACTCTGCTAAGTGTCAGAGCACCTGTTGGCGTTGTAAATCTGGCCTCAACAGAATGTATAATCGGCAGGGGCTTAGCTGCATTAAGACATAAATCAGGAAATATCGCTTTTACATATTATTCCGTAAGTAATTTGTCTGATTATTTTTCCATTTTTAATGGTGAAGGCACTGTTTTTGGCAGCATAAATCAAAAAGATTTAAAGCAGCTTCCCCAAATTTGCCCTCCAGAAAAACTGATTAAAAAATTTGAAGAATTTTCAGGGAAATGGGAAACAATGATTTCTGTTCATTGCAATGAAATTGAAAGTCTTTCTAACCTCCGCGACACCCTGCTCCCCAAACTCATCTCCGGCGAGCTCTCCCTGGAGGATCTACCAAATTTAGCCAACCAAACCGAACCCGCATAACGCATTTTGCCCCTGAAAAATCAGGGGCTTTCTGTTAAGGTTTTCTCTGTTACAGGAACCCTTACCAGAAAATCAGCCAGGGCCGGAGCGAGATATGCATCTCTCATTCAGTGAAGCGAAGTTAGAACAGGCGATAATTGAACTGTTACAGGATCAGGGCTATCAGCACCTGATCGGCGATAATGTGCCGCGTTCCAGCCTCGATCAGGTGATTATCGAAGACGATCTTCGTCACTACCTCGCCGCGCGCTATCAGGCCGACGGCATCACCGAAGAAGAGATCCAGCGGCTGATCAAACAGTTCACCACCCTGCCCGCCTCCGATCTCTATGAAAGCAATAAAACCTTCTGCGCCTGGCTGGCCAACGGTTTCCTGTTTAAACGCGACGATCGCCAGCAGAAAGATCTCTATATCGAACTGCTCGACACCCGGCACCTGCCCGCCGCGCTGCGTGAACTGTTCGATACCGAAGAGGTTCCGCTGCAACAGGCCGCAGAAACGCCGGCAAGTTATCATCTTACCCAGCCGCTGAACCGGGTGAAAATCGTCAATCAGCTGACCATCACCGGCAAAGAAAACCAGCCGCGTATTCCGGATGCCATTCTGTATATCAATGGCCTGCCGTTAGTGGTGTTTGAATTTAAAAGCGCGGTGCGCGAGCAGGAAGCCAGTATTGGCGATGCGTATAAACAGCTCTGCACCCGCTATCGCCGCGATATTCCGCAGCTGTTTGTCTATAACGCGCTGTGCATTATCAGCGACGGCGTCAATAACCGCATGGGCAACCTGTTTGCGCCGTACGAATATTTCTACTCGTGGCGCAAAGTTACCGGCAATGAAAACCGCGAGCAGGACGGCATCCCTTCCCTGCACTCGATGATTCAGGGGCTGTTTCATCCGGTCCGCCTGCTGGACGTGATCAAAAACTTTATCTGCTTCCCGGATAAAGCCAAACACGAAGTGAAAATCTGCTGCCGCTACCCGCAGTACTATGCGGCGCGCAAGCTGTACTACAGCATCGAACGGGCGCGTAAACCTTTCGGCGACGGCAAGGGCGGCACCTACTTTGGCGCAACCGGCTGCGGCAAGAGCTACACCATGCAGTTCTTAACCCGCCTGCTGATGAAAAGCGTCGAGTTCGCCAGCCCGACGATCGTGCTGATCACCGACCGCACCGATCTGGACGATCAGCTTTCGGCGCAGATGTGCAATGCCAAAAACTATATCGGCGACGACACCGTGGTGCCCGTCACCAGCCGCGAGGATCTGCGGGAGAAGCTGGCCGGTCGCAACAGCGGCGGCGTCTTCCTGACCACCATCCATAAATTTACCGAAGATACCGAACTGCTTTCCGGGCGCAGCAATATCATCTGTATTTCCGACGAAGCGCACCGCAGCCAGGTCAACCTCGATCAGAAAGTGATCGTCGATAAAGAGAGCGGCAGGGTGCGTAAAACCTACGGTTTTGCCAAATATCTGCACGACTCGCTGCCGCAGGCCACCTACGTCGGTTTTACCGGCACGCCTATCGACGCCACGATGGAAGTCTTTGGCAACATCATCGACAGCTACACCATGACCGAATCCGTGCAGGATGAGATCACCGTGCGCATCGTCTACGAAGGCCGCGCCGCGAAAGTGATCCTTGATGCCCGCAAGCTGGAAGAGGTGGAAAAGTACTACGCAGAGTGCGCCAATGCGGGCACCAACGAGTGGCAAATCGACGAGAGCAAAAAAGCCAGCGCCACCATGAACGCCATTCTTGGCGATGAAGATCGTCTGAAAGCGCTGGCGGAAGACTTTGCGCAGCACTATGAAAAACGTGTCGCCGAAGGCTCAACGGTGAAAGGCAAAGCGATGTTTGTCTGCGCCAGCCGTGAGATTGCCTGGGATTTCTATCGTCAGTTGAAAGACTATCGTCCGGCATGGTTTGAGGTTAAGCAGGCCCCGGAGGGGGTCGAACTGACCGAACAGGAGGAGAAAGAGCTGCCGCCGTCCGAAATGGTCAAGATGGTGATGACACGCGGTAAAGACGATGACGCGAAACTGTACGATTTGCTGGGCAGTAAAGAGTACCGCAAAGAGCTGGATAAACAGTTCAAAAACGCGAAGTCGAATTTCAAAATCGCCATCGTGGTGGACATGTGGCTGACCGGTTTTGACGTGCCGGAGCTGGACACCATTTATATCGATAAGCCGCTGCAAAAGCATAACCTGATCCAGACCATCTCCCGCGTTAACCGCAAGCTGGAAGGCAAAAGCAAAGGGCTGGTCGTCGACTATATCGGCATTAAGCGCCAGATGAACCAGGCGCTGGCGATGTATTCGCGCATTGACGCCACCAACTTTGAAGATATTCAGCAGTCAGTCATTGAGGTGAAAAATCATCTCGATCTGCTGGCGCAGGTGTTCCATGAATTCGACAGCCGCGCTTATTTCAGCGGCGAGCCGCAGGCGCAGCTTGCCTGCCTGAACTTCGCGGCAGAATTTGTCATGCGCACCCAGAAGCTGGAACGCCGCTTTATGGGGCTGGTGAAGCGGCTGAAAGCGGCCTATGACGTCTGCTGCGGCAGCGAGGCGCTGTCGCAGGCCGAGCGCGACCATCTCCATTTTTATATTGCCGTGCGCTCTATCGTCTTCAAGCTGACCAAAGGCGACGCGCCGGACGTCACGCAGATGAACGCCCGCGTGCGCGAGATGATCGCCGAAGCGCTGAAAGCCGACGGCGTGGAAGAGCTGTTTTTCCTGGGTGACAAGAAAGCGGAGTCGATCGATATTTTCGACGATGATTATCTGGCGCGCATTAATAAGATCAAACTGCCGGCCACCAAAATTCAGCTGCTGCAAAAGCTGCTGGAAAAAGCCATCAGCGACTTTAAACAGATCAACCAGCTTCAGGGGATCAATTTCACCCGTCGTTTCCAGTCCATTATGGATAAATATAACGAGCGCCGGGAAGATGACGTCCTCAACGGTGAAGAGTTTGATACCTTCAGCCAGGAGATGACCGATATTATCTACGATATTAAAACTGAGATGGGCACCTATGCCGAGATGGGGATTGATATCGAGGAGAAAGCCTTTTACGACATTCTGGCGCATATGCGCGATAAGTATCAGTTCACCTATGAGGAAGACAAGATGCTGGCGCTGGCAAAAGAGATGAAGGCGGTGGTCGATAACACCTCGAAGTATCCGGACTGGAGCAAGCGTGATGATATCAAGGCGAAGCTGAAGGTGGAGCTGATCCTGCTGCTGCACAAACACAAGTTCCCGCCGGTGGCGAATGATGATGTGTATATGGGCGTACTGTCGCAGGCGGAGAATTTTAAGCAGCACCATATGACTACCCTGCACTAATTTTTTGGCCGGATGACGCTTTGCTTATCCGGCCTGATTTATATTTCCCTTCGATTTAATTCCCACATTTATATTTCCAGTTACGTGTTTATTTTTGTCTATTTTTAGCTGGCTTTATTTTTATTTACTGGGTAAATTTACAGGTGTTATTTATCGCAAGACGCCCGTGCTGCAACACGAGCGCCTCGCTAATCACAATCCCTATTGAAAAGGAATAGAGACCATGACTACCCCGCATTCTATTGCAGAATTCACCGATCCAGAAGTCTCCCCAACAAATAATCGTCTGGGTACCGTCACTTATGCGAGTCGTTATCCGGATTACACGCATGTTCCGGCAATTATTATGAAAGGCCAGTGGCTGGAAGCCGCCGGTTTCGCCACCGGCTGCAAATTCGATGTCAGAGTGATGCCAGGCTGTATTGTGCTAACGACAAAACTGCCGGAGCCGGAAGAACCGGCGTTACTGCAGTCGCTGCGTCGGGTGTGCAAGCTGTCAGCGCGTAAGCAACAGCAGGTGCAGGAGTTTATCAACGTGATTTCGGCGAAGCCGCGCAAGCAGGGATAAATTCTCAGATGCCAGACGGCGCTCAGGAGTATAAGCGCCGTGTATTGATTGCATTACGGCTCAGGGTGACATCATTTTATCCAGAGCCATTTACTCAAGACCCTAAGCGATAATCCCAATCATCAGAGTGGACTATATTCCCATCATGATAGTGCCAGGTAATCTTCTTGTAGCGGAACTGAGCAAGTTCAAGATGGGTCTGTTTTTCGTAATAAGGATCTTTAACATCGTGCATCAGTGAAAAAATCGTAACGACTTTCACATCTTCCAGGGTTATCGTGAAATAGACCTCTTCCTGACCAGCATCATTTATTCGATAGAGATCAATAGCCGCTTTCCTTAATGTTTCTCCGGTACTTAATGCTTTATACAAAAGCACACTAGAAGCATCAATTTCCTTTTCAATTAAAAATGGACGATGTTGACGTTTACTCAATACCCTTCCATTATGCAAGTCAGAGTTGTAACTCACATTATGATACAAACCTAAAACCTCGATCTGATTTTCACGGTCTTTTACTATCACACTACCTTTGATAACATTACCAGCATCATCGATTATTGACATATATCCAGGGATAGCCATTTATAAATCCTTATTAAAGGGAACAGAATTTTCGACAGTATTTATCATGACCGCAATACACCGTTTCCCTTCTGCCGTTTTGATCTTATACATTTCCCTGATGGAGTTAACAAATAGCTTATTCATTTCGTCTTCTGACTCAGGGAAAGAGGAAAATGCACATATCTGCTCAATAGTCAGCAATGGTCTCTTATCGTTGAGAATAGCCAGAACACCGGCTGGATTATGTGGAATGGCTTCAGATACCGCCCCCTGCAAATCTTCCGCAGTACTGGCATCAACTCCGGGTTCCAAAGCACTTGCCACCGTTAACCAGTCATTATTACCTTTGCTAATTTCAGGAATAATATGGTTCCACCATTCTGATTCATTGTCATTATAAAGTGTGTGTACAACAGCATTTGCTCCTTTTTCATTTATCATCTGCAGAAGCTGAGGTGCAGTATGCTCTGCAGCGCAGGAGGCACCAGAAAGAATAAATAGAAAGGAGATAATAATAAATTTCATTATCTTACCACCAAAATTGTATCACCCGAATCGTAAATGGTTTGGCGCTTATCTTGTCCATTCATAATGATACACCCTGCAGATGCCGTTCCCGGTGGCTGCCCTTTTTTATCGCCATGAATTTCGAAATGATCTCTGCCAAAAGTATTGGTCCCTGCAATAGGTTCAAGGATGATAGCGGAGGGGCTTTTGTGATTATTCCATCCTGCAATAAAATAAATACCTCGAGGAATGGGGCCCTTGTTACGTATGTGTTCACAGTTCGGTTTATCCTTTGATTCACCGGCACCACTGTAGCAATAAGCAATTAACTCACCGTTATGGCTCAGTATACCTGTCGATACTTTATATTCCCATGTCATATGGATTTATACCCTTTAAAATATAATAATCACACCCATCATATTTAATCGTAAAAATAAATTTGTTTATAAGGTCACAATTATTAAAATTCAGAATATTTATAATTTATATATTTTTATTTCTCGAACAAATAAATCGTATTCTGAATAATTTGAGAACGGTGAAATAGCAGGCAATTTGAAAACGCCCGGTGGCGCTACGCTTACCGGGCCTACAAATAGCACTTTCCCGTAGGCTGGATAAGGCGCAGCCGCCATCCGGCACTTGCCCCCACTCACTCGGTAATCACAAACCGCGTCGCGGCAAAGCAGTTCAAAACCCGGTGCACCAGAAATACCATGGTGAGCGTTGCCACCAGCGCGACGGTGACGGAGGTGATGCGGTACAGATCGCTGAATACCAGGTCCTGATCCGGATGAAGGTTCTGGCCAAACATAATGCCGATAGTAGTGATACTGGCAAACCCCACGCCCGCGCCGACTTTTTCCATTACGTGCAGGCGGGCGCTGAACGCCAGCCCGAGGCCAATCAGCGGCATCATCAGCACCATATGGTTGCTGAAATCATAGATAAGCAGCTGCACCAGCAGAATATACAGACAGGCCAGCACCACGCCAACCACACGCCAGATCGAGCTAATCACCGCACCGCGATAGTGCATCGGAAACAGAATCAAAATGCCTGCCATCAGCGCCGACAGCGAATCACTCAAATCGCAGATCTGGAAGACCACAAAAATCATCGTCGCCACCGTGCCGGAAAGCAGCGATTCATGGCGCACCCGGGCGGCATCTTTCTCAATGCGCGGCGGTGGCTGGCGGGGTTCCACGTCCGGGATCAGATAATGCAGCAGCGCGCTCAGCGCCACCGCCATGACGCAGGCTTCCATATTGGAGAACATCAGCGTATGCCAGTTGGTGGTGGGATAGCTCATAAAGTTGAGCATCGTACTCTGGCACACCACGCCCATCGAACCGAGCAGAAACAGCGGTCCTTTGCTCATAAAACGAAAACGCATCACATACAGGCCGAACACCACCAGTGTCATAACCAGCGGCCACTGCGACAGATAGCCGACGATCAGCACCATTTCGACACAGTTCACCCCCGCGCTGAACACAAACTGTGTTGCCACATGGCGGTTGAATACCGGTACCAGCGACAGCAGCATCAGCGGATAAACCACAAAGAACACGCCGTACTGCACGTTGTAGAAGGTCGAGATACTCAGCGCGATTGTCCCGGCAACGGAGATACGCAGGGTCTGGCGAAAATCATTGGCGGTGTAGACAATATTCCCGTGCGGCGTAAAGACGTGGGCCAGTGTGTTAATAGACATAATGCAGCCAGCTAACGAGGTGGATCTGCGCCCCGGCAAAGGTGCGGGCGAACACGCCCTCGCTGTTATACAGCTGTACCGTGGCGCGCGCCCCGGTCGGTAACGGCGTGTCAAGCGGTTCGTTCAGCGCGACGTGAATGCGCATACGCTGGGCATCGCGCACCCAGCGGGTGGACTGTTCCGGTTGCGACAACTGGCCATTAACCTGTTCCTGGCCCGCCAGAATACCGGCATCGCTGCTGGTGACGTGGGCAGAGAAAACCTTGCCCGGCATGGCGTCGAACACCACGGCGGCATCGGTATCCACTTTAGTGTGGCGCAGACTTTTCTCGCGAAAGTCGGCCACGATATCGGTCTGATGGCTGACCAGCGCCAGTAGCGGCGTGGCGGCAGTGGCGTAAAGTCCGGGGCTAAGCTGGAGGTTACTCACCGTGCCGTCGGTCTGGGCATATACTTTGCTCCAGCCGAGGTTCAGCTGCGCCTCTTCCAGCGTGTTACGGTATTTTTGCAGCGTTACGTTACGTTTGTCATCGCGCTCTCCGCGCTGGATCAGCAGGTTCTGAATACTGGCATTCAGCGCCGCCACCGACTGCTCGCTGGTTTGCCAGGCGGTACGCACCTTGTCGAGATCGGATTGCGACACGTTCTGCATGGCGCTCAGGCGCTGATAGCGGTCTAAGGTGGTCTTATCGTTGCGGGCGTTGAATTGCGCGGTGCGCAGGTTGGCACGGGCAGAGGCGATCTGCGCATCCAGCTGTTGGTTACTCAGCTTCGCCTGCTCAAGGGCAATTTGCGCAGCCTCGACCTTATTGATAAATGGCGTCGGATCCAGTTCGTACAGCAAATCGCCCTTCTTCACCTGGCTATTGTTATGCACATGCACCTGCGAGACGTAGCCGGAAACGCGTGAGGAAACAGGCGTTACCACGCGCATCACCGTGGAGTCCGGCGTCAGCGGGATCCAGATATCGGCAACGATAAACCAGGCGAATATTACCAGGAAAGCGGCAATACTCACCCTTACCCAACGGGCAAATTTTTGTTCTGGGGTCATCATAGTTTTTTAGTGTTGATTGTCTTCTTCGCGGATTGTCCGCAGATTGCAGGCGATTTGATTGAGCGTGGCGCTGAAGGAAGCGAGTTCCGCCTCAGGGATGGTGCAGGTGACGCGATGTTGGTATGTCTCTATCACCCGGTTGAGTTCGTCCAGCCTTGCGCGGCCTTGCGCGGTCAGCGCCAGCAGGCGGATGCGTTTGTCATAGGGCGATGTGGAACGCAGCAGATAGCCCTGCTTTTCCAGCTGCGAGAGGGTGCGCATCAGCGGCGGCAGTTCGATGCCCTGCATTTGTGCCAGTTCACTGACTGAGACGTTGTCTCCCAGTTGATACAGTTGCATCAGTACCGTCCAGCTGGACTGCGTCAGGCCAGTATCGGTGATGGCAGCATCAATAATGGCCCGCCACTGGCGCACCACCATTGCCATGCGCATCCCCATCGGGCGGCGGGCAAACAGTTCATCTTCAGTCATCTTACTTTCCTCTCATCGCTGAAGAGAAAATAATACTTATCAGGATAAGTATCAAGAAACGGACTGACCAGAAGCATGAATTGATAAATATCGTGAATGTAAAAGAGGCTGGGGCGATAACCCCCAGCCTCTGTCGATGAAAGAAAATCACTCCACCTGATCGCGTCGCAGCCCGACGTCCCGCAACCGCTCATCGCTCATCTGTTGCAATAGGCGCCGCGTTTGCGCTCGCAGCCGCCACGCCTTGTATGCCCGCCAGATCAGTACAAACCCAATAAACGACTGTTTTGCTTTATTCTCGTGAAATTCCATACCTTGCCTCCCCGCCTTGCCAGAGGCTTTATCTTCACGGATCTGGCCTAAAACAATACAGACTCACAAAGTACTTTTATTTAACATACAGATTGGTTAAAAAGAGTTCTGCATCGCTTTTTTCACACCAATCTGTACTGATTTTTTAATCTGTATGGTACCCATGAGGGATACAGCATGACGCGTTACCAACATCTGGCCAATCTGCTGGCCGAACGCATTGAGCAAGGGCTGTATCGCCATGGCGAAAAACTGCCCTCGGTGCGTAGCCTGAGCCAGGAGCATGGGGTCAGCATCAGCACCGTCCAGCAGGCATATCAGACGCTGGAACAGCGCCAGCTGATCACGCCCCAGCCACGTTCCGGTTATTTTGTCGCGCCACAAAAAGCGCAGCCACCCGTGCCACCGATGTCGCGTCCGGTACAGCGTCCGGTCGAAATAACCCAGTGGGATCAGGTGCTGGATATGCTGGCAGGTCATGCGGACAAATCGATAATCCCGTTTAGCAGCGGCGTGCCCGATATTAATCAACCCAGCCTGAAGCCGCTGTGGCGCGAACTCAGCCGCGTGGCACAACATAATCTGCGCGCAATACTGGGCTACGATGAATTACCTGGCTGCCGGGAATTGCGTCAACAGATTGCACGGCTGATGCTGGACGGCGGTTCGGTGGTCAATGCAGACGATATTGTGATCACCAGCGGCAGTCAGAGCGGAATGTCGCTGGCGCTGCTAACGGTTTGCCAGCCTGGCGATATTGTCGCCGTTGAATCACCAGCCTACTACGGCACGATGCAGCTACTGCGCGGCTTAGGGATCAAAGTTATTGAGATCCCAACCGATCCGGATACCGGGATCAGTGTTGAAGCGCTGGAGCTGGCGCTGGATCAGTGGCCGATCAAAGGTGTGCTGCTGGTTCCCAACTGCAACAACCCTCTCGGATTCATTATGCCGGATGCGCGTAAGCGGGCAGTGCTCGCCCTCGCCCAGCGCCACGACATCGTTATTTTTGAAGACGATGTGTATGGCGAGCTGGCCACAGAGTACCCGCGCCCGCGCACGATCCACTCCTGGGACAGCGACGGCCGCGTAATACTCTGCAGTTCGTTTACCAAATCCGTCGCCCCCGGTCTGCGCGTGGGTTGGGTGGTGCCCGGTCGTTATTACAACAAACTGCTGCACATGAAGTACACCGTCATAGGAACTAACGTTCCCGCTACGCAACTGGCAGCGGCTTCCTTTGTGCGCGAAGGTCATTATCATCGACATATTCGTCGTATGCGCCAGATTTATCAGCGCAATATGGAGATCTACACCTGCTGGGTACGGGAATACTTCCCCTGCGGGATCTGCGTCACCCGACCAAAAGGTGGCTTTATGCTGTGGGTCGAGCTGCAGCTCCAGGTCGATATGGTCTGTGTCGCTAAGCAGCTCTGTCGCCTCAAAATCCAGGTTGCACCGGGTTCTCTGTTCTCCGCATCGGGGAAGTATCGCAACTGTGTGCGCATCAACTGCGCATTGCCGCCAAACGACAAGCATCGGGAAGTAATGCAGAAGCTCGGAGAGGCGGTAAAAACGGCAATAGAGTAGATCGAGCTGCCCGGCGCTTCCGGGCAGGCAATTAGGCAGTTTAAGCTATATCTAATGGCTTAAACCCTGAATATCTTCAGCGGAAAGTCGGGTGATTTTTTGTACCGTGCTGATATCGATGCCATCTGCCAGCATGGTGCGGGCAATACGCAGTGCCTCATCACGTCGCCCCTCTCGAAGCCCTTCCAGCCTGCCTTTTTGTAGTCCTGCCTCATGTAATCTGTCCGCGATCGTCATCAATTGCTCCTTGTGCTGCGGTGAACGTTCGGCAACCCCGCGAATAAACTCACTGAATCGAGGTGCATCGCCAGTTCGTAAAATATAATTAAACAGCGTCTTTATCTGAGTGTCATTAGTCAGTCCGGTAAGTAGCAGGGAAACAATTTGCTCGACCAATCCCATAAGATCGCGTTGACGGATATGTTTTTGGATTAACTCCAGCAGCGCCATACGTCGATGCTGCACAATTTCGTCATCCGGAATAACCGTAATATCCACCAGCGGAAACGCCGCAGCATACAGCTGACGAGCCAGCTTCGGGTTGGCAAACTCATCCAGCCAGCACAGCGAATAAGGGTACGGGCTTTTAGCGCCGTGATAAAACAGCATCGGCACCACCAGCGGCAACTGCTGATGCCCGGCATCTAAATGTTTCTGCATGGCCGCTACCGCATAGCGCATCAGTCTGAATGCCATATGCGCATCCGGTGTGCTTTGGTGTTCAATCACCACATAAATATATCCATCCCCATCCGTCGTTTTCACCGACCACAGCACATCGGAATAGTACGCACGTAAATTCTCTTCGATAAAACTGTCTGACTCGAGTTTAAGCGTCTGAAGATCGCAAAGCTCGCGCAGCGAAGCGGGAAGATGTATTTGCAGAAAATCCCGTGCAGTCTCAGGGTGACGTAAAAATGTTTTAAAAACCGCGTCATGCGGTGTTGAAGCGGAAGCTTTGTTCATGGCGATCCTTCACCTGAAAATAAGATGCCATGACTGTAGCGCCGGAAAACCACATCCTCACCTGCAACTTTCTCTCTTTGCGAGACGATTTCCGGGATAACAACGCCCTTATGTAACGTCTGCATTTGTCTGGAACACGTCACGCAGAATCGCCATCTCAATGCGCATTCCCACTTTTTCACCACTCGGCCTGTGCTATAACAAATCATCACTTTCAGGGAGGACACGATGTGACGCATACCCGGGATATTCCACAATCGTTCTGGCGTGATGAGCAGTTGCCGTGGCTGGAACTGCGCAGCACCTGGCAAAGCCAGCAGGCCTACAAGCGGCATCACCACTCTCAGCTCTCGATTGGGGCAATTCTCGAGGGGGAAACGTGCTGCCTGTGCGATGGCGAGGAATACCATCTGCAGGTGGGCGATCTGATTGTGATACCGCCGCTGGCACCTCACAGCTGTAATCCTGTTAACGGACAGTTTCGCAGCTATCATATGCTTTATCTTGATACCCAGTGGTGTCTTGCTAATCTGCCTGCACAGAACACCAATCAGCGGCTTTGCACGCCTGCTCCCGTTATCCGCGATGCGCAATTATTCCAGCGTTATATGCACCTTGTGGCGCTCATGCCGCAACGCCAAACCGCGCAAATAACGGATGCCGCGCAAACATTGCTTCACTCGCTGCCGTTGCAGTCGGTCACACCAGAAAACCTAAGCGCCACCAGCCAGTATCTGCGCGAACGGTTGCAGTCCAGCCTGCTCACGCCGCCCTCACTCGATGAGCTGGCACATGAGTGTCATATGCGTAAAGAGACGCTGATCCGTACCTTTAAGCAGGACACCGGGCTGACGCCAGGAAGTTATCTGAACATCATACGGATTGACTATGCTCGCCAGCGGCTGCGGGCCGGAGACGAAATTGCCGATGTCGGCTACCAGAGCGGGTTTGCCGACCAGAGCCATTTCCATCGCACCTTTGTTCGCTACACCGCCGCCACACCGCGCCAGTACGCGTTGGGACGATCAATATCAGACAATAATTAGCGCTGCGTCAGGCGTACGGTGATCTCAGATTCATTCTCTGAGGTCGCTATGTCGCTGCTTTCTGTACTTTTTCCTTCTGCTTTTCCCGCGCTGGCGCTGGCGCATTTCGTCGCATTGCTTAGCCCCGGGCCGGACTTCTTTTTACTGGTCGGTTACGCCGCACGATACCGGATGCGCGGCGGCGCCGGGTTGTGCGTGGGGATCGCTTTCGGCAACGGGCTGTATGTTCTGCTGGCAATTATCGGTTGGGGGATCCTGCGCCAGCTTCCCCTGTTGTTTACGGTTATTGAGCTGCTGGGCGCGCTTTATTTATTGTGGATTGGCAGCCTGCTGGTACGCAGCCGCCCGCAAACGCTGACCGGAACAGACGCCCAGTCTACCTGTCCAGGATTTGGCAAACAGCTACTGCTGGGATTGGGTTCGTCACTGCTCAACCCAAAAAATGCTCTGTTCTATCTGGCGCTAATGACCGCCCTGCTCGGCCCGTCGGTGACGCTGCTGCAACAAACCATGAGCGGGATCTGGATGACCAGCGTAGTGCTGTGCTGGGATCTGCTGATCGTGATGTTCATCGGTTTACCGCAGATCCAGAGACGGTTATCCAGAGGGATATTATGGGTAGAACGTATCGCTGGCGGTGTATTGATTATCTTCGGTTGTGCCATCGCTCTGCGGTTTTTGCAGAGCATCGTAGTCTGATTTCCAGGGCGATTTTCTGCACATAAACCGGATAAACTCGTTTAATTAATATCCAATCCGCATTAAACTGCGGATGGTTAATACCCGTTCAACTTACTCTTCCTGAGGTGCGATGTGCTGATTGTTACCTGTAATCGTTACGTTTTCTGACCCCGCGTCAGTGAGCGTATCTTCTGTTTGCGCTTCGAGCAGACAACGTTTTTGATTACATGAAATTCAGTACATTTGCAGTCTGCTTTTTTCTGTCATCGGTCTGACGTCTCAAAGACGGTATTGAATTTCGCTATTCCCGTTGAGGGTTTTCTCCCGACAAGGAGCGGTTTTATGCAACGGATTCTCGCGTTTTTCTCCCAACGCGCCACAACGCTATTTTTTCCTGTCGCGTTGATTTTATATGACTTCGCCGCCTATCTGTCGACGGACCTGATCCAGCCTGGCATCATCAATGTGGTACGTGATTTCAACGCCGATGTTAGCCTGGCACCCGCTGCGGTGAGCCTCTATCTGGCGGGCGGCATGGCGCTGCAATGGCTGCTGGGGCCGCTTTCCGATCGGATTGGCCGCCGTCCGGTACTGATTGCGGGGGCGTTAATCTTTACCCTCGCCTGTGCTGCCACGCTGTTCACTACCTCAATGACGCAGTTTCTGGTAGCCCGATTTGTGCAGGGTACCAGCATCTGCTTTATCGCGACCGTTGGCTATGTCACGGTGCAGGAGGCGTTTGGGCAAACGAAGGCCATTAAGTTAATGGCGGTAATCACTTCCATTGTGTTGGTTGCACCGGTTATCGGCCCACTCTCCGGGGCCGCGCTGATGCACTTTGTACACTGGAAGATCCTGTTTGCCATCATTGCCGTCATGGGGCTTATCGCCCTGATTGGGTTAATGTTAGCCATGCCGGAAACCGTCCAGCGCGGCGCGGTGCCGTTCAGTGCCCGCGGCGTAGTGCGTGATTTCCGCGACGTTTTCCGCAACCGGGTGTTCCTGTTTGGCGCAGCCACGCTGTCGTTAAGCTATATTCCGATGATGAGCTGGGTAGCGGTCTCACCGGTTATTCTGATCGATGCTGGCGGCATGACCACATCGGAGTTTGCCTGGGCACAGGCCCCGGTGTTCGGCGCAGTGATCGTCGCCAATATGGTGGTGGTTCGTTTCGTGAAAGATCCGACCCGACCGCGCTTCATCTGGCGGGCCGCACCTATACAGCTGAGCGGGCTGGCAGTGCTGATTGTCGGCAATTTACTGTGGCCGCACGTCTGGCTGTGGTCGGTGCTGGGGACCAGCCTGTATGCGTTTGGTATTGGGATGATCTTCCCGACGCTGTTCCGCTTTACGCTGTTTTCCAACAACTTACCTAAAGGAACGGTCTCGGCATCGTTGAATATGGTGATCCTGACGGTGATGGCGGTTTCTGTCGAAATTGGGCGTTGGTTATGGTTTAACGGCGGCAGGATTTCGTTTCATCTGCTGGCGGTTGCGGCAGGGATAGCTGTCGTGTTCACGCTGGCAGGTTTACTCAAACGGGTACGCCAGCATGAGGCAACGACGTTAGCCACTGAAAACTAACCTGCCCGCTTATCCGGCCTACGACAACTATGTAGGCCGGATAAGGCGCTAGTGCCGCTTCCGGCTACGGTCACCTCACCTTACGCAATGCGTGCAAATCCCGCGTCCAGATCGGCAATCAGGTCGTCGATATCCTCAAGGCCAATATGCACCCTGACCAGCGTGCCGCTGAAATCTACCTCTCCAGCCGGGCGAATGCTGTTCAGCTCTTCCGGCTGGTTCGCCAGAATGAGCGACTCAAATCCGCCCCACGAATAGGCCATATGGAACAGCGAGAAGTTATCGAGGAAATTCGCCATCTGTTCGTCGGTCAGTCTCTTTTTCAGCACAAACGAGAACAGGCCTGAGCTTCCGATAAAATCACGCTGAAAATACTCATGGCCCGGACATTCCGGTAATGCCGGATGATTCACCCGCGCCACTTCCGGCCTTGCCGACAGCCAGCGGGCAATATGGATACTGCTCTCCTGATGCTGCTTAAGGCGTACCGCCAGGGTGCGCAATCCGCGGCTGCCGTTGTAGGCCGTATCGGCGTCCAGCGTTTGCCCCATCAGATAGGAGTTCTCGCGCAGGCGATCCCAACAACGGGCGTTCGACACCGCCGTGCCCAGCATGGCGTCCGAATGGCCGATGGTGTACTTCGTTCCCGCCTGAATGGAAATATCCACGCCATAATCCAGCGCTTTGAACAGCACGCCCGCCGCCCAGGTGTTGTCGATCATAATGACAATCTCCGGATTCACCGCGCGGATAGCCTTCACCATCCCCGGCACGTCCTGGACTTCCATGGTGATAGAACTTGGTGACTCAAGGAATACTACCTTTGTTTCCGGACGCAGAAGATCGACGATACCTGCACCAATCAGCGGATCGTAATACGTTGTTTCCACGTTGAATTTACTCAGGATCTTATTGCAAAAATCCTGGGTTGGTTCATAGGCCGCACCCGTCATCAGAATATGATCGCCACCCTGAACAAACGCCAGAATCGCATTGGTCACCGCCGCAGCACCACATGGGTACAGCGCGCAGCCAACGCCGCCTTCCAGTTCGCTCATTGCCTTCTGGAAGGCAAAGTGGGTATAGGTTCCGCGACGACCATAAAACAGCTCGCCGTTCGCGCGATTGGCGGTGGCAAATTTCTTATCCTTCACGGTATCAAATACCAGTGAAGAGGCGCGTTGGATAACCGGATTCACCGCTCCCTGGGTATAGCGTTTGTCGCGACCAGCAACAACCAGGTGCGTTTCAAGCTTCATTGCGTCTTTCATAACATCTCCTGTTCTTAATCCGTGTGAAACCTATACCACCGCAGCAGTAGAGTTTATTTCAGCGTTGGTCTGCTTTTTTCCAGCGAACCGTTCAACAATCTGCGCCGCATTCAAATCATGGATAACGTTAATCAGTGTGGCCGGCGCATCGGTAATGGTGCCCAGCACCACCAGCATCGGGATTGCTTCCATCGGCAGGCCCAGCGTGGTGACGATAAAGATTTCACCGAGGAACGCCCCGCCCGGCACGCCACCAACGATAATGGCGGAGAGCACCGCAATCAGCATCGTCAGGAAGAAGGTTTCGGTGGTGAATTCCATGCCCAGCACGGAATAGATAAAGACAATTTTTAGCGCGGCAATCATCGCCACGCCGCCCTTGTTGAGGTTAACCAGCAGCGGAATGGAGACATCAACGATTTCCGGGTTAATCCCCATAGCCTTACCGGCACGCAGCGTCACCGGGAGCGTCCCCAGTGAAGAGCAGGTACCCAGCGCGGTCGCAGACGGTTCAATCGCGTTACGCCAGAAGGCTTTGACCGCCGGAATACCGCCGCCAATATACGAATAGAGAATCGAGCCAAAGACAAAGTAGACCAGCGTGGCAACCATAAACAGGCCGATGGCGCGGGCAAAGGTTAACAGTAGTGCAGAGTCCTGACTGGCCATGGTGGCGGCGAAGTAGCAGCCCAGACCAATCGGCGCGACCTTCATAATGATCGAGACGATCTTCATGATCACGGTATTGGCGTCTTCCAGCAGCGACGCAATACGTTTACCGGCCTGATCCGACTGGCCAATTGCGACACCGGCGATGATCGCCATTACGATCAGCGCCAGAATATTGGACTTAGAAAACAGTCCGATAAAGTCGCTGGTGGTGATCATACTGACAAAATCCATCTTACCGCTGCCCGCCTGCACCGACTGCGAGAGATCGATAGTGACGCCCTGCGCCGGGTTATACCAGAGCGCCAGCGCGACGATCCCGGCGGCTGGAATAAAGGCCATGGCGATCGAAACAATAAAGATAATCGCCATAATGCGCCCCAGCCTTTTCAGGTCGGTCATACTGGCGATCGAAGACATAACGCTGATCCCCACCAGCGGCACAATAATCATAAATAGCAGGTTTAAGAATATCTGACCTATTGGCTGGAGTTTACTTGCAAACGATGGGGCATAAATACCTAATAAGCCGCCAATCACCAGAGCAACTAATAAAATAATCGACGATCTGTAGGGTTCGAGTCGTGACCACATAATCGGTACCTTTAGAATAATAATTAATGAGATTAAATTCACAATGTGATGAGTTTCCGTTTCGCCTCCTTTTATTTTGTGACGTAACTCACCTAAGTTGTTATTTTTTCATTTTGCCAGCAAGTTGTTTCCTGTGATTCAATAGTTGCATGTTTAAAACGCGAATGTAACGGCCTATTCGTACCGTTTTTGCAAATCACTTGTGAATTAAAGGAAACTATGAGTACGCCGATTTCACTCAAGCATCTGGAGTTTTTTACTAAAATCGTCGACTGCGGAGGATTGTCAGAAGCCGCGGCGCAGCTCAACGTATCGCCGTCTGCGGTCAGCAAAAGTCTGGCTGCGATGGAAGACACGCTGGGCACGACATTAATTAAACGCACCACACGCAGTATTACCCTGACCGACGCCGGGCAATATCTCTTCAACCGCGCTAATAAGCTTTTGAAAGAATTCGATGAAACGCTGAATACCACTTCCGGTTATTACCACAGCCCGCAGGGTGAATTACGCATAACCTGCTCAATTGCGTTTGGTTATTCCCGGCTGGTGAACCTGGTGGATAAATATCGCTCCCAGTTCCCGGATGTGAATCTGTATATCGATCTCAACGATAACTTTGTGAATCTGAACGAAACAGATTTCGACATCGCCCTGCGCATCTCCACCGCACCGCCGCAAAACTATGCGATGCGCAAGCTGGTGCCTGTTCGCTGGGCGTACTGTGCCTCACCCGGCTACCTCGCCAAAAAAGGCATGCCCCAGCGTCGAAGCGATCTGGTGGATCATGATTGTCTGGTTTATCCCGGCCTCACACCGGTGCTCAAGGTGGCGGATGAACAGGATCGTCTGCATCAGTTGAAACTGCATATGCCGATCCAGGCCAACAGCAGTCTGGTATTGCTGAAGTCAGTGTTAGAAGATCAGGGAGTGGCGTATTTGCCCACCTATCTGATTGGCGATCATATTCAAAAAGAAGAGATAACGCCGCTGATGCTCGACGGCACTATCACCTGTGAAACTCACGCCCTGTATGCGCTGTACTTTCCCAGCAAGTACAGCAATCCGAAGGTGCGATCGTTTATCGATTTTCTGGTGGCGGAACTCGGCCCCTTGCCCGCCTGGGACAACTGGATCCCTGAGTAAGCCCAGCCCACCTGAAAATGGGAGGCGCTCCACATTTTTTGCGCGATCCCCCCGTCTGGCTCTATCCTTAAGCCTATGAATAAAATTGCTGAACTCAAACGCGCCAAGCGACTGGCGCTCTCATTGCTGCTGATTGCCGCTGCCACCTTCGTCATCACGCTGTTTCTGCCGCCTAACTTTTGGGTACTGGGGATCAAAGCGATCGCCGAAGCGGCGATGGTGGGCGCGCTGGCGGACTGGTTTGCCGTGGTGGCGCTTTTTCGCCGGGTGCCGATCCCGTTTATCTCGCAGCACACGGCGATCATCCCGCGCAATAAGGATCGGATCGGCGAAAACCTCGGTCAGTTTGTGCAGGAAAAATTTCTCGATACCCAGTCGCTGGTCGCGCTGATCCGCCGCCATGAACCGGCGCTGTTGATCGGCAACTGGTTTAGCCAGCCGGAAAACGCCCAGCGTATTGGCCAGCATCTGCTGCAGATCATGAGTGGTTTTCTCGAACTGACCGACGACTCGCGCATTCAACGGCTGATCAAGCGGGCGGTGCACAAGGCCATCGACAAGGTCGATCTCTCCGGTACCAGCGCGCTAATGCTGGAAAGCATGACCAAAAACAATCGCCATCAGGTGCTGCTCGACACGCTGATCGCCCAACTGATCGCCCTGCTCCAGCGCGACAGCTCGCGAGTGTTTATCGCCAGACAGGTCGTGCACTGGCTGGAAACCGAACATCCGCTGAAAGCGAAGATCCTGCCAACCGAATGGCTGGGCGAGCACAGCGCCGAGCTGGTGTCTGATGCCGTTAACTCCTTGCTGGATGACATCAGCCACGATCGCGCACATCAGATCCGCCATGCCTTCGATCGCGCCACGTTTAAGCTCATCGATAAGCTCAAACACGATCCGGAGATGGCCGTGCGGGCCGAAAGCCTGAAAAGCTATCTGAAGGAAGATGAAGCCTTCAACCGTTATCTTGGCGAGCTGTGGGCAGACCTGCGTCAGTGGGTGAAAACCGACATTAACGCCGATGATTCCCGCGTGAAGCAGCGCATCGCCAGCGCCGGGCAGTGGTTCGGCGAAACGCTGGTAGCCGACAGCGCCCTGCGCGCCTCACTGAATGGGCATCTGGAGCAGGCCGCACATAAAGTAGCGCCAGAGTTCGCCACCTTCCTGACGCGCCACATTAGCGACACGGTGAAAAGCTGGGATGCACGCGATATGTCGCAGCAAATCGAGCTGAACATCGGTAAAGATTTGCAGTTTATCCGCGTCAACGGCACGCTGGTTGGCGGTTCTATTGGGCTGGTGTTATATCTGTTGTCGCAAATTCCTTCCCTGCTGACGCTGGCGAATTTTTAAGGAGAAAAATTCAATGACGATGAACATCCGCATTTTTTCCCTGCGCGAAACACCGGAAAAACTGCACGAGGTCACCGCTTACTTTCAGCAACAATGGGCCTCAGAAGACTCCATGAGAGTTTACGAGGATGCACTGCATCGTTGTATTGGCGCAAAGAACCCGCTACCGCAGTGGTACTGGCTGCAGGACGGCGACAGCATTGTTGGCTGCGCCGGATTGATCACCAATGATTTTATCAGTCGCGGCGAACTGTGGCCGTGGCTATGCGCACTCTATATCGATCCTCGCTATCGTGGTCACGGTCTGGCGTTTCGCCTGATTGAACATATTGCGCAGCAGGCCAGACAGTTAGGCTTTATGCGGCTTCATTTGTGTACTGACCTGGAAGGCTTATACGAGAAAGCGGGATTTTACTTTGACGGGGCGGGCTATCATCCGTGGGGGGAAGTCTCACGGGTCTACAGTCGTAATCTTTGACAGCATTAGGCCTTGCGTTATTTTACTTTTCATTATCATTTACGCATGTAATATAACAATTATCAGCTAACTGCGCGAAATGAGAGTCCGTATGTCCCAGGGAAGCCCAGATTCAAATCGTCATGCCATCAGCGTCGCGCTTTTTGGCATGCTGGTCTTAACACTGGGTATGGGAATTGGGCGCTTTCTGTATACACCAATGCTGCCGGTACTGCTGTCGGAAGGTCAATTTACATTTGACCAACTCTCCTGGATTGCCAGCGCCAACTACGCCGGGTATCTGGCGGGAAGCCTGCTCTTCTCCTTCGGGCTCTTCCATCTTCCCTCACGCTTACGCCCGATGCTGCTAACGTCCGCGCTCGCTACCGCAGGGCTGATTCTGGCGATGGCAAGCTTAACGCAGCCCGCGCTGGTGATGCTGATCCGCTTTCTGGCGGGCGTCGCCAGTGCAGGTATGATGATCTTTGGCTCAATGATCGTTCTGCATCATACCCGGCATCCCTTCGTGATCGCGGCGTTGTTCTCCGGCGTTGGTGCAGGTATTTTGCTGGGCAATGAATATGTCATTAGCGGTCTGCATTTTGCGCTTTCATCGCACACGCTCTGGCTGGGCGCAGCGGCAGCCTCGGCTCTGTTCTTTGTGCTACTGGTTATACTCCTGCCATCTCGCGATCACGTGCTCCCCGCTGCGGCCCCGGTAAAAACAGAGCATCAGCCTATGTCCTGGTGGCTGCTGGCTCTACTGTACGGGCTGGCCGGATTTGGCTACATCATTGTCGCCACCTACCTGCCGCTAATGGCGAAAAGTGCCGGTTCGCCGCTGTTGACTGCCCATCTCTGGTCGCTGGTCGGCATATCGATAATTCCGGGGTGTTTCGCCTGGCTGTGGGCCGCCCGACGCTGGGGAGTATTGCAATGCCTGACGGCGAATTTGCTGATTCAAAGCGCCTGCGTGGTCATGACGCTCGCCAGCGGCTCCTTGCCGCTGCTGGTGATAAGCAGCATGGGGTTTGGCGCAACGTTTATGGGAACTACTTCACTGGTGATGCCGCTTGCCCGTCAACTAAGCGTACCGCGCAATATTAATCTGCTGGGCCTGGTCACTCTGACTTACGGCATTGGGCAAATACTTGGTCCGCTATTAACCAGCCTGCTGGGAAGCGGCGCACAGGCGATCGTTAACGCCACGGTGTGCGGCGCGGTCGCGTTGTTTATTGCGGCACTTATCAGCCTCACGCAATTATACAAACAGCGTTTCGCCTCGCCCAAAAGGGTATAACCGGCTAACGTCTAAAGAAGATATATTCGGATTAGTCCGCAATTAAATGTCAGCATTTAATAAACCGCAAATAATCGGCAATTACCCGCCAGACAATTTATAATTCCCAGCTGTTCATTTATAAACTCAATTTAAAATGCGTAAAAATGGACATATTAATTCAACATCAACACCATCTTCGGGAAAGGCACATGTCGTGGTTTAAAAAAATACTACTGGGGTTAATTATTTTGGCGGGTTTAATTGGCACGCTAAAGGATTATAAAGACTTTGGCCTGTTTGGCGCACTGGGATTGTTTATTATCTTCCTGTTATCAACAACATTCTTATGGCAATGGGCCTCTGGCAAGTTACCAGAGATAACAAAGTTACATGCCATACTTATTTTACTGGCCAGCGCGGTAGCCTCTATTTTTGTTATCAATATGGCAATTGCCGGAAATTTGCATGTGGATTTAATGGAAGTCATGCGCATTACCATTACCCATAATCCGCTTTTTTATCTGATCCTCTGCGTGGTCGCATGGGTAAAAGTGGGCATCTGGCAATGGCTGTTTAGCGGTGTACAGATGAAAGAAAGTCAGCCGGTTTAAACTCCAACAGATGTAAAAAAGGCGTCTTAACCAAGACGCCTTTTTCGTACTAGTATAACTACTTAGAACTGATAGGTCAGACCCGCAACAACCTGATTGTCGCCGTCTTTGCCATCGAGCAGGTTAATTTTGTAACCCACATCAGCAACCATGTTTTTGTTGAAGTAGTAGTCTGTGCCCAGCGCAACGTATTCGGTCAGATCAGTGTTGTTGTTATCACGCGCATGAACGTAAGCCACGTTCGGACGCAGACCAAAATCAAACACATAGGCCGCCATCGCTTCAAAGTGCTGCGCTTTGTCCGCATCCTGAATCAGGTTGTGGGATTCGCCGTACATGGTCGCAACGTAGATAGCGTTTGCATCATATTTCAGGCCAGCACCCCAGAATTCTGCGTTTTCGCCATCCCAACCATTTTGTTTCTGCTGAGCAGTCACAGAACTGTTGGTGTAGGCTGCAATGGCAGATACGCCGGAATCAGCGATATTGTCGTAGCCCAGGGAGAAGCCGTAGCCATTGCCGTGCTGTTTCGTCGGATCCTTATCGGAATCATCCTGACCCTGATATTGCGCGCCCAGGCTCAAGCCATCAACGGCACCAAACAGATTTTTGGTGCGGAGTGTTGCAACGCCAGAAGTGCGTGTAGTAAGGAAGCGGTCAGTATTTTCATAGGAGTCACCGCCGAACTCTGAAAGAGTGTCAGTGTAAGCTCCCACGTCGTAAGCGATACCGTAGTTACGACCGTAGTCAAAGCTAACGTCATGGCCATAATCCAGACCAGCAAACGCCAGACGTGTATTAACACCATTCTGAGAACCTTCTGCTTTAGCGGCATCAAACTGACTTTCAAACTGACCATAGCCAGTCAGTTGATCGTTGATTTGAGTCTCACCGCGAAAACCCAGACGTGCGTAGGTGCCGTCAGCATCGGTGCCGTCAGTCCAAGAGTGGACCGCTTTGACTTTGCCGTACAGATCCAGTTTGTTGCCATCTTTATTATAAATTTCCGCTGCATGAACGGAGGTTACCCCTAATGCCATTACAGCTAATGCCACTACTGACTTTTTCATGTTATTACTCACTTTTAATTGTGAATTTTGCTATCAACTTTGTTATGAAGGCGGAATGCCCACATAAAAAAGTCCCCTCCAGATAAGGGGAAACACCAATAACACACCGAAAAAATATACCAATAAAGGCAATAATGAAGTGGCAAGACCTATTTCAATTTTGGGTTTTAAAGAAAACCCGAACAGAGAGTAATTACTTAGATTCTTCGCTTGTGCTCTCATTAATAGAGCGATGTAACATTAACGCCTCAGCGATAATATCTTGTTTACTTTTACGGGTTTCAAATGCCAGCGTCCGAACATATTCCCATAGAGAAGTATCGACACGGGCACTTAATAGAACCATATCTTTTGATCGGGTTCCCCTGGCTTTTCGGATATCAGGGTAATCTCGAGAGGGCATCGTCATCATCTCCTGAACGCAATAAGACGCTTATGGCGATGAAATATGCAGTCAGTGTAAAAACATGTCAACGGTAAAAAACATTCACAATCGTAATAAAACTGTTAATAAACAGCGGAAAAATGGAACGATATTTCAAGTGAAAGATAACTTGTTTATAGAATAATGTGTAATTTTAACTTTACATATATTCGTTTTTATTCATTTGATTAAAAAAGCATGAATCATTCACATGGATAATGGTATACAGTCAAAACATCATTGCAGCCAATAGGTTACATGTCGTTATTAATGTCTACTTTTACGCAAACCACGTGTTTTTATGCGCTGTTATACCAGGCGGCCCTGCCCTAACCACAGCGGAAATTACTTTGATTCTCACTTAATACAGACCAGTTTTGTCTAAAAATACGCACGAAAAGGTAAAAATAAGGTAAATAGCGCATTTTTTCGCAAGCAAAAATAAGTTGTTTTTAATTGATGAAAATCAATTTACATCACACAGGGGCAGCGAAAAAAATGATCATTGAAGACTATGGAAACCATTTTTTACATGAGGTTTAAGACGTGAAAAGAAAGGTTGCTATGCAATGCCGAGCGGGCCGGAACAGCCCGCATGAGAGGTGGTAAAATCAGGCGTTAACTTTATCGAGCGGCCAGGAGTCAAACAGATAGCCATCGAAGTCGATGTCATCAACATTTGAAAACTCCAGCAGGCGCTGTTTGACGTTTTCCAGATGCTGCCACATCGCCAGCTTGGCCGCGCGGGCATCCTTTTTGATTAACGCCGCCAGGATCTGTTTGTGGTCACCCATCCACTCTTTACGATAGTGGGTATCATCGAGATGGCTATGAAGCTGGATCCACATAGGGTTGTTCTCGCGCCACTGCCATGACTGGCGGAACAGCTCCACCAGCATGCTGTTATGCGTGGCCTCGGCGATAGCGAGATGGAACTGCATATCACCGCTTTCAGAACCATTCGGTTCGCTGGAGGCCAGCTCCCGCTCTTCCAGTTGCAACGCCTGGCGCATTTTGACGATATCTTCGCGGGTGGCCTGCAGCGCGGCAAATTCGGCGATGTTGCTTTCCAGCAGCTGTCGCGCCTGGAGCAGCTCAAACGGGCCTGCATCATTGCAATGATTCACATCCGAACTGTCGATAGTCTGAGCTTCTGCATTGTCGAGCACGTAGATCCCGGCGCCACGACGCACGTCCACCAGACCTTTAATTTCCAGCATGATTAACGCTTCGCGCACCACCGTGCGAGTGACATTGAGTCTCTCGGCGATTTCACGCTCCGGCGGCAAGCGCTCACCAGGCTGGTACGGCGTCTGGACAATCAGATCGCGGATCATTGCACCCACTTCCTGGTAGGGTCTTTGCTGAGAAGTGTTCGATTTCATCGTGTTATGTCCGTCAGATGCGTCAATTCAGAATCCGGAGGCTGGATGACTGCGCACACCTTATCCGGCCTACCAATAACGTTTTTTCGCCTGAACTATAGCATTTGCGGGAAGCCAAAAACAGAAAACGGGTCAACCAAATTAGTATTTTGATTGACCCGTCATACCTGGATGGTTATGCGTCAGCGCTTAACGCTGCAACGCACTCGCGTGCGCCGTGTTCACACAACTGTTGATACGCTGCGGTAACCGTCGCAACAAAGTCGACGTTTTCCGCCAGATCATGACCAAAAATGCCGCTCAACCCCAGCAGAGCCGTCACGCGTTCGGCTCCCTGGAACTGTTGGTTAATGCGCTGGAATTCGGCCTGCATTGGGTCGACAACATCAATGACCTGCCCCTGTTCATCCACACCGTGGGTGTAGCGCATCCAGCCCGCGATGCCCAGTGCCAGATGACGCCAGCCGCTGCCGTTTTGCAGATGCAGACGCACCGGATCCAGCAGGCGCTGTGGCAGTTTCTGGCTGCCGTCCATCGCAATCTGCCAGGTACGGTGGCGCAGAGACGGGTTGCTGAAACGCTCGATCAGCAGCGTCGCGTAGGCGTTGAGATCGGTACCTTCCGGCATCGACAGCGTTGGCGCTTGCTCCTGCATCATCAGCGCAAACGCCGCTTTGCGGTATGCTGGATTGGTCATGGTGTCAGCGATGGTTTCATAACCGCCGAGATAGCCCAGATAAGCGAGGAAAGAGTGGCTGCCGTTGAGCATGCGCAGTTTCATCATTTCAAACGGTACTACGTCGGCAACAAACTGTGCACCAACTTTATCCCAGTCAGGGCGACCGTTAACAAAGTTGTCTTCAATCACCCACTGGCGGAACGGTTCGCAGGCGATAGCGCACGGATCGTAAACGCCCAACTGGTCGGCAATCTCCTGCAACGTTTCCGGCGTTGCCGCCGGAACAATGCGGTCTACCATGGTACACGGGAAGGTGGCGTTCGCTTCAATCCACTGCGCCAGCTGCGGGTCACGCGCCTGCGCCAGGCCCAGCACCGCGACTTTCGCCACATGCCCATTTTCACGCACGTTATCGCAGGACATCACGGTAAAGGCCGCCAGCCCCTGCTCACGACGCAGATGCAGCGCCTGTACGATGTAACCAATCGCCGATTTCGGCGCGGCCGGATTTGCCAGATCGTGTTTAATCAGTGGGTTATTGAGATCTAACTGGCCGCTGGCAGCATCGGTGCAGTAGCCTTTTTCCGTGACCGTCAGCGAGACAATTGCCGTCTGCGGGCGTGCCATGGCCTGTAAAATACCATCACAACCATCAAGCTCCGGGTGCAGGGCTTCTTTCATTGAGCCAATCACTTTCAGCACGGTATTGTCCGCGCCTTTTTCCGCCACGGTATACAGCAATTGTTGCTTGCGCAGGTTTTCAATCAGTATGCAGTCATTACCCGGCATCAGGTTAACTTCACAGATACCCCAGTCGCTGTCGGTGGTTTCCAGCAGATGGTGGGTGTACAGCGCCTGATGCGCGCGGTGAAAAGCGCCGCATCCCAGGTGAACAATGCGGGATTGCAGACGAGAGCTGTCCCATGCGGGGCGCGCAACCGGCAGGTTGCTATTGGCAATTGTCGTTGTCATCGTGAACTCCAGATCCCGTCGGAAAGACCAACGGTGAGAAAAGAAAAAAGCCGGCCAGACAGGCGACCGGCAACACTGCTTTAGCGGCTAAAGAAAGCGCGCTGGATAGCCATCTCAACGCCACGCACTTCCGCCAGGCCTTTCAGGCGACCAATCGCGGAGTAACCTGGGTTGGTTTTCTTTTTCAGGTCGTCAAGCATCTGGTGACCGTGGTCCGGGCGCATAGGGATCAGATCCTCTTTGCCCTCGGCTTTACGGCGCTGTTCTTCCTCAACGATCGCTTTCACCACTTCGTACATGTCAACGTCGCCATTTAGATGCGCCGCTTCATGGAAGGTTTTCGGGTTATCTTCACGCAGCGTGGAGCGCAAATGGGTGAAGTAAATGCGCGGGCCAAACTGTTTGATCATGTCGACCAGGTCGTTATCCGCACGAACGCCGTAGGAGCCGGTACACATGGTGAAACCGTTCGCCATGCTGTTGACCGTATCGACCATCCACTGCATATCTTCCACGGTGGAAACAATGCGTGGCAGGCCAAGGATTGGGCGCGGCGGATCGTCCGGGTGTACCGCCATGCGCACACCAACCTCTTCTGCTACAGGAATAATCGCCTTCAGGAAGACGGCAAAATTCTCACGCAGCGCAGCTTTATCGATATCCTTATAGCGTTCAAGATGCTGGCGGAACTGGTCGAGCGTGTAGCCCTCTTCCGCACCCGGCAAACCGGCGATGATATTGCGGGTCAGACGTGCTTTGTCTTCTTCGCTCATGGTGGTGAAGCGTTCATTCGCCTGCGCAATCTCTTCGGCGGTGTAGTCCGCTTCCGCGCCCGGTCGTTTGAGGATATGCAGCTCAAAGGCGGCAAATTCAATTTGATCGAAACGCAGCGCTTTGGAGCCGTCCGGCAGGACGTATTCCAGGTCGGTACGGGTCCAGTCGAGAACCGGCATAAAGTTGTAGCACACGGTACGAATGCCGCACTCGGCCAGGTTACGCAGGCTTTGCTGGTAGTTGGCAATCCACTGCTGATAGTTGCCGGAACGGGTTTTAATGTCTTCGTGGATCGGTACGCTTTCGACGACCGACCATACCAGGCCCGCCTGCTCAATAATGGCTTTGCGTTTCAGGATCTCATCAACCGTCCACACTTCCCCGTTCGGGATATGGTGCAAGGCAGTGACAACGCCCGTTGCACCCGCCTGACGCACATCCGCTAAGGTGACCGGATCGTTAGGACCATACCAGCGCCATGTCTGTTCCATGTTTTATTCCTCGTTTACGTTATGGACTCGACGATATGGCACATAAATTCCTCCTTTTGGTATTACATGTCAACCTGAAGCGATAAATTGGTTAACCAAATCACGATATCTGCTGACCATACCGCTAATTAACGGCCATACAACCCAGTATTAATGTAAACATGTAACGCAATGTGACATCCATCGCATCATAGGTTGACCAATATATGTAACATCTCAACCAAAATCATAATAGTTCAACCAAAGTAAGGTAGACGTTATATGCACGTTCTCAATATTCTGTGGGTTGTATTCGGCATCGGCCTGATGCTGGTGCTCAATTTAAGATTCAAGATAAACTCGATGGTCGCTCTGCTGTTGGCGGCACTCTCGGTCGGTATGCTGGCGGGAATGGATTTAATGGAACTGCTGCATACCATGAAATCCGGTTTTGGCAGCACGCTGGGTGAGCTGGCGATTATCGTGGTATTCGGGGCCGTCATCGGTAAGCTGATGGTTGATTCCGGGGCAGCGCATCAGATTGCCCATACGCTGCTGGCGCGACTCGGTCTACGTTACGTGCAGCTGTCGGTGATCATTATTGGTCTGATCTTCGGCCTGGCGATGTTCTATGAAGTGGCGTTTATTATGCTGGCACCGCTGGTGATCGTCATTGCCGCGGAAGCGAAGATCCCGTTCCTCAAGCTGGCGATTCCTGCGGTTGCCGCCGCCACCACCGCTCACTCACTGTTCCCACCGCAGCCGGGTCCGGTCGCGCTGGTTAACGCCTACGGCGCTGACATGGGCATGGTTTACATCTACGGTATCCTGGTGACCATTCCGAGCGTGATCTGCGCCGGACTTATCCTGCCGAAATTCCTCGGCAACCTCGATCGTCCAACGCCGTCATTCATGAAGGCCGACGTACCGGTTGACCAGAACAACCTGCCGTCCTTCGGCGTGTCTATTCTGGTGCCGCTGATCCCGGCGATCATCATGATCTCCACCACCATCGCCAACATCTGGCTGGTGAAAGGGACGCAGGCGTGGGAAGTGGTCAACTTCTTAGGCTCCTCGCCGATTGCGATGTTTATCGCCATGGTTGTCGCCTTCGTGCTGTTTGGTACCGCGCGCGGTCATGACATGCAGTGGGTAATGAACGCCTTTGAAAACGCGGTGAAAAGCATCGCCATGGTGATCCTGATCATCGGCGCGGGCGGCGTACTGAAGCAAACCATTATCGATACCGGCATCGGCGATACCATCGGCATGCTGATGTCACACGGCAATATTTCTCCCTACATCATGGCGTGGTTGATAACCGTGCTGATTCGTCTGGCAACGGGTCAGGGCGTGGTCTCAGCCATGACGGCGGCGGGGATTATTAGCGCAGCAATCCTCGACCCGGCAACCGGTCAACTGGTGGGCGTCGACCCGGCGTTGCTGGTGCTGGCAACAGCGGCTGGCTCCAACACGCTGACCCATATCAACGATGCTTCGTTCTGGCTGTTCAAAGGCTACTTTGATCTGTCGGTGAAGGATACGCTGAAAACCTGGGGTCTGCTGGAGCTGGTAAACTCCGTGGTTGGCCTGATAATCGTGTTGATCATCAGCATGATTGCATAACGTTGATACCGCTCTGGCCCACAGCGCCAGAGCGGTTTTCCATCCTGCCTCAACAATCCTCAATAATCAGATATACCGCCTTCACCGGACCATGCACCCCAACCACCTTGATAAGCTCAATATCCGCCGTCGAGCTGGGTCCACTGATGATATTAATGCACGATGGCATACGCTCACCGGCCTGTGCTTTCTGATGCAGTTTTTCTGCCAGCTGCGCCACGCGCGGCAGGATGGTGCTTTTACGCAGCACGAAAATAGAGGACTCCGGCAACAGGCTCAGGGAGCGCCCGCGCTCCGGTGCGGAAAACAGCACCACGCCGCCGGACTCGGTCAGGCCATATTCGGCATACACCACGCCGACTTTCGCCTGCTCGGCCTGGGTAATATTTTCGCTACCACGCGCCGGATCCCAGACCACGGCGTTGCATTCCTGCTGTAAGCGTTCGGTGATACCCAGATCCACCAGCCGGCTGTCGCCGCTCAGCACCACCGGCTGCTGACCCAATTCTTCGCACAGGCGCAGCGCCGCGTCTGCGGCCTGATCCTCGCTGGTCAGTTCGCAGCGGGCCAGCATCACTTCGCTGGCAAACTGGATAAACGCAGAGCAGCGCTGCTCGGGGCTAAGCTCGGTCAGGCGCTCGTTGGCATAGTTGTTAACCGGCGCGGCATCTGCTTGCGGCTCGAAGCGCAGCGGGCGACCCAGCGCCTGGGCGATGGTGTTTAAAAACGCGGTACGGTTATCCATTCTTTTTCTCCTGCGCCTGATGTTTCTTAAACCAGCTACGGAAGCTCTCGCCGTCAGCATCAGGCAGATCGCGCGCCTCCATCCAGTCACCAATCGCGCCAACCTTGAGCGGGGTTTTGCCGCCATTGATAAACCAGCTCGCCGCATGCGCGCCCGCCATCATCCCGACTTTCCACAGCCCCGGATGGCTATTGGCATAGGCGAACATCTTGATCGCCCGTCGCTCGGCTTTCGGCGTAATGCCCTCCTCGGCCATCACCCTGCGATGACGCAGGATCAGTTTTGACAACGGAATACGCACCGGGCAGACGCTGTCACAGGCCGTGCATAAAGAACAGGCGTACGGCAGGTCTTTAAAATCTTTATAGCCACCGAGCAGCGGAGAAATCACCGCGCCGATAGGTCCAGGATAGATAGAGCCATAGCCATGTCCGCCGATGTGGCGGTACGCCGGACAGGTGTTCATACAGGCTCCGCAGCGGATGCAGCGCAGCACATCGCGAAACTCTGAGCCCAGCACCTGCGAGCGACCGTTATCGACAATCACCAGATGGAACTCTTCCGGTCCGTCAACGTTATCCGCCTCACGCGGGCCGGTCAGCCAGGTGTTGTAGCCCGTCAGACGTGCGCCCACGGCGCTGCGCGCCAGCATGGTGATCAGCACATCCACCTCGGCAAAGGTCGGCGCGATACGCTCCATGCCCATCACCGCAATGTGCGTTTTCGGCAGCGTGGTGCACATGCGCGCGTTGCCTTCGTTGGTCACCAGACACACCGAGCCGGTTTCCGCCACGGCAAAGTTACAGCCAGTAATACCGATTTCGGCACTGAGGAAATCCTCGCGGATCTTCTGACGAATGAACAAAGTCATAGCTTCCGGGGTTTCCGGGCCGTCGTACCCCAGACGTTCGTTCAGCACGCGGCGGATCTGGTAGCGATCTTTATGAATCGCCGGAACCACGACGTGCGAAGGCGGATCCTGATCCAACTGCAGAATATATTCCCCGAGATCGGTTTCGATCACCTTGATTCCGGCATCCTGCAGCACGTGGTTGACGCCGATTTCTTCGGTCACCATCGACTTGGACTTCACCACCTTCTTCGCATTTTTACTCTGCGCGACCTGCAAAATGTAGCGAGTGGCATCTTCTTTGGTTTTGGCGAAATAGACGTGTCCGCCGTTTTCCGTCACTTTCTCGGAGAGTTGGTACAGGTAAGCGTCGAGGTTGCTCAGAACGTGATCGCGGATCTGGCTGGCACGATCGCGCCAGTCTTCCCAGTGGCCTAACTCATCGACCATTTTTTGCCGATTCGCGCCGATACGCTCCTGCGCATTAGCCACGGCTTTGCGCATGATCGGATCTTCTATCTGCTGACGAATACGCAGTTTAAATTCTACATCGCTGGTTTTTATCGACATCTCTTTCCCCTCAGCGGCTCATCAGCACTTCAGCAATATGCATCACTTTGACCGGCTGGCCTTCCCGTTGCAGTCGGCCGCCAATGTTCAGCAGGCAGCTAACGTCTGCGCCAATCAAATATTCCGGCTTTGCATCCATCAGATGTAAGACTTTCTCTTTCACCATCTCACCGGATATCTCGGCCATCTTGACCGAGAACGTCCCGCCAAAGCCGCAACAGGTATCCTGATCGGCAAACGTCAACAGCTCCAGTCCGCGCACGTTTTTCAGCAGCGTAAGCGGCTCTTCCTTCACTCCCAGTTTGCGGGTCAAGCTACAGGAAGGATGATACACAGCGCGGCCCTGCAGGCTGGCACCAACGTCCACCACGCCCAGTTTGTTGACGATAAAGGAGGTGAGATCCTGCATACGCGCGGAAACTTTCTCAGCACGCAGCGCCCATTCCGGTTCATCGGCCAGATACGTCGGGTAGCTTTTTACCGCGTAGGTGCAGGAGCCTGCCGGAGAGATAATCGGGTAGTCGTTGTCTTCCAGCGCGGCGATCAGGTTTTTCATCCCGGGGATCGCCTCTTTGATGTATCCGCTGTTGATGGCTGGCTGACCGCAACACCCTTGCTTCTCGGGGAAATTCACGCGACAACCCAGTTTTTCCAGCAGCAATACGGAGTCTCGTGCCATCCGTGATTTCAGTGCGTCACCAATGCAGGTAACAAAGAAATTTACATTCACAATAACTACTCCATTGCTTCATTTCTGTTTATTGCGCTTGATATCGCGATATCAAGCAAAGATTCAGCTGTATTTCACACCCAGTTTTTGTATTTGCTTGTTTTACTAATGTCTGGGTTCATTATGATGCACGGATCGTTTTCCTTTGATAGCGACTCTCCTCTTCTTATATCAGGACAATCGCAAATGTCTGTATTTTCATTTGTATGACAAAATCAAATAATCCCCTAATCAACATGCATATGCAATACCCATGTTTATTTATTTCGGACTTGCTCACATTTTTATATTGAAAACAACAGTGTTATTAACACCTTATAAAATAGTTTCGAATGATTACTACCTTCGTCACTACCATTATTAAAAATGTTATTAAATAACCACTTATGGGTATTTACCTTGCTCTTAAGTATATTTATCTGGCATTTAATTTTAATTAAAAGATTACAATAGTTACAAAACCACAAATCATAATTACTTTATTCACTGAAGCGATTCAGTTTACATATTTTATTTACACAGCAATGTAGCCTTCCCGCCATAAATATAAATCAGGTTTAATGAACCAATCAGGAATAGCAATGAACGAATATTTTATGTTTGCCCTGGCACTCTCTCCTTTACTACTTATGGTATTTTTAATACTGAAATTAAAAATGCCCATCCATTATTCCGTACTGATTTCTTTGGTATTCACCGCTGCACTATCGGCAATATTCTGGGAAATGCCCGTACAAAATCTGAAAGCCGCGATAGGCTATGGCGCACTGAAGGGACTATGGCCGATCGTGATTGTGATCCTCGGCGCTATCTTCAGTTATAACGTCATGCAAGCGACCAAAGCACTGGATATTTTGCGCGATATTCTCGCCAGCATTAGCGAAGATAAGCGTATTCAGGTGCTGCTGATTTCATGGTGTTTTGGTGGATTTCTTGAAGCTGCAGCGGGCTATGGCACGGCGGTCGCTATTCCGATCGGCATTCTCATTGCGCTGGGATTCAACCCGCTGAAAGCAGCGATTGCTTCTCTCGTGGCGAATACCGTTCCCACCGCATTCGGCGCGGTCGGGATCCCGGTTTCTATTCTGGCTGAACAGGTTAATCTGCCGGTTTATACCTTAGGCGGAACCATTATTTTGCAGCTCGCGCTGTTTAATATCCTGCTGCCGTTTGTGATTGTCTGCATTATTGGCGGCGGCCTGAAAGCCATTCGTGGCGTATTTCTGATCACGTTGATTTGCGGCATTTCCACGCTGATTCCGCAATATTTTGTCGCCATTCATCTTGGCGCGGAATTACCCGCCTTTGCCGGTAGCCTGGTCAGCCTGTTTGCCGTGGCGATGGTCAGTCGCCTGCGCAAAGGGAAAACCGATCCCGAGTGGCGCATTGAGGTCAGCCATACCCGCGAAACCACGCCGCGCTCGGCAAAAGTGCTGTTCCGCGTGGGCTCTATCTATCTGTTTATTTTTGTGTTTATCCTGCTGTGTTCGCCGCTGTTCCCGACAATAAAAGGCGCGGCGTCCCAACTGGCTTCGGTGCTGCATTTCACGTTGGCTGACGGTAAAACGATGGCACTGAAAGTTGAATGGGTGACCACACCAGGGATGCTGATCATCTTTGCGACCATTATCGGCGGTTTTATTCAGGGGGCGTCCGCACGCGGGATGCTGGAAGTATTTATCAAAACCATTTTCCAGCTTAAAAACTCTATCGTCGCAATTATGGCGATCGTCGCGCTGGCCACGGTGATGGATCTCAGCGGGATTATCTCCACGCTGGCGCAGTCGATTGTCGATCTGACCGGCAGCTCATACGTCTTCCTCGCACCGGTGATTGGCGCTCTGGGCACGTTCGTTACCGGCAGCGATACCAACTCGAATATTCTGTTCGGCAAGCTGCAAACCATTGCTGCCAGCAAGTTGCATATCGATCCTAACTGGCTGGCGGCGGCCAATACCTCTGGCGCTACGGGGGGGAAAATGATTTCGCCGCAAAGCATCGCCATCGCGGTTTCTGCCACCAAAATGGACGGTCAGGCCAACCAGATTATGTCTGGCACCATGAAATACTGCTGCGCCTACATTGTGATCCTCGGCCTGAAAGTCGGTCTGTTTTATTACTGGTTTATGGCGTAAACCATTGTCAACCCCGTCAAATTCGCGGCAATCGTATTTGACGACACAGTGACCAAAAAGGTTTACACCGCCCCAGGAACGGAACGAGGCAACAGACTTTACGATTTGTCGGCGCTGACTAAAATAGCGCCGATGTTTCAAATCGAGGATTGTTGTTATGTTGTTCTGGAAAAAGATGGTGAAGAAGTTCGACGCCTTTTCCGCGTTGATTCCACCACGCTACTTCCGCGTGTAATACCTGGCACTTATGCCTGATGGCGCTTCGCTTATCAGGCCTACATTTCACACTCATTTGTAGGCCTGCGTTTCACGCTCATTTGTTGGCCGGATAAGGCGCGAGCCGCATCCGGCAGCAACAGCAGCGTAAAATACTCACCCCTTCCTCTTACGCAGACCGCATGCTCTTAACACCGCCACCCACAGACGAAGCCACGCGAAACGGTAGACCAGAGGATGCTGAAGCCGCAGCAATGTCAGAAACATAGAGCCCCCTCGTGGCGCTACAGTACCGCTGCCCGATAGCGAATTTGCGGATCCATTATCTGGTGACGCGCATCTATCAGCCGCAGTTCATACGAATCATGCTCTTTCGTCAGTCGCATCACCGCATCGACGACACTGGTGGTCCGCTCCAGCGCCTGCTTGTCCTCATAACCATTGAGCAGTGAGGCCAGCATCACGCAGCAAATCAGATCCCCAACGCCCACCGGCATTTTGGCAAAGGTATACAGCGGCCGGGCAATGTGTAACGTCTGTTCCGGCGTCACCAGCAGCATTTCAAACGCCTGTTTGTCCCGCGAACAGTCGCCGAGATGCTTCACCAGCACCTTCTTCACACCCCACGACACCAGCTGCTGCGCAGCTTCCACCACCTCGTCAAAACCACGCAGTTGTCTGCCCGTCAGCACGCCCAGCTCATAGAGATTCGGTCCCATGATGTCGGCCAGTTGAATGGCATCATCGACAAAAAAGGACTCTACGCCCTGCGCGACAATGCAGCCTTTTTGCGGGTCGCCCATCACCGGATCGCAAAAATAGAGCGCCTGCGGATTACGCTGACGAATGGTGGTGACCGCGTGCATCACCTCTTCACAATGACGTTTATCCCCGAGATACCCGGACAGCACGGCATCGCATTGCGCCAGCTTTTGCAGGTCATCCAGCCCGCTGATGATGGCACTCAGCTCGCCGTGCGGCATCGCCATGCCCTGCCACATCCCGTACTGGGTGTGGTTGGAAAACTGTACGGTGTAAAACGGCCAGACATCGATCCCCGAAAGCTGCATCGGCAGCACAGCGGCTTTATTTCCGGCATAGCCATAAACGACTGACGACTGAACAGACAACACGTTTTTCATTTTGACTCCGTCTAACGAAACGTTGGCAGCAGACCAAATACGTCCAGAACAACCGTCAGATAGACAACCGCCCCACAGACAATCACCAGGTTAAGCACGGTGTTATTACAGGGCGCGGTATAGCTGGCGGTCGGAAAACGTTTCCGTGCGGCTTTCACCAGGAACGGCGGCAGGATCACGCTCCAGATGGTAAAGGCCAGACCGGCGTAGCCAATCGCGTGCACAAAACCGTTCGGGAAGAAGAAGCATACTGCGGCTGGCGGGAAGTAGGTCACCAGCGCGGTTTTCAGGCGGCCCATGCCGTCATCCGGGAAGTGAAACAGGTCGGCGATGTAATCGAACAAGCCAAGGGTCGCCGCCAGCAGAGAACTGGCTACTGCGAAGTTGCCGAAGAAGGTCAGGATCAGATCCATATACCGGCTGGTGAACAGCTCGCTGATGGCTTCAACAAACACGTCGATATTGCCGCCTTTGGCGATAATTGGCGGGAACGCGGAACGGCTGATGTTACCCATCGTGACGCCCAGCCAGAAGATGTACAGCAGCAGGGCAAACAGCGTACCGATGATAATCGAACGCGTGATATTCGAGACCCCACTCTTGCCATACAGCTTGACCAGGCTCGGCACGTTACCGTGAAAACCAAACGAGATAATACAGAACGGCAGCGTCATCAGAATGTAAGGCAGGTACTGTGAGTTGGGCAGCGCCACCGCCACGCTGTCGACAAGTTTCGCCACTTCAATATGACCAACCAGCCCGGAGAAAGTAGCAAAGAACGCGATAAACTTACCGATAATCAACACAGTAGTGATGCGTCCGACCAGCAAAGAGCTGTACCAGGCAATCGCGCCGACCAGCATACTGACGATCACCACCGAGATATTCGCCGGAAAGCGCACGCCGCTGTATTTGAACACGGTTTGCGCCATCACCGCTGACGATCCGGAAATATAGGCATAGGTCAGAATATACAGCACAAAGCCGAAAGCGATACCGACCACAATATTCCACTTACGGCCTAATAAATCCTGAGTAAAGGTATTAAAACTGGCACCAGCGCCATAATGCAGGTTGACTTCAACCAGCATCAGACCGGTTAATAACATCATGATGGCGATAAACAGAAGAATAACAGACGCACCGGGGAACCATACGCCGGCCATCGCAATCGGCAGGGAGAACATCCCGCCACCCACTACGGTCGCGATAACCAACATGGTTCCGCTAATCAGTCCGGGGGTACTACTCTGTCGCTCAATGGCATTAATATCCATGATAAATGTTCCTGTAGACTATTCGTTATAATTACAGCTGTCATTTGTACATCATGCGGATAATAAAAATGTCGGAGTCAGGGTTTACTTTTTTTAGTTATGTCACGGTAACGGGCACCGCAAAGGCTTCCTGTTCATGGAAAAGGAATACAAAAAAGCCCCATCGCGTGATGGGGCCATAACTATTTTTTAGATGTAATCAAAGCGTGCAGTAAAGAAACGCAACTGCTTCGGCTCGTAAATAAACTTCAGCCCGCGAATATCTTCTTTGTGCTGGTAAAGTTTAATAATACCGTCAGCCACGACATCCATATGTGCATAGGTATAAACACGGCGTGGAATAGTCAGACGCACGGTTTCCAGTTTCGGTCTGTGGTGTTCACCGGTCACGTTATTACGGCCCGCAGAGATAATTCCGCGCTCCATACTGCGCACGCCGGTTTCCACATAGATGCTGGCGGCCAGACTTTGTGCCGGGAACTCGTCCTGCGTCAGATGCTCGCAGAAGCGACGCGCATCGAGGAATACCGCGTGACCACCCACCGGTTCAACAATCGGTACGCCAGCGGCTTTCAGCTTATCACCCAGGTAGCGAACCTGCTTCACGCGGTGCTCGATGTACTCATACTGCATGGCTTCGCGCAGGCCAATCGCCATGGCTTCCATGTCGCGTCCGGCCAGGCCGCCGTAGGATGGCATACCTTCGTAAACCACGACTAACTCTTTGGCAGAAGAGAACATTTCGTCATCGTTCATGCACAGGAAGCCGCCGATGTTCACCAGACAGTCTTTTTTACCACTCATGGTACAACCGTCGGCGTAGCTGAACATCTCATGCACGATCTCGGCGATGCTCTTGTTCTCAAAGCCCTGCTCTTGCTCTTTGATAAAGTAGGCGTTTTCCACGCAGCGGGTAGCGTCGTAGAACACTTTAATGCCGTGCGCTGCCGTCAGTTCACGCACCGCACGCATGTTCGCCATCGAGACCGGCTGCCCGCCTGCGAGGTTAACCGTCACCGCCAGGCAGATATACGCAATATTCTCTGCGCCTTTTTCATCAATCAGTTTTTGTAATTTTTTAAGATCGATATCACCTTTAAACGCAATATTCAGACCGGCATCGTGCGCTTCGTCACGAACAATATCGACAAACACCGCACCATTTTTTTCCTGGTGATAACGGGTGGTAGTGAAATACATATTCCCGGCAACATATTGCCCTGGTTTAATAGCCAGCTGCGATAACAGGTTTTCTGCGCCACGCCCCTGGTGAGTCGGAACAATATGTTTAAAGCCGAACAGTTCCTGCACAGTTCTTTCCAGATGATAGAAGTTTTCGCTGCCCGCGTAAGCTTCATCACCCAT
Organism: Citrobacter sp. Cpo045; assembly: GCF_030332875.1. Classification (NCBI taxonomy): domain Bacteria; kingdom Pseudomonadati; phylum Pseudomonadota; class Gammaproteobacteria; order Enterobacterales; family Enterobacteriaceae; genus Citrobacter; species Citrobacter sp. Cpo045. The sequence continues at coordinate 344,638 of NZ_JAOWGZ010000091.1, forward strand.
CATCATTCCGGCCCACTGCTTGTCGCTCATTGCGTTGGTGCCACTGTCGGTCAGCAGGTCAATATAAATATCTTTCGAATTTAACAGGAAAGTATTGTAACCCGCTTCCTGCATTTTCTTAAGGCGCTCATCACGCGGGATCATAGATACAGTTTCAACGCTTTTAATACGGAAGGGTTCTGCCGGATAATTCATTTTGTTTCTCCAGTAACAGTGGTCATGTACGTATTAATGTGAAGTAAATCATACCTGGTTCATCAATAAAGTCTGATGAAATATAACTATTCGCCTCCTGAGCCAGGGGGAGAAATAATGTGGAGGCACTATGCAAGATTTGATTGATTATGGAAATAGCCCGGTCAACATTAATCACTGGCAATAATTTAAAAAGCTGTAAATGTGAGTGATGCAAATCACACGTCATTTTTTTACCCGTTCATATTCAACGAGTTTTTTTTGCGTGTTGATTTGCCCTTCACCGTTGCATGTCACTGGAGAGGGAAAATACTGAAAACTTAACTTTCCAGGCTGTTCTCATAATGTATTGCTCAATGAGTACACCCCAATTTGTGAGAGTCGGATCACTTCGCTGGTTTAAATTTGTGATTCATATCACTAAAAGTGTAAAGCAAAGTGTACAATTAAGCGTTGTTTCAGAGTTTGCTATTTGCTTCAGTGAGTTAGATCGCATTTTTGGTCTGATGCCGACAGGCGTTGTTTTCTGGAGCGTGGGGATATTCAGGCGCGTGAAAGATAATGAATAAATACGATGAATAATACCGGATTTATTGGGATGAAGGCGTTTTCTATTTATTCCAAAAGCATGCTATTCGCGCTTATTTCATCTTATTTACATCTGGGCTTACCGAAGATCACTGGGGGAATTTACAGGGGTTTTATTAGCTAGATACGAAGGTGCGCCAACACCTGCGCATCGCTAATCACAGTAACTATTTATATAAACGTATAACAGGAGGGACATAATCCCTCCTGTTCTCGCGATAATTATTTCACTAACGCGGATATATCCTTGAACAGCGAATGGGTTATTTCTACACCGTCACGAGTTGTACGCATACGGGAATGATAGCGACGCTCGCCCGGCAAACGCGCTCCTTGCCGCTGCATATCGGCAAAGAGTTTCTCGGCACGTGCCAGATGCTGCGGAGCCTCCCGTCCCAGAAAGCGGGCCGGGTCCAGGGCCAGAATCAGCTCGCCACCATAGGGCAACCCGCCAGCCCCCTTATCCCACGCCAGCGATTCCGCGCTGGTCATATCGCCGATGAGCGGTCCGGCAAGCAATTCCACCATTGCCGCCAGTGCAGACCCTTTATGCCCGCCAAACGTCAACATCGCGCCGTCGAGGATCGCCTGCGCGTCGGTGGTGGCCTGACCGTCACCGTCAATCCCCCACCCTTCCGGCACCGCTTTTCCCGCCCGTTGATGGAGTTGGATCTCTCCCCGTGCCGCCGCACTGGTGGCCATGTCGAAGATAAACGGGGATTTTTCTTCACGCGGCCAGCCAAATGCTATCGGGTTAGTGCCAAAAAGCGGCTGCGTCCCGCCTGCGGGAGCAACCCACGCATGGCTGGGCGTCGTCGCCAGCGCCACCAGCCCCGCCTCCGTGAGCGGCTCAACGTCGGCAAACAGCGCCGAAAAGTGCACACAGCGGTTAATCGCCAGGGCTGCAATACCGCTGTGGCGCGCCTTTTCTATCAGCAGTGGAAGCGCGCGCTCGAATGCCAGCAGAGAAAATGCCCCACCGGCGTCCACCTTCACAATGGCCGGTGCGGTATCGGTGACAACCGGCTCAGCGTCAGGTGACACCTTTCCTTTACGTCGCGTCTCCACAATCCCCAGCAACCGCCACAAACCATGCGAGGCACAGCCATCACGCTCACCGTGGGTCACGTTTGTCGCGATCGCCACGGCATGCGCTTCACTGAATCCGTTCCCGCGCAGCACCTTATATGCCAGCGCATAAGCCTCTGTTAACGAGAGGTTTACCATCTCCATGACTGACTCCTTTACTCTTCTTCATCACCGGTAAAGTTAGCCCGCGGCAGACAGGTTCGCTCACCCCAGTAGTAAATTCCCAGCGACATCACCGCTACCACCACCGTATCCCACGGATGACCAATCACCCCTGTGCCCCCAAAACTGCCCAGCCAGGAGAAGAGCATAATCAGCGCGTAGAAAGCGATAAGCCACAGAGACGATTTCACCTGCTGCGCCAGACTCACGGTGTGTACCGGCACTTTTGATTTGCAAAGCACATAGACGACAAACATCACAATCTGCAGTCCCAGCAGCCATGACAGCGTGCCCCAGCCAGACCAGAATACAATCAGCGCCGAAATCACAAACGACACCGGACCGATAATCCCGAAGGCACGCACGCGGAATGGGCGCGGCAAATCCGGTGCATTACGACGTAGCCCCGCCGCCGTGACCGGGGCAATGGCGTAGCTCAGTACCAGCGCCGCCGACACCACGCTTATCAGCTGTTCCCATGACGGGAACGGCAATGTCCAGAAGATAGACAATGCAAAGGTCAGCCACAGCGCCGGACGCGGAATGCCAGACTCTTTATCGATGTGGGTAAACGTCTTAAAGAAGGTGCCTGCTTTCGCCCAACCATAAATCACGCGCGGCGTGGCGTTCATGTAGATATTGCCGGTACCACTTGGGGAGACAATCGCGTCGCACACCACCATAAACGCCAGCCAGCCCATACCGAGCGTAATGGCGATATCCCGGTACGGCAGCGAGAATTGCTTGCTGATCTCCGCCCAGCCGCCACCCAGCATATCGGTCGGAATACTGCCAAGAAATGCCAGCTGCAACAGCACGTAAATAATCGTCGACAGCACCACGGATAAAATCAGCGCCACCGGGATGGTACGCTGCGGATTCTTTACTTCACTCGCCACAGAAATAATTGGCGTCAACCCCAGGTAGGCGAAGATGATCCCACCGGCGCTAATCGCAGCCTCAACGCCCGACATACCAAAGGGTGCAATCCCCTGAACGTGCAGGTTCTCAGGTTTGAAAAAGGTAAATAGCGTCACAACGACCGCTAGCGGCACCAAAAATTTCAGAATACTGATGATGTTATTGGAACGGGCAAACGTTTTTACGCTGTAGTAATTCAGCCCGAAGAACAAACACAGCAGCAAAAACTGCACCACCCATCCCAGCAGCGTTGGGTCGCTTGAGCTAGTTTGAGTCAGCATCGGGAACCATGCTGCCGCATACTGCCGCGCAGCAACAATCTCTATGGAGATGAGGCTTGAAAACGCAATCAGCGTAATAAATCCAAGCAGATACCCCATCAACTCACCGTGGGAAAAGACCGGATAACGGATAATCCCCCCGGCACGAGGCAGTGCCGCGCCCAGCTCACAATAGACAATCCCTAACAGCAGAACGGCAATCCCGCCGATGACCCACGAGGCAATGCCCGCAGGTCCGGCAATCGATGCCACATGGCTTGCGGCAAACAGCCAGCCGGAACCGAAGATAGCCCCAAGCCCAATAAACGTCAGGTCGGTTAGCGTTAGCTGCTTTTTAAATTTACCCACCTCAGCAACGCGGGCCTGTGTTTGGTGCGTAGAGTGAATCGTCATGGTCATGCCCTTCAGTCAACAGAGGGGGAAATGGCTTCCCGGGTCCACTGCCCGTTAATCAGGCGCAGCAGGTTCAGAGGGTTGTCATCCTGGACAGCAGGCGGAAGCAGCGCGGCAGGCACATTTTGCAGGCATACCGGGCGTAAAAAACGGTCGATGGATTGCGTCCCTACCGAGGTACCGCGAGCATCGGTGGTGGCAGGCCACGGACCACCGTGCACCATGGCATCACAAACCTCGACACCGGTTGGATAACCGTTAAACAAAACGCGTCCCGCTTTTTCGGTGAGGGCTGGCAGCAGGCGCTGCGCCAGCGGCCCATCATCAGATTCGGCGTGCACAGTAGCCGTCAGTTGGCCCGGAATCACGCACAAAATGGACTGCAACTCCGCCTCATCGGCCACCTCGACCAATACCGCCAGCGGGCCAAACACCTCCTGCTGTAGCAGTGGATCCTGTGCCAGCAGCAGCGAAGCCGGAGCCTGATACAACCGGGCCTGCGCGCGGCCGATAACCGATTCATCAGACCCTGCCAAACGCTGAATATGCGGATGTGCCTCAAGCGCGCTGACACCCTCTTCATAATGGGCAAGCGTCGGGGCATTCAGCATGATCTGTGCCGGTGCCTGGTCAACCGCGACCTTCAGCGCCTGCGTGAAGCTGGACATACCCTCGCCGCGTAAGACAAGGATCAGCCCCGGCTTGGTACAAAACTGCCCACATCCCAAAGTGAAAGAGGACACCAGCTCATTGGCCAGCGTTTCTGCCCGCGTGGCGACGGCCTGCGGCAGAATAATCAGCGGATTAATGGCCGACATTTCCGCAAAGACGGGGATCGGCTGCGGACGCTGCTGCGCCAGCTGCCAGAGCGCCTTACCGCCGCGCAGCGAACCGGTAAAACCCACCGCCTGAATCGCCGGATGGCGAACCAGATCCGCGCCAATATCGGTGCCGAAAATCATGTTAAAAACGCCCGCAGGCAGGCCAGATGCCGCGACCGCACGCACAATCGCCTGGGCAGTAAATTCCGCCGTCGCCATATGTCCGGGATGGGCTTTCACCACCACCGGACAACCCGCCGCCAGCGCGGATGCGGTATCGCCTCCCGCCGTAGAAAAGGCCAGCGGAAAATTGCTGGCCCCGAACACCGCCACCGGGCCAAGCGCGGTCAGATACTGACGCAGGTCCGGGCGCGGCAGCGGCTGGCGGTCAGGGAGTGCGGTGTCAATGCGTACGCCAAAGGCATCGCCCCGACGCAGCACCCCGGCAAACATGCGTAGCTGATTACTGGTACGGGTGCGCTCTCCCTGTAACCGCGCCAGCGGCAGTGCCGTTTCCTGGTGGGCTATGGCGAAAAAATCCTCGCCGAGCAAATCCAACTCGTCGGCAAGGGTGTCGAGAAAGCGGGCACGCACGTCTGGCGCTGTCTGTGAATAGACAGGAAACGCCTGGTCAGCCGCCTCCGCCGCGGCGGCGGCCTCCTCACGAGAGGCCGGGTAAAAATGGTATCCGGTCAGCTTGCCGTCAGCGGCACGCAGGCTTGGCAGCGTCGCCTCACCGCTTGCCACGCGGCGTCCGGCGATAAACTGCTGACCCGAAACAGAGAGAGGTAGCGTCATCATCACTCCTTTACTTAAAGGCCAACATCCGGCAGCTGTGGACGGGTCGCCAGCGCCTTCTCAACAATCGCCACCACTTGCGCACGGGTATCCCCTTCCAGCGCCAGACGCGGTGGACGGGTAATGGCGCTGCCACGCCCCAGCAATTCTTCACAGAGCTTGATGCACTGCACCAGATCCGGGCGCGCATCCAGATGCAGCAACGGCATAAACCAGCGGTAAAGCGCCATCGCTTCCTCATAACGCTGTTGTTTCGCCAGGCGGAACAACGTCTCCCCTTCACGCGGGAAGGCGTTCGACATTCCGGAGATCCAGCCTTCCGCCCCAACGGCAACGCTCTCGACCACCACATCATCCAGCCCAGCGAACAGCACAAAGCGGTCGCCAACAGAGTTACGCAGGTCGATAAAACGGCGGGTATCGCCGGAGGAGTCTTTGAAACAGACGATGTTGTCGCAGTCGGCAAGCGTCGCCAGGATATCCGGCGTCACGTCGTTTTTGTAAATCGGCGGGTTGTTGTACACCATGATAGGCAGGTCGGTAGCCGTAGCCACACTGCGGAAGTGGGCCGCTGTTTCATGCGGTTTTGAGGAATACACCAGCGCAGGCATCACCATAATACCGTCGACGCCCACGCGCTCTGCCTCTTTCGCCATCTTCTGTGCAAACGCGGTGGTGAATTCGGCCACCCCCGCAATGACTGGGATCTGACCGCCCGCTGCATCTTTCGCTACTTCGATGATCTGTAGCTTTTCCTGCGTTGTCAGAGAGGTGTTCTCCCCCACGCTGCCGCACACCACCAGGCCAGAAACACCATCCTTGACCAGGTTTTTCATCACCGTATGGGTGGCATCCAGATCCAGGGAATAATCGCTACGAAACTGGGTGCTGACTGCCGGGAATACACCGCTCCAGTGAATGGCTTTCTTGCTCATGTTCGGTTCCTTGTCGTTAATTTGTTAATTTAAAGTGAATGAATGGTGAATATTCACTGACAGATTGACGTTTCAGGCGACCGACTGCTTGGTGGTTTTCTTCCTCTTTGATGACGAAATTAGCACAGTGAGTGTGTCTTACCCGGCAAGCGTAATGCGAAAATCACGCGGCGTAGAGCCCGTCATCGCCTTAAACTGGCGGCTAAACGCGCTGTGATCGGTATAACCGCACTGCAACGCAATATCGGTAATCGGCGTATCGCCCGCCAGCAGTTCGGTGGCTTTTTCCAGCCGAACTTTGTGGATCATCTGGCGCGGCGTGAGATGAAAAATACGCTTACAGTAGCGCTCAATTTGCGCCACCGACATGCCGCTCAGGGCGGTTAGTTCTTCCATCGCGATGGGACGGTGATAATGGTTGCGGATATGATCGTCGACGATCGCCAGCCGCTGCCACGCCGGGTGACGCGCCTGCGCTTCCTGCAGATCGTGTGAAATCCCCGCCATACCGATGACCTGGCCCTGCGCATCCCGCAGCGCCAGCTTCTGGGTCAAACACCAGCCGCGTTCACGACCGTTGTAGAGATGCATTTCCAGCTGATCGCGCAGCGTTACCCCTTCGCGCAGCACCCGCATATCCTGCTCGGTATAGCCCAGCCCAAGCGCTGAAGGGAAAACATCAGCAGAGGTTTTACCCAGCAGAGAAACGACCGTCTTAAACCCGCAGCGTCGTGCCAGGGTCATATTGACCATCAAATAGCGGGCCTGCACATCTTTGATAAAAAAAACCACATTCGGAATGGCATTGAGCAGCGGCGCAATCAATGCCATCGCATGGAGCAACGTCTGGATATTGTCCGGACGCTGACGCGCCAACCCCTCACATATCTGGCTAAGTTCAGCCACTTCAGGCACCGGCGACGGGGCCCGCACATCATTAATCACACAGGACATCACGCTTCCTCCCGATTAGTGATCTGAATATTTATTAACTTTTTGTTAACCTAGCAAGCATCCTTACTGCGTTTTGCGATCCTGCCGTAGATTTATAATTTCCCCTTTTCCAGCCACTGGCGCAGTTGCCTATTTTGGTTTACCACGTCACTAACAAAATGATTAATAACAAATAAATATGATAATGCCTTAACGATGACAGCGGTCATTATGCTGATTTCGTCATTTGCGGTGACGAAAGCGATCAAGCCGGGACGCAAGGCTTGCGTCAGCATTTAGCAACAAAACATTAACTTCCCGGAGATCCTATGACAGCACAGTACAGTGAACTGAGAGTGATTGATTCTCACACCGGCGGTGAACCCACTCGCCTGGTCATCGACGGCTTTCCGGATCTGGGAACGGGGAACATGAGCGAGCGTCGCGAGCGCTTTTCCCGCGACTACGACGACTGGCGTAAAGCCATTATTCTTGAGCCACGCGGTAACGACGTTCTGGTCGGTGCATTGCTCTGTGAACCGGTTTCGCCACATGCCACGGCGGGAGTCATCTTCTTTAATAACTGCGGCTTTCTGAACATGTGCGGTCACGGCACCATCGGGCTGATTGCCTCGCTGGCATGGCTTGGGCGCATTCAACCCGGTAAACATCTGATTGAAACGCCGGTGGGCGATGTGACGGCCACACTGCACGAAGACGGCAGCGTCTCGGTCGAAAACGTGCCGGCCTACCGCTGGCGTAAGCAGGTACAGGTTGAAACCGTCCACGGTACGGTAACGGGTGATATCGCCTGGGGCGGCAACTGGTTCTTCCTCGTCAACGATCATCCGTTCGCGGTCTCGCCGGAAAAGATCCCTGAATTGACGGAGTACGCATGGGCAATCCGTGAAGGGTTAGATCGTGCAGGCATCCGTGGCGAACATGACGGCATTATCGATCACATCGAACTGTTTGCAGAAGATGATCGCGCGGACAGCCGCAGCTTTGTACTCTGCCCCGGTAAAGCCTGGGATCGATCGCCCTGCGGCACCGGCACCAGCGCTAAGCTGGCCTGTTTGGCAGAAGATGGAAAACTCAAATCCGGAGAATCCTGGCGGCAGGCGAGCATCATCGGCAGCGAATTTACGGCGCATTTCGTGCCGCATGGCGACAAGATCGTCCCGACGATCCGCGGAGAGGCATGGGTCTGTGGTGATAATAAGCTGATCCTCAATCCTGAAGATCCGTTCTGCTGGGGGATCTCACTGTGATCGAAAGTGACGTCATCGTCATCGGTGCCGGGATTATCGGGGCCGCCTGCGCCTGGCAACTGGCCGCTCGCGGGCAGCGAGTCACGCTGGTCGATGACGGCAATGCGGGCGCGACGGCGGCGGGTATGGGTCACCTGGTGTGCATGGATGACGATCCTGCGGAGCTCGCACTCTCCGCCTGGTCCTTGGAGAGCTGGCGCAAACTGACGCCCCGGATGCCGGAAAGCTGTGCCTGGCGCGGATGCGGCACGCTGTGGCTGGCGGAAACGCCGCAAGAGCTTGCGCTGGCAGAAGAAAAGCAACAACGGATGGCACAATACCAGGTTGTCAGTGAAATGCAGACCCGCGATCGGCTCGCCGCACGCGAACCGCTGCTCACCACCGGACTCACTGGCGGGCTGTGGGTCCCCGGCGACGGGATAGTTTACGCCCCAAACGTCGCCCGCTGGTTTATTAACGATGCCGATTTAACGCACCTTCGGGATAGCGCCCTCACTGTTGATGCCCCTTACGTCACTCTACACAGCGGCAAACGACTGCGCGCACGCGCCATCGTCATCGCCAGCGGTCTGGGTGCCAATATGCTGCTGGGTGAAAACTGGCTCAGACCCAAAAAAGGCCAGTTGGCGATTACCGACCGCTACGGCCCCTTGCTCAGCCACCAGCTGGTAGAGTTGGGATACGGTGCCAGCGCCCATGCAGGCGGCACCTCAGTGGCATTTAACATTCAGCCACGCCCCACCGGACAGTTGCTGATTGGCTCCTCCCGCCAGTTTGATAACACCGACCGCGAGGTTGATCTCCCCCTGTTGGCACAGATGCTGGCGCGCGCGCGCCATTTTTTACCCTCTCTGGAGACGCTAAATATCATCCGTTGCTGGAGCGGTTTTCGCGCGGCATCGGCTGACGGTAACCCGCTGATTGGCCCACATCCTGCGCGTCCGGGTATCTGGCTGGCGCTGGGACATGAAGGACTCGGCGTCACAACCGCGCCAGCAACCGCCGAGTTACTTTGCGCCCAGATCCTTGGCGAGCGCCCGGCGGTGTCCCCGGATGCCTGGCTTCCCGCTCGCCTGCACAAGCAGGAGGCCATCGCATGACGACCCTGAACGTAATTATCGACGGCCAGACCTGTGAGGTTCCCGTCGGAATGAGTATTGCAGCAGCACTGGTCCTGGTGGGCAACGGCGTGACCCGTCGTTCGGTGAGTGGTCAACTGCGCGCGCCCTTCTGCGGAATGGGGGTGTGTCAGGAGTGCCGCGTCACGGTGAACGGACACCGGGTGCTGGCCTGCCAGACGGAATGCCAGCCTGAAATGGTGATTGAAAGGAGCCATCATGCAAAGCGTTGACTGTGAGATCCTGATCCTTGGCGCAGGGCCTGCCGGATTGTCGGCGGCACTGGCTGCCGCACGCTGTGGAAAATCAGTGATAATCCTTGATGATAACCCGCGCCCCGGCGGGCAAATCTGGCGCGACGGGCCGCAGGTCTCACTCCCCCGGCACGCCAGACGGCTTCGTCAGGCGGTGGCGGAACATCCCAACATCACACTGCTGAGCGGTGCCCGGCTAATTGCCCGCCCCACCCCACATTCCGTAGTCTTCGAAACCGCAGACGACTGCGGCGAAATCCGCTGGCAGCGGCTGATTTTATGCTGCGGCGCCAGAGAACTCTCGCTGCCTTTTCCCGGCTGGACACTACCCAATGTGACGGGGGCCGGAGGCCTGCAGGCGCAGATAAAACATGGCCTGCAACTCAAGGGGGAACGCGTGGTCATTGCAGGCAGCGGTCCTCTTCTGCTGGCGGTCGCCAGTACGGTGAAACGCGCTGGCGGGAATATTGTCGCCATCATCGAACAGGCCCCGATGACCGCACTGGCCCGTTTCGCAACCGGGCTATGGCGCTGGCCTGAAAAATTGCGTCAGTTCGGCGAGCTCTTTCCAGCCCGTTATCATCCGGCAAGCCAGGTCATCCAAGCGCAGGGTGATCCCTGTCTGCAGTCAGTGACCGTGCGCCACCAGGGACAAATCCGGGAGATCGCCTGCGACAGGCTGGCCATTGGCTATGGGCTGGTACCGAATATAGAACCTGGCGCAATCTTTGGCTGCAAAACAGAAAATCAGGCTATTTGGGTCGATGCGGCGCAACGCACCAGCGTGCAGGATATCTATGCGGCAGGAGAATGCACCGGCTTTGGCGGCAGCGAGCTGGCGTTAGCCGAGGGAGAAATTGCCGGCTATGCCGCCGCAAATTGTCCGCAAAAGGCCCAAAGCGCCATCTCCGCGCGCGCCCGCTGGCAGCGTTTTGCCCAGGCGTTGCATACGACGTTTGCGCTGCCGGAGTCGCTAAAAGCCGCGACCACCGCAGATACGCTGCTCTGCCGTTGTGAGGATATTCGTTGTGGCGACGTGCAAAACGCCGAAAGCTGGCAAGCGGCAAAGCTCGCATCACGCTGTGGAATGGGGGCCTGCCAGGGAAAAGTCTGCGCCACCAGCGCCCGCTGGCTGTACGGCTGGCCGCTGCCGCAGCCGCGCGAACCGCTCTCCCCTGCGCGTATCGACACGCTTATCCATCTAGCAAAACCAGAGGGGTGATGGTCAGGTATAAAGGCGCCCACTGGCGCCTTTTTTGATGTGGTGTATCCGTAGACCATTTCGTCAAAGGGATTAATTTTTATCTTCACCCATATCTATTTCGCTCTGTGTATTGGGAACCGAGCGTCCTATTTATGCCAAACATTCAAAAATATAAAGGGAATGTCATGCATGTTTAAAATATGATAAACCCAACACTTCAAATTACCGATATTGCTTTTATTAACAAGCAGAAACCAGCATAACACCCCAGGAAATAACCTTTTCTTTCCATATGGTTAGAAAAAATAACACTTACTAAAGCAAGGTTTATTTTTATAAAACACCCCTATGAATGAGCATGAATAACTTTAAAATAATATGGCGAAAAAAGTGTTTTATTTAATCTGCGAATTCGATAATGAATATTATTTTTAGTGTTGGCCGTAATAGACACAGCAACGCTTGATTAAGTGATATTTTGCGAGCAAAATCGCAATTATTTACCCGAAAATGAAATCAATGACTTCCAGTAAATCCCTGCAACAGGCAATTGCTGACATCACCATCTGGCGTAAAGGCGAACAGCGCGCGCCGCACAAGCCCCTACTGCTGCTTCACGTGCTGGCGGGGTATCAGCAAGGCCATGACCGCCTGTTTGATTACGGTTCAGAAGTTCGCGCCCCTTTGCATAGCCTGCTGGAGCGATTTGGACCACAGCGCGCGCAGTACCGCCCGGATATGCCCTTCTGGCGCTTACAGGGCGATGGATTCTGGGAGCTCCAAAACGCCGAGCATTGCTCAACATCCAGCAGCAGCAAACAGCCCCCCGCCGGAGAACTGGTGACGCATAACGTTGCGGGAGGTTTTGATGAACAGCATTTTGCCCTACTGAAAAAGAGCAAAAACCTCATTAACACCCTGGCACAGCAAATTCTCGAGGCTCACTTCACCGAAAGCATCCAGGAAGAGATCGCGGATGAACTGGGATTTGATATCCTGCAAATCCGCAAACAGCGGGACCCGTTGTTCCGCCAGCAGGTTCTACGAGCCTATAACTATGAATGCGCCATTTGTGGCTTCAATATGCGCCACGACAGCACCTCAGTCGCCCTGGAAGCCGCCCATATCAAATGGAAACAGCACGGCGGTCCGTGCGAGATTTCGAACGGCCTGGCGCTGTGTGCAATTCATCATAAAGCCTTTGATAAAGGTTCGATTGGGCTGGATGAGAGTATGCGAATTCAGGTATCACCCGCAGTGAATGGCAGCGGTATGGTGGGCAGACTATTCTGGGATTTCGACGGTAAATCGATAGCGCTGCCGATGATGCGCGAGAATTATCCAAAAGAAGGTTTTGTGGAGTGGCACAGGAAGGAGGTGTTTAGGGGGTGAGTGCGAAGGCCGGACTCGCCTTTTCTTTTAATTCATTGAAAATTAATGGGTTGTGAGATTTTATTTTGGGGATTTGCCCCCAAAATGGGACATAAAATTGAATACTGCGTGGAAGATCACAAAGTTGCGTGATTATCACTCATCGACAATTCCTATCCTAACCCTAAATTGCCTCATCAGCCCTCCACACCACATATGATGTGTTTAGTGCAGTTCTGAAGACACTACAACCTCGATATGCTAAAACTTAACCAGGAACTGAGGATGGCCACATGACCCAAAAAACTATCGTTAGTGTCGCTAGCTATGTTCAACAGCTGGCAAAAGATAACAATGTTACAGCTAACCGTGATGGCATGAGCCGCGTTGCTGTGACCATTACTGCACTTGCCGATGACTCTGTCGAGCTGGATAACGTTGAGCAATTACTGGTAAACCTTAAAAAGAAAGGTGTACTCAGTAAATCTGAAATTTTACAGCTTCAGGGACGTTACTTCCGCGAACAAAAGCACCTTCATAAAAAAGCCACTGCATGAGTTTTGATCCATTTGGCGATTTCGATACCGCAGGCTACCTTCAAAATGCCCTTCAGCTTATGGAGCCTGAAAAGGTCAAACGAGTAGAACATCTTGCTTTAAAGGCGTCCATCCACAACCCCATCTGGCCATCTTCCAAGGTATACAGTTGGCGGATGCGTATGGAGTAGACCATGCGTGATTCAGTTCGCCAGACAGCAGCGTTTTCCATGAATATAGATCCATCTGGTTTAGAAGGAGTTCCAATCTAACGATATTGGGACCAGAATCACAGGCGGCAGTGGCTTTACGCTTACAATAACTATTACTATTCTATCCTGACAATTTTAAGCCTCGTTTGTTACGATGTAACCCTATAACTATGTGGTTCCTCAACCTTTTTTGCCCAAAAAATGCCCAATAAAGTCCAAAGCAGAAGACAGATGGTTATCCGTTGATAAGATTGCAGATTACCTCAAAATTAAGCTAGACACGGTATACAAGTAGATCGCAAAGAAGGGTATACCTGCACACATGATTGGGCGCCTTTGGAAATTTAAAAAGGATGAAGTAGATGGCTGGATACGCGATGGCAAAGCTGGTGAAAACAGTAATCAAGAATAAAAAAGCAAATTTAGGAGCAGTTTAATGAAAACCGTACGTAGTGCATGCCAGTTGCAACCGAAGGCCTTGGAAATCAATGTCGGCGACCAGATTGAACAGCTTGATCAAATCATCAACGACACCAATGGCCAAGAGTACTTTAAAAAGACCTTCATCACTGACGGTTTTAAAACTTTGCTCTCCAAGGGTATGGCTCGCTTAGCCGGTAAATCAAACGATACTGTTTTCCACCTGAAGCAAGCTATGGGTGGTGGTAAAACCCACTTGATGGTCGGCTTTGGCTTATTAGCCAAAGATGCTGCCCTTCGAAATAGCCACTTAGGATCAATGCCATACCAATCAGATTATGGTTCAGCCAAAATAGCAGCATTCAATGGACGCAATAATCCCCATTCCTATTTCTGGGGTGAGATCGCTCGGCAGTTAGGTCGAGAGGGTGTATTCAGAGAGTACTGGGAATCAGGAGCCAAAGCTCCAGATGAACAAGCATGGATAAATATCTTTGATGGTGAGGAACCCATCCTAATCTTGTTGGACGAAATGCCACCATACTTCCACTACTACAGCACCCAAGTCCTTGGGCAAGGAACTATAGCTGATGTAGTGACACGGGCTTTTTCCAATATGTTGACTGCAGCGCAGAAGAAAAAGAATGTATGTATTGTAGTTTCCGATCTTGAGGCAGCCTACGATACAGGAGGCAAACTGATTCAGCGTGCATTGGATGATGCTACGCAAGAACTCGGGCGCGCCGAGGTATCCATTACGCCGGTAAACCTTGAATCCAATGAAATCTACGAGATTCTGCGTAAACGTTTGTTTTTGTCTCTGCCAGACAAAAGTGAGGTCTCTGAAATTGCGTCGGTCTATGCTTCAAGACTTGCGGAAGCCGCTAAAGCCAAGACCGTAGAGCGCAGTGCAGAAGCATTAGCAAATGACATCGAATCTACTTACCCATTCCATCCAAGCTTTAAAAGCATCGTTGCTTTATTCAAAGAAAACGAAAAGTTCAAACAAACCCGTGGTTTGATGGAGTTGGTTTCTAGACTGCTTAAATCGGTGTGGGAAAGCGATGAAGAGGTGTATTTGATCGGTGCCCAACACTTTGATCTTTCGATACACGATGTTCGTGAGAAGCTGGCTGAAATTTCAGAAATGCGCGATGTTATCGCAAGAGATCTTTGGGACTCCACCGACAGCGCTCATGCTCAGATCATTGACCTCAATAACGGCAACCATTATGCGCAACAGGTTGGTACGCTATTGCTAACAGCCAGCCTCTCCACCGCAGTGAACTCAGTTAAGGGCTTAACCGAGAGCGAAATGCTGGAATGTTTGATTGATCCTAACCATCAGGGTAGTGACTACCGAAACGCATTCACTGAACTTGCTAAATCAGCTTGGTATTTGCATCAAACACAAGAAGGGCGCAATTACTTCAGTCACCAAGAAAATCTCACCAAAAAACTTCAAGGCTACGCAGACAAGTCGCCTCAAAATAAGGTAGATGAGTTAATTCGCCATCGACTGGAAGAAATGTATAGGCCTGTAACAAAAGAAGCTTACGAAAAAGTACTACCGTTGCCTGAAATGGATGAAGCAGAGGCCACGCTGAAAAGTGGGCGGGCCTTATTAATCATCAGCCCTGATGGCAAAACACCGCCAGGTATAGTAGGTAACTTCTTCAAAGGTTTAGTGAACAAAAACAACATCCTGGTATTAACAGGCGACAAGTCCTCTATTGCCAGCATCGAGAAAGCAGCGCGCCACGTTTATGCTGTTACCAAAGCCGACAACGAGATACCTGCGTCTCACCCGCAGCGTAAAGAGCTGGATGAGAAGAAAGCGCAGTACGAGCAAGACTTCCAAACTACTGTGCTCTCCGTTTTCGACAAGCTCCTATTCCCCGGCAACAATCGCGGTGAAGATGTTTTGCGACCCAAAGCGCTCGATAGCACTTATCCGTCCAACGAGCCCTATAACGGTGAACGTCAGGTAGTTAAAACCCTAACCTCCGATCCGATTAAGCTCTACACACAGATCACCGAAAACTTCGACGCACTGCGTGCCAGGGCTGAGTCTTTGCTGTTCGGTACCCTTGACGAGGCAAGAAAGACTGATTTGCTCGATAAGATGAAGCAAAAAACACAGATGCCTTGGGTGCCAAGCCGTGGCTTCGATCAACTTGCGATTGAAGCCTACCAGCGTGGTGTGTGGGAAGACTTGGGCAATGGCTACATTACGAAAAAGCCCAAGCCCAAAACCACAGAAGTTATCATCAGTGAAGATTTATCGCCGGATGACGCAGGTACTGTTCGCCTTAAAATTGACGTTGCCAATGCAGGTAACAGTCCTCGTATTCACTACGCCGAAGACTGTGCTGTCACCGAAAGCAGCCCAGTACTCAGTGAAAACACTCTTGCAACCAAGGCATTGCGAGTGCAGTTTTTGGCAGTAGACCCTACGGGTAAAAACCTTACCGGCGACCCAAAGACTTGGAATAACCGCCTGACATTACGTAATCGCTTTGATGAGGTTGCGAGAACAGTCGAGCTGTTTGTTGCACCCAAGGGCACCATTAAATACACACTTGATGGTTCAGAAGCGCGTAACGGCGAAACCTACTCAGCGCCAATCCAGCTTAGTGATGCGGAAACCACGGTCTATGTCTTCGCTGAATGTGATGGACTAGAAGAAAAACGAAACTTCACCTTTGCCGCGTCTGGCTCCAAAGAAATCCCAATTATTAAAGATAAGCCTGCCACTTTGGTAAGCCCTTCGCCAAAACGTATGGATAGCTCGGCAAAAACCTACGCAGGACTGAAAATCGCCAAAGAGAAAGGTATTGAATTCGAGCAGGTTAGCCTGATGGTTGGCTCTGCGCCAAAAGTAATACACATGTCGCTAGGGGAAATGAAAATCACCGCTGAATTCATTGAAACCGCATTAACACACTTGCAAACCGTACTGAGTCCAGAAGCCCCTGTAGTAATGACCTTCAAAAAGGCCTACACCCAAACAGGCTATGATCTTGAACAATTTACTAAGCAGCTTGGCATTGAAATTGGTAATGGTGAGGTGGAGCAACGATGAGTAAAACCGTTGATTTTGGAGCGCCGCCAGAATTCGGCATGCATCACTTCTATGTGGAAATTCCCGCTGCCCCCCGTGACGCAGTTGTGATCTGCGAAGACTATGGCTTCGATGGTGATGAATCGCGCCGGGAAACCGTAGAACGTCGCCTGATATTGGCTAGGGAACTGTGGACTAAGATTCGTGACGACGCCCGCCGGGATTTTAATGCTCGCCTAAAGATGAAGAAGCAAGGTTCTGGTAATTGGTCTACCGGCAAAGTGAAGCTTGACCGCTTTCTAGGGCGCGAGCTGTGTGTGCTCGGCTGGGCTGCAGAACATGCCTCACCCGATGAGTGCCTGATTATTTGTCAAAAATGGCTGGCTCTTCGCCCAGAAGAAAGATGGTGGCTTTATAGTAAAACGGCTGCGGAAGCGGGTCGAGACGATCAAACACAGCGTGGCTGGCGTAAAGCACTCTATTGTGCGCTATCGGATGGAGCCAAAATCAAGTTGGAAATCAAAAAGAAACCCAAGTCTAAAAAGCTTCAAATTGAAGAAGATCCCCAGGATCTGTTTGGGTTTATGGAAAAAGGAGAGTTTTGATGGCGTTGCAACCATTTGAATGGAAAGACAAGCCAGCGCTGATTGAGCACTTGTTTCCAGTACAAAAGATATCTGCTGAAAGTTTTAAAGAACAAAGCGCGGTACAAAGTAAAACTTTAGTTGCATTGGGTAGTTATTGGAAAGGTCGAAAACCGCTAGTTTTGAATAAGGCTTGCATTTTGGGTTCGCTGTTGCCTGTGACAGAGGACCGCCTTAAAGATTTGGAGATTTTTGAGCTTCTCATGGGGATGGCCCCCGAAGCAATGCAAAGGCGAATCGAAGAGAATTTGCCTGCTTCAAAACGAGAAGACATTGGGGATTACTTAGTTCTTCCGTTTAATGATCAGGTTCGCGCAGGAAAGCGTGCGGAGGAAGTTGGGGACTCTCTTTTTGCCCTTGTTTGGGGGAGAGTTAATGCTCATTTAGGAACCTCCGCAAACTCGATTCCTGAGTTAGTCGAGCAAATGGGAATAGCACGCTTTGGTCATCGACCAAAGGTTGCAGACGTATTTGCAGGCTCTGGTCAGATTCCTTTTGAAGCCGCTCGACTCGGTTGCAATGTATATGCCTCTGATTTAAATCCTATGGCATGCTTGTTGACATGGGGGAGTTTCAATGTCGTCGGCGCGCCGGCGAAGAGCAAATCAGGTCTTGCGGCGGCTCAAGCCAAATTGGTTGAAAGAGTTCAGCAAGAAATTGATGAGCTTGAAGTTGAGGTTGATGGTCGAGGCTGGAGAGCAAAGGCATACCTTTATTGCGTTGAAGTAATTTGTCCAGAAAGTGGCTGGTCGGTTCCAGTTCTTCCGACACTTGTAGTTAGTGCAAGCAAGTTTGTAGTTGTCAGTTTAATTCCAGTTGAATCGGAAAAGCGTTATGAAATTGAGGTTAAGTACTGCAACGATAAGAATGAAATGGAAGCGTTGGATAATCCGACCTTTGATGGCGGCTATTTGATTCATAGTCCTGAGCCGGGGCAGCATTATAGATCAAAGATTAGTAGTATCCGTGGTGACGTTCGGGTTGGAAGAGTCACAACTTCAGCTCTGCGAAAGTGGGAAAAGAGCGACTTCACTCCAAGAAAGGAAGACATTTTTCAAGAGCGCCTCTATTGCGTTCAGTGGGAGAAAATGATCGATGGAAAATCTCGCCTCGAAACCGAGTTTCGGTCCGTCAATCATGATGATCTAAATCGGGAAGCTAAAGTAGTTGAATACGTTTCTTCTCACTTTAATGAATGGCAGCAAAAAGGCTATATCCCAGATATGGCGATAGAAGCAGGTGATAAGACTGATGAGCCTATTAGAACCAGGGGTTGGACTTATTGGCATCACTTGTTTTCTCCTAGGCAGCTTTTGATGTTAGGGCTCCTAAAGAAAACACTCCTAGCTGACCCGGTTTTCTCAGAGCAGCTATATGTATCATTTAGTAGGCTGTTAGATTGGTCCACAAAACTATGTCGGTACGGAACTGGTGCTGCGCGCGAATCAATCTCTCAAACATTCTATAATCAGGCTCTAAATACTTTTTACAACTATGGAGTTAGACCATTCTCATTTTCTTCTAAATATCTGCTAGAGAAAACTTATAGCTTTCCGTTACCGGCCAAAGCGTTTGTAAACTGCCATCCGGCACATGATATTGAAGTTGAAAATGATATATACGTAACTGACCCTCCGTATGGAGATGCGGTGAAGTATGAAGAGATTACAGAATTCTTTATTGCTTGGTTACGAAAAAATCCTCCAAAGGAGTTTGCCCATTGGATATGGGATAGTAGGCGATCTATCGCTATAAAGGGGGAGGACGACGGCTTCCGCACGGGTATGGTCGCTGCCTATCGAAAGATGGCGCAGAAGATGCCAGACAATGGCTTGCAGGTGCTGATGTTTACCCATCAAAGTGGTGCCATTTGGGCGGACATGGCCAATATTATTTGGGCCAGCGGCTTACAGGTAACGGCGGCGTGGTACGTGGTGACTGAAACTGACTCTGCATTACGTGGTGGTTCTAACGTAAAAGGCACCATCATTCTGATTTTGCGTAAGCGCCATCAGGCGTTAGAAACCTTTCGTGATGATTTAGGGTGGGAAATTGAAGAAGCAGTTAAAGAACAAGTTGAATCGTTAATCGGATTGGACAAAAAAGTTCGTGCCCAAGGCGCCGAGGGCCTGTACACCGATGCAGACCTGCAAATGGCCGGTTATGCAGCTGCTTTGAAAGTGCTCACAGCCTATTCCCGTATCGACGGTAAAGACATGGTGACGGAAGCCGAGGCGCCACGCCAAAAAGGCAAAAAGACTTTCGTTGATGAGTTGATTGATTTCGCGGTGCAAACTGCTGTTCAGTTCTTGGTACCAGTAGGTTTTGAGAAAGGCGAATGGCAGAAGCTCCAAGCAGTTGAACGCTTCTATCTGAAGATGGCCGAGATGGAGCATCAAGGTGCAAAAACCTTGGATAACTATCAGAACTTCGCAAAGGCGTTCAAGGTTCACCACTTTGCTCAACTAATGAGTGATGCCTCAAAGGCTAATTCTGCGCGCCTTAAACTATCGACAGAGTTCAAAAGTGCCATGATGGCAGGTGATGCCGAAATGGCTGGTACTCCGCTACGGTCGCTGCTCTATGCCTTGTTTGAGCTCTCGAAAGACGTAGAAGTGGATGATGTGCTTTTGCATCTAATGGAGAACTGCCCGAACTACCTGCCAAATAAGCAACTGCTTGCAAAAATGGCCGATTACCTGGCAGAGAAGCGTGAGGGCTTAAAAGGCACGAAAACGTTCAACCCAGAGCAGGAAGCAAGCTGTGCGCGTGTTCTTGCGGAAGCTATTCGAAACCAGAGGCTGTAATTGATGGCGATTCGGCGTTTTTCTTCTCGCACAGAAAGATTGGATACAGAATTCCTGGCTGAATCATTAAAAGGGGCTGCCAAATACTTCCGTATCGCAGGCTATTTCAGAAGCTCCATTTTTGAGCTGGTCGGAGAAGAGATTGCAAAAATCTCAGAAGTTAAGATCATCTGTAACTCTGAGCTTGATCTGGCTGACTTTCAGGTAGCTACAGGTCGGAATACAGCGCTTAAAGAACGCTGGAATGAGGTGGATGTAGAAGCTGAGGCGCTTCTGAAAAAGGAACGCTATCAGATCCTGGATCAGCTATTGCAGTCGGGAAATGTTGAGATTCGTGTAGTTCCCAGAGAACGGTTATTCCTTCACGGTAAAGCGGGCTCAATTCATTATGCAGATGGCAGCCGTAAGTCTTTCATTGGTTCGGTAAATGAATCTAAAAGCGCGTTCACTCACAATTACGAACTGGTTTGGCAAGATGATGATGAAGAAAGTGCTGATTGGATAGAGAAGGAATTTTGGGTGCTCTGGAATGATGGCGTGCCACTGCCCGAAGCGATATTGGCCGAAATCAACCGTGTAGCTAACCGGCGTGAAGTCACCGTTGAAGTATTAAAGCCAGAGGAAATCCCGGCGGCGGCGATGGCGGAAGCGCCGATCTATCGCGGAGGTGAACAGCTACAGCCCTGGCAGCGTTCGTTTGTGACTATGTTTCTGGAACATAGGGAGATCTATGGCAAGGCTCGCCTGCTATTGGCTGATGAGGTGGGTGTTGGTAAAACATTATCCATGGCAACTAGCGCATTAGTCAGTGCTTTGTTAGATGATGGCCCCGTTCTGATTTTGGCACCTTCTACACTCACGATTCAGTGGCAAATTGAGATGATGGACAAGCTCGGCGTGCCTGCTGCGGTTTGGTCCTCCCAGAATAAAGTTTGGATCGGAGTAGAAGGGCAAATACTCTCACCCCGAGGTGATGCCACCTCCATTAAAAAATGCCCCTATCGAATTGCCATTGTCTCTACCGGACTGATTATGCATCAACGGGAGAAGATGGACTTTGTGAAAGAAGCAGGGATGTTGCTGAAGAATCGTTTCGGTACAGTTATTCTTGATGAAGCACACAAGGCCCGCGCTCGCGGTGGCTTGGGTGCTCAGGCTTCAGAGCCGAATAATCTTATGGCTTTCATGCAGCAAATGGGTAGGCGTACACGCCACCTGATACTGGGGACTGCCACCCCGATTCAAACTGACGTACGCGAGCTATGGGATTTGTTGGGCATTTTGAATTCTGGTGCGGAGTTTGTGTTAGGCGATGCTCTATCGCCATGGCATGACCACGAACAAGCGATTCCGCTGATCACCGGCAGAGCTCAGGTAACATCTGAGGCTGAAGTTTGGCATTGGCTAAGCAATCCCTTGCCCCCGGGTAATGAGCACCACATTGTTCAGCAAATTCGTGACTACCTGTCGATTGATAATAAGTCCTTTGGCTGTTCGCATCGTTTCGAAGACCTCGACTATATGATTCAGAGCCTTTGGCTCTCGGAATGCATGACCCTTGGTTTTTTTAAAGAAAACAATCCTGTTCTACGCCATACAGTGCTGCGCAAGCGTAAACAACTCGAAGATGATGGTCTGTTAGAACGAGTTGGTGTTAATACACATCCCATAACGCGCAACCTGGCTCAGTATCAGTCGCGGTTTGTGGGGCTTGGCATTCCGACTAATACACCGTTCCAAGTCGCTTACGAAAAGGCAGAAGAATTCAGTAAGCTGCTTCAATCACGTACTCGATCAGCAGGCTTCATGAAATCCCTGATGCTGCAACGGATCTGCTCAAGTTTTGCATCGGGCTTAAAAACTGCTCAAAAAATGCTGAAACATACGGTGTCTGATGAAGACGAAGATCTGATTGAAGACGTTGAGCATGTGCTCTCGGAAATGACTCCTGCGGAAGTCGCTTGTTTAAGAGAGATTGAAACACAACTGTCACGCCCCGAAGCCGTTGACTCAAAACTGAACACTGTGAAATGGTTCTTAACGGAATTCCGTACCGATGGAAAAACTTGGTTGGAACACGGCTGTATTATTTTCAGTCAGTATTACGACACGGCGGTGTGGATAGCGAAAGAACTGGCCAAGTCCTTAAAAGGCGAAGTGGTCGCTGTTTATGCTGGCGTTGGTAAAAGCGGCCTATTCAGGGGAGAAGAGTTTAATAACGTTGAACGTGAATTGATTAAATCCGCCGTGAAGACGCGCGAGATTCTATTAGTGGTTGCTACGGATGCCGCCTGTGAAGGCTTAAACCTGCAAACCTTAGGAACACTCATCAATGTCGACCTTCCCTGGAACCCATCCCGTTTAGAGCAGCGCCTCGGGCGAATCAAACGTTTTGGTCAAACACGTAAGTTTGTGGATATGCTCAATCTTGTGTACAGCGAAACACAAGACGAGAAAGTTTATAACGTGCTGTCGGAACGCTTACGCGATACATACGACATTTTTGGTAGCCTTCCCGATACGATTGATGATGAATGGATCGACAACGAGGAAGAACTCAACACTCGCATGGATGAATACATGCATGAACGAAAGAAAGCTCAAGATGCGTTCTCCGTTAAGTATCGCGGTACTCTCGATCCTGATGCTCATCTCTGGGAACGTTGCGCTACAGTACTGTCACGTAGGGACATTGTAAGTAAGCTCAGCGAACCGTGGGGAAGCTAATTATGTTGTGATGTTGATGCCCCCCCTCAGCCAAGGTCCTGCACAATTATATTGGATGCTCTTTTTTAGAGGGCTACATCATGACTCGATCAAAGTTATTGGTACAAATCTGAGTAAATCTATCTTTCAGGGTATCCATTTCGAGCGAATATTTAGTACCTTACCACAAGTTACAGTTACGCCTGTATATACAGGCGTAGCAAATTTTTCATGCAGGCAAGTACGTTTTCTTAAGCGGCACCAATAACTTAGTCTCAATATCCACTTGCTCATAGTTTTCCACTAACGCACGAACCAGATCGTCAAGCGTCCATAGTGTCAACGGGATTGTAGAACGATCGGCCTCATAGCGCGCATCCTTGCTGAATCCGCCTGTGCTGACATACAGCCCGCGATCGTCTTTATGACGGCCACCGATAAAGCTACGAATTTGCTGGCTGCTCATCTGTTCCCGCCGGTGCTTCACCTCCACAATAATGCGCGGATTTTCGAACCCAAAGCCTTCAGGCGAAGCAATAATATCTTTCCCACGGTCAGTGTAAGTGTAAGTATCCCGCATAATCGTGCCATTCACATTTAGAGATCCGCCGGCATAATCACTCTGCCAACAAAGGAGATCGCTATGCGTAAAGCCCGTTTTACTGAGCATCAGATCATTGCCGTAATTAAATCGGTTGAAGCCGGACGAACCGTTAAAGATGTCTGCCGGGAGGCCGGTATCTCTGAAGCCACCTACTACAACTGGAAGTCCAGATACGGCGGCATGGAGGCTTCTGATATTAAAAAGATCAAGGATATTGAGGACGAGAATCGGCGTCTCAAACAGATGTTTGCCGACCTGAGCCTTGAGAACCGGGCGCTGAAAGACGTTATCGAAAAAAAGCTTTAAAACCAGCCTTTAAGCGTGAGCTGGTCACTCATCTGATAACGACATTTGGACTCAGTATCCGTCAGGCCTGCCGGAGTCTGAACCTGAGCAGAACAGTTTACCATTACCGTCCGGATATCACGCGGGACGAACCCGTTATTGTCGCGTTGCAGGCAGTGGCAGAGCGATACCCATGGTATGGTTTTCCAAAACTTTTCCAGGTTCTGCGGCGGCAGGGATACCCGTGGAATCACAAAAGGATCCATCGTATTTATTGTCTGCTGAAGCTGAATTTTCGCCGTAAAGGCAAACAACGGTTGCCGGTGCGTAATCCCTCGCCACTGGCCACACCGGAAGCGCTGAACCAGAGCTGGTCTGTCGATTTTATGCATGATGCTCTGGTCTGTGGCCGTCGTTTTCGCACGTTCAATGTCGTTGATGACTTTAACCGTGAGGCATTGTCGATTGAAATCGATCTGAATCTGCCAGCTTTGCGCGTGGTCCGTGTACTCGACAGGATCGCGGCAAATCGCGGCTATCCGGTCATGCTACGCATGGATAATGGTCCGGAATTTATCTCACTTGCACTGGCTGAATGGGCAGAGCAACATGCAGTAAAACTGGAATTTATTCAGCCGGGTAAGCCGACGCAGAACGCTTTTATTGAGCGCTTTAACCGAACATACCGTACAGAAATACTCGATTTTTATCTGTTCAGAACGCTGAATGAAGTGCGGGAAATCACGGAAAGATGGGTGTCAGAATATAACTGTGAACGCCCGCATGAATCACTGAACAATATGACGCCGGAGGAATATCGGCAACACAATCATTTGGCCGGGGTCTCAAAAAATGCCTGGAACTAAAACGGGTCTATTTACAAGAATATCTTCCCGGCGGCTTTCCAGCCTTTCGGACCAGCATCAGGATCGGCGGAACGAAAGCCCGCTTTTGCGGATAATTCAGACGCCGTCAGCCATTCCGAGTCAGCCAGTAATTTGGCTTTCAGCTCCTCTAGCTGCCGGTCATTGCGTTCCTGGAAACTCATATGGTCGAGTGCGCCTCCCGCCGACTTTTTGAAGCCATACGGCACAACATGCCTGAACCGGTTTGCATCCAGATAATCCGCCCACCACTGCATCATCTCCCGACGTTCTTCGAGATGCTGCGCCTTATGGATATACGCCGCCCGCACGCGCTTACGCTCCTGATGGCTCATCTGGCGCTCTACCGCGTCGCTTGACCACAGGCCCGACTCCACCAGCGCGCTACAGGCCATAGTGCGAAAACCGTGGCCGCAGACGTCTTTCTGGGTGTCGTAGCCCATCACCCGCAGCGCTTTGTTGATGGTGTTTTCGCTCATCGGTTTGCGGTAGTTATGATCGCCGGGGAATACCAGTTCAGTTCCCGGTCGGCAATGCTGCCGCACCTCGTGCAGCAGTTCGATGGCCTGACGTGACAATGGGACCAAGTGTGGGGAGTGCATCTTCGCCCCACGCGCTGAATATTTAACGCCGGGGATCGGCTCACGCTCGGCGGGGATTGTCCACATGGCGTTACGCAGGTCAATTTCATCCCAGCGGGCAAAGCGCAGTTCGCTGGAGCGGATAAACAGCAGCAGCGCCAGCTTTACCGCCAGTTGAGTCAGTTGACGGCCTTTGTAATCGTCGATTCTTTCCAGGAAATCAGGAATAAGATTCAGATCCAACGCCGGGTGGTGACGAACTTTGGGCGTGGAGACCGCGCCGGTTAAATCTGATGCGGGGTTATGATCGATAATGCCGTTCTGGACGGCGTAGCGCATCACGCAGGCGGTACGTTGCTGGAGACGAGAAGCGACATCCAGTTTGCCCGCTTTCTCCACCTCTTTGATGGGTACCAGCAGGTCTTTGACCTTCATTTTGGTAAGGTCGCAGCTACCGTTCGTGGGAAAGACGTAAAGCTCGAAATAACGCAACACTCGCTTCTTATGTTCCGCCGACCAGTTCACGTTGCTGGAGACCCATTCGCGTGCTACGGACTCAAACGTATGTTCCGGCGTTATAGCAAGGCGTTCAGCCTTTCGGTGTGCACTCGGATCGATGCCGGAAATCAGCAGTAATTGGGCCTCTTCACGCATGCGTCTTGCCTGTGCAAGCGTCAAAAGCGGATAAGGTCCTAAAGCGAGCTTTTTCTCTTTTTTTACAAAGCGGTACTTGATGTACCAGCGTTTTGAACCGTTAGGGTTAACCAGCAGGTAAAGTCCATGCGAGTCACTGAGCTTATACGGCTTGCCACAAGGCTTGGCGTGGACTATAGCGCGATCTGTTAGTGCCATTTGGGGGCCTCACTATTATCGAACTACGTCTAAGCCCCCAATTTGGCCCCCAAATCGTGTGGATGTCAATGGATGAAAAATGACCAACATGGAAAGACAACAAAATAAATGTGGTTATTGTCGAAAAATAAATTATCTTTTAATTACAGACGGATATGGACGAATTTGGACGAAAATGGACACAAAAAAAGCCACCCTTAGGTAGCTAATTATTGCATCACTTGGTGCCGAAGGCCGGACTCGAACCGGCACGTATTTCTACGGTTGATTTTGAATCAACTGCGTCTACCGATTTCGCCACTCCGGCACGGAAGGGATGCGGAAAACGTTGTGGATTATACCTGTCGTGCGCCACCATGCAAGTGCCAGCGTGTGTCCGGCTCGCTAAGTGTTGAAAATTTCAGCATTACCTTTCGTAGCTGCAATCAACATCACGGTTTCGCCCACGCAAGACCCTCCTTAATCCCCCCTTCTGCGAAGCGTCCCGTTTCCCCATGCTCTACACTTCCAGTTCAACACCATACTGAGGGAAACACGATGTCGATGATAAAAAGCTACGCTGCAAAAGCGGCGGGCAGCGAACTCGAACTCTATGAATATGATGCGGGCGAGCTTAAGCCGGAAGATGTCGAAGTCCAGGTCGATTACTGCGGTATCTGCCATTCTGATTTGTCGATGATCGACAACGAATGGGGATTCTCTCAGTATCCGCTGGTTGCCGGGCATGAGGTGATTGGTCGCGTGGCGGCGCTCGGCAGCGCGGCGCAAGATAAAGGTCTGAAGGTTGGTCAGCGCGTCGGCGTTGGCTGGACAGCGCGCAGCTGCGGGCACTGCGATGCCTGTATCAGCGGTAATCAGATTAACTGTCTGGAAGGGTCTGTTCCCACAATTCTTAATCGCGGCGGCTTTGCCGAGAAGCTGCGGGCCGACTGGCAGTGGGTGATCCCGTTGCCGGAGAGCATCGATCTGGCGGCAGCTGGCCCCTTACTGTGCGGCGGCATCACGGTGTTCAAACCGCTGCTGATGCACCATATCACCGCCACCAGCCGCGTCGGGGTGATCGGCATCGGCGGCCTGGGGCATATCGCCATTAAGCTGTTACACGCGATGGGTTGCGAAGTGACCGCGTTCAGCTCCAATCCGGCGAAAGAGCAGGAAGTGCTGGCAATGGGGGCGGATAAAGTGGTCAACAGCCGCGATCCGGATGCGCTAAAAGCGCTGGCGGGCCAGTTCGATCTCATTATTAACACGGTTAACGTCGATCTCGACTGGCAGCCCTATTTTGAAGCGCTGGCCTACGGCGGTAACTTCCATACCGTCGGTGCGGTGCTGAAGCCGCTGCCGGTTCCGGCGTTCACCTTAATAGCCGGCGATCGCAGCATCTCCGGTTCGGCAACAGGTACGCCGTTCGAACTGCGCAAACTGATGAAGTTTGCCGGGCGCAGCAAGGTGTCGCCCACCACCGAACTGTACCCGATGTCGCAAATTAACGAAGCCATCCAGCACGTGCGTGACGGTAAGGCCCGCTACCGCGTAGTGCTTAAAGCAGACTTCTGATCATCTTTGCCGGGTGGCGTAAGCTTCCCGGCTATTCTCCCCGCTATTCCAGACAGGTTAAATTCTCCTCACAATCTCCGTAATTTAGCGGTGAAGAGTGCGTCACGGTTGCCTATACTCCAGGCAGGATAAATGGAGGAAATCTCAATGAGCGCACCCCTGCTAATTGCCCGCACGCCGGACACCGAACTGTTTTTACTGCCAGGCATGGCCAACCGTCACGGGCTGATTACCGGCGCGACCGGGACCGGTAAAACCGTCACGCTACAGAAGTTGGCCGAATCGCTGTCCGAGATTGGCGTGCCGGTATTTATGGCCGATGTGAAAGGTGACTTAACCGGTGTGGCCGAGGAAGGACAAGCCTCTGAAAAGCTGCTCGCCCGCCTGAATAACATCGGCATTACCGACTGGCAACCGCATGCTAATCCGGTCACGGTGTGGGATATCTTCGGCGAAAAAGGTCACCCCGTGCGGGCCACGGTATCAGACCTCGGTCCGCTGCTGCTGGCCCGTCTGCTGAACCTC
This sequence comes from Citrobacter sp. Cpo045, assembly GCF_030332875.1. Taxonomy (NCBI): domain Bacteria; kingdom Pseudomonadati; phylum Pseudomonadota; class Gammaproteobacteria; order Enterobacterales; family Enterobacteriaceae; genus Citrobacter; species Citrobacter sp. Cpo045. Next base: position 372,649 of record NZ_JAOWGZ010000091.1, read on the forward strand.
AACGACGTGCAGTCCGGCGTGCTGGATATTATCTTCCGTATTGCCGATGACCAGGGTCTGTTGCTGCTCGATTTCAAAGACCTGCGGGCCATCACCCAGTACATTGGCGATAACGCTAAATCCTTCCAGAATCAGTACGGCAATATCAGTAGCGCCTCGGTCGGGGCGATCCAGCGCGGGCTGCTGTCGCTGGAGCAACAGGGCGCTGCGCAACAGGGCGCTGCGCACTTCTTTGGCGAACCGATGCTGGACATCAAAGACTGGATGCGTACTGACGCCAGCGGCAAAGGGATGATTAATATCCTCAGCGCCGAGAAGCTCTACCAGATGCCCAAACTGTACGCCGCCAGCCTGCTGTGGATGCTCTCCGAGCTGTATGAACAGTTGCCGGAAGCGGGCGATCTGGAGAAACCAAAACTGGTGTTCTTCTTCGATGAAGCGCACCTGCTGTTCAACGATGCTCCGCAGGTGCTGCTGGATAAAATCGAACAGGTGATCCGCCTGATCCGCTCGAAAGGGGTCGGCGTGTGGTTCGTCTCGCAAAACCCGTCGGATATTCCGGACAACGTGCTTGGTCAGTTGGGGAACCGCGTGCAGCACGCCTTGCGCGCGTTCACGCCGAAAGACCAGAAAGCGGTGAAAAGCGCGGCGCAAACCATGCGCGCCAACCCGGCATTTGATACCGAAAAAGCCATTCAGGAGCTGGGTACCGGTGAGGCGCTGGTGTCGTTTCTGGACGCCAAAGGCAGCCCGTCCGTGGTTGAACGGGCGATGGTGATTGCGCCATGCTCACGGATGGGACCGGTGACGGACGACGAGCGCAACGGGCTGATTAATCACTCTTCGTTGTACGGTAAATATGAAGAAGAGATCGACCGCGAGTCCGCCTATGAACGTTTACAGCAAGGCGTGCAGGCCAGTACCGAGCAGCAAAATACACCTCCCGCCAACGGTAAAGCTGTCGATGTGGATGGCGGTATTCTCGGTGGGTTGAAGGATATTCTGTTTGGCAGCACCGGACCGCGCGGCGGTAAACGCGATGGCGTAGTGCAGAGCGTGGCGAAAAGCGCGGCGCGACAGGTTACCAATCAGATAATTCGCGGCATGTTGGGGAGTTTGATGGGCGGGAGAAAACGCTAGCCCCGTGTTACGTTGCCGGATGGCGGCGGAAACGCCTTATCCGGCCTACGGGTCCGGAGTAGGCCTGAAAAGCACAATGCCATCAGGCCTACGATTACTGTGATTACGACTTACGTAGCATCAGCCACAGGCTTATCAGGAAGAAGCTGGCGCTTGGCAGCAGCGCACCGATAATCGGCGGAATGCCGTACACCAGCGTCAGCGGGCCAAAGATTTGGTCCAGCACATAGAACACAAAGCCAAAGCTAATCCCTGTCACCACGCGCACGCCCATCGGGACGCTACGCAGCGGACCAAAGATAAACGACAGCGCCATCAGCATCATGACCGCTACAGACAGCGGCTGGAAGACTTTGCTCCACATATTGAGCTGATAGCGTCCGGCATCCTGGCCGCTCGACTTCAGGTACTTCACGTAGTTATGCAGACCGCTAATCGACAGCGCATCAGGATCCAACGCCACAACGCCGAGCTTGTCGGGTGTCAGGTTGGTTTTCCAGGTGCCGCTCACCGTTTGCGAGCCGGTGATTTGCTTCGGATCGGTCAGGTTGGATTCATCCACCTGCGACAAACGCCAGACCTTCTGTTCCGGGTCAAACGTCGCGCTCGCAGCGTAGCGTACAGACTGCAGACGGCGCTTGTCGTTAAACGAGTAGATGCTAATCCCGCCTAACTCTGCGTCGCCTTTCACCCGCTCGATGTAGACAAAGCTGTCACCGTCTTTCGCCCACAACCCCTGCTGGGTAGAGAGCAACGAGCCGCCGTACATCTGCTGCGCACGGTAGTTACGCGCCATCTGTTCGCCTTGTGGCGCGACCCATTCGCCGATAGCCATCGTCAGCAGCACCAGCGGAATCGCGGTTTTCATCACCGACAACGCCACCTGCATACGGGTAAAGCCAGAAGCCTGCATCACCACCAGTTCACTACGCTGGGCCAGCATGCCCAGCCCCAGCAATGCCCCCAGCAGCGCCGCCATCGGGAAGAAGATCTGAATATCTTTCGGCGCACTGAGCAGGGTATACAGCCCGGCGCCCATCGCATCGTAGCTCCCCTGCCCGGCTTTTTTCAGCTGGTCAACGAACTTGATGATCCCGGAGAGCGACACCAGCATGAACAGCGTCATCATGATGGTGGTGAAAATGGTTTTACCGATATAGCGGTCAAGTACACCAAAAGGCTGCATTATACCGCTCCTTTACGCATAAAACGGGCACGTAAGCGGCGCATCGGCACCGTATCCCAGAGGTTAAGCACAATCGCCAGCGCCAGATACGCCAGGTTAACCGTCCACATCCAGAACACTGGATCCAGCTTACCTTTACCGCCGTTCGACTTCAGCGACGTCTGAACCAGGAAGAACAGCAAATAGAGCAGCATTGCTGGCAGCATCGACAGCACGCGCCCCTGACGCGGGTTCACCACGCTCAGCGGTACAACCATCAGCGCCATCATAAATACGGTGAATACTAACGTGATACGCCAGGTCAGCTCCGCGCGGGCACGATCGGTGTCGGTCGTCCACAGCGTACGCATGTTCATCTGGTCGGTATCGTTTGGATCCAGTGCCACGGCCTGATGACCGATAATCGCCTGATAATCCTGGAAGTCGGTAATGCGGAAATCGCGCAGCAGCGCGGTACCTTCAAAGCGCGTCCCCTGGTTCAGCGTCACGACCTGAGAGCCATCACGCATCTGGGTAAGATGTCCGGAATCGGCTACGACGACCGAAGGACGAGCGTTGCCTTTCGGGCGGATTTGCGCGAGGAACACGTCTTTGAAGTTGCTGCCGTCAACGCTTTCGATAAACAGCACCGAACTGCCGTTGGTCGCCTGCTGGAATTGCCCCTGAGCAAGCGCCGCCATACCGGGGTTCGCTTTCGCCTCCGCCAGGACTTCGTCCTGATGTCTGGAGGACCACGGCCCGGCCCACATCACGTTGACCGCCGCAATAATACTGGTAAACAGCGCCAGCACCATCGCCGCTTTCACGAGCACCGCCTTGCTCAGCCCGCAGGCGTGCATAACCGTAATTTCGCTTTCGGTATACAGTTTGCCCAGCGTCATCAACAGCCCGAGGAACAGGCTTAAGGGCAAGATAAGTTGCGCCATTTCTGGCACGCCCAGCCCCAGCAGCGAGAGCACCAGATTTGCCGGGATATCACCGTCAACCGCCGCACCAAGGATCCTGACCAACTTTTGACAAAAGAAGATCAAAAGCAGGATGAATAGGATCGCAAGTTGGCTTTTGAGCGTTTCCCGAACCAGATATCTTATGATTATCACTTTAAATACGCCCGTAAAAACCCGTCTTTTGCCGGAATTTAGCTTGTTTCATGGCTTAAACGTCATTTATTCTCTTGAGTCGTCGAAATCGTCGCTAAGATCATTATACTCAACGGATCCACCTCTCAGAAATTGTTCTGACGTGCCAATGCCGTAATAACGTTAAGATTAACACGAAGTCACCGCAACAGCGGGTATGAGTTACGAAAGCTTGCAATTCTATCCGTAGCCACCGCCGTTGTCTTTAAGATTCAGGAGCGTAGTGCATGGAGTTCAGTGTAAAAAGCGGTAGCCCGGAGAAACAGCGGAGTGCGTGCATCGTCGTGGGTGTCTTTGAACCACGCCGCCTCTCTCCGATTGCAGAGCAGCTCGACAAGATCAGCGACGGGTACATCAGCGCACTGCTGCGTCGCGGCGAACTGGAAGGCAAACCGGGTCAAACCCTGTTGCTGCACCATGTTCCTAACGTTCTGTCTGAGCGAATTCTCCTTATTGGTTGTGGCAAAGAGCGCGAACTTGATGAGCGCCAGTACAAGCAGGTCATTCAGAAAACCATCAATACCCTGAATGACACAGGCTCAATGGAAGCCGTCTGCTTTCTGACTGAGCTGCACGTCAAAGGGCGCAATAACTACTGGAAAGTGCGTCAGGCCGTTGAGACGGCACAGGAAACGCTGTACAGCTTTGATCAACTGAAGACCAACAAAAGTGAGCCACGTCGCCCGCTGCGTAAAATGGTCTTCAACGTGCCGACTCGCCGCGAACTGACCAGCGGTGAGCGTGCGATCCAACACGGTCTGGCGATCGCCGCCGGCATTAAAGCGGCAAAAGATCTTGGCAACATGCCGCCGAACATCTGTAACGCCGCCTACCTGGCCTCTCAGGCGCGCCAGTTGGCAGACAGCTACAGCAAAAATGTTGTGACCCGTGTAATCGGCGAGCAGCAGATGAAAGAGCTGGGCATGCACTCTTATCTGGCCGTCGGTCACGGCTCGCAGAACGAGTCGCTGATGTCGGTCATCGAGTACAAAGGCAATCCGTCCGAAGACGCGCGTCCGATTGTGCTGGTCGGTAAAGGATTAACCTTTGACTCCGGCGGTATCTCCATCAAACCAGCCGAAGGCATGGATGAGATGAAATACGACATGTGCGGCGCGGCAGCGGTATACGGCGTGATGCGCATGGTGGCCGAGCTTCAGCTCCCCATCAACGTTGTCGGTGTGCTGGCGGGCTGTGAAAACATGCCGGGTGGCCGCGCGTATCGCCCAGGCGACGTGCTGACCACGATGTCTGGACAGACCGTTGAAGTGCTCAATACGGATGCCGAAGGCCGTCTGGTGCTGTGCGACGTGTTAACCTACGTCGAGCGCTTTGAGCCAGAAGCGGTGATTGACGTCGCGACCCTGACCGGCGCGTGCGTGATTGCGCTGGGCCATCACATCACCGGCCTGATGTCGAACCACAACCCGCTGGCGCATGAGCTGATCGGTGCGTCCGAGCAGGCTGGTGACCGCGCGTGGCGTTTGCCGCTGGGTGATGAATACCAGGAGCAGTTAGAGTCCAACTTTGCGGATATGGCGAACATCGGCGGACGTCCTGGCGGTGCCATTACCGCGGGCTGCTTCCTGTCACGCTTTACCCGTAAGTACAACTGGGCGCACCTGGATATCGCTGGTACCGCATGGCGTTCAGGGAAAGCCAAAGGCGCAACCGGTCGTCCGGTCGCGCTGCTGTCGCAGTTCCTGCTCAATCGTGCCGGTTTTAACGGCGAAGAGTGATGTAAAACGCCGGGTGGCGGCTTCGCCTTACCCGGCCTACAACGTCACTCAACCGTAGGCCGGGTAAGCGTAGCGCCACCCGGCTTTGCATTTAAATCCACAACAAGAAGCCCCATATCATGAGAAACGCAACGTTCTATATTCTGGACAATGACAACACCGTCGATGGCTTAAGCGCCGTTGAACAACTGGTGTGTGAAATTGCCGCAGAACGTTGGCGTGCTGGCAAGCGCGTGCTGATCGCCTGTGAAAACGAAAAGCAGGCTCTTCGACTGGATGAAGCTCTGTGGGCGAGACCGGCAGAAAGTTTTGTTCCGCATAATCTGGCGGGAGAAGGCCCCAGAGGTGGCGCGCCGGTAGAGATTGCCTGGCCGGAGAAACGCAATAGCAGCCCGCGCGACCTGCTCATCAGTTTGCGCGTTGGCTTTGCAGATTTTGCCACCGCTTTCACAGAAGTGATAGACTTCGTTCCTTACGAAGATTCTTTGAAACAATCGGCACGCGATCGCTACAAAGCTTACCGCGTGGCTGGTTTTAACCTGAATACGGCAACCTGGAAATAATGGAAAAGACATACAACCCACAAGATATCGAACAGCCGCTTTACGAGCACTGGGAAAAGCAGGGCTATTTCAAACCTAACGGCGATGAAAGCAAAGAGTCCTTCTGCATCATGATCCCGCCGCCGAACGTCACCGGCAGTTTGCATATGGGTCATGCTTTCCAGCAAACCATCATGGATACCATGATTCGCTACCAGCGCATGCAGGGTAAAAACACCCTGTGGCAGGCCGGTACCGACCACGCGGGTATCGCTACCCAGATGGTGGTTGAGCGTAAGATTGCCGCTGAAGAAGGTAAAACCCGTCACGACTACGGTCGCGAAGCGTTTATCGACAAAATTTGGCAGTGGAAAGCGGAATCCGGCGGCACCATTACTCGTCAGATGCGCCGTCTCGGCAACTCCGTTGACTGGGAGCGCGAACGCTTCACTATGGACGAAGGTCTTTCCAATGCCGTGAAAGAAGTCTTTGTTCGCCTGTACAAAGAAGATCTGATCTACCGTGGCAAGCGTCTGGTCAACTGGGACCCGAAACTGCGCACCGCTATTTCTGATCTGGAAGTGGAAAACCGCGAGTCTAAAGGCTCCATGTGGCACATCCGCTATCCGCTGGCTGACGGCGCAAAAACCGCAGACGGTAAAGATTACCTGGTCGTCGCCACCACCCGTCCGGAAACCGTACTGGGTGATACCGGCGTGGCTGTCAACCCGGAAGATCCGCGTTATAAAGATCTGATCGGCAAATTCGTTGTCCTGCCGCTGGTTAACCGCCGCATTCCGATCGTCGGTGATGAACACGCCGACATGGAAAAAGGCACCGGTTGCGTGAAGATCACCCCGGCGCACGACTTTAACGACTACGAAGTCGGGAAACGTCACGGCCTGCCGATGATCAACATTCTGACCTTTGACGGCGACATCCGCGAAACCGCGGAAGTATACGACACCAAAGGCGAAGAGTCCGACGTTTACTCCAATGAAATCCCGGCTGAGTTCCAGAAGCTGGAACGTTTTGCTGCGCGTAAAGCGGTGGTTGCCGCCGTTGATGCGCTGGGCCTGCTGGAAGAAATTAAACCGCACGACCTGACCGTACCTTACGGCGACCGTGGAGGCGTGGTTATCGAACCGATGCTGACCGACCAGTGGTACGTCCGTGCCGACGTGTTGGCAAAACCGGCGGTTGAAGCGGTTGAGAACGGCGACATCCAGTTCGTACCGAAGCAGTACGAAAACATGTACTTCTCCTGGATGCGTGATATTCAGGACTGGTGTATTTCCCGTCAGCTGTGGTGGGGTCACCGCATCCCGGCATGGTATGACAACGACGGCAATGTCTACGTTGGCCGTACCGAAGACGAAGTGCGTCAGGAAAACAACCTCGGTGCCGACGTTGCGCTGCGCCAGGACGAAGACGTTCTCGATACCTGGTTCTCTTCTGCACTGTGGACCTTCTCTACGCTGGGCTGGCCGGAAAATACCGACGCACTGCGTCAGTTCCACCCAACCAGCGTGATGGTTTCCGGCTTCGACATTATCTTCTTCTGGATTGCCCGCATGATCATGATGACCATGCACTTCATCAAAGATGAAAACGGCAAGCCGCAGGTTCCGTTCAAGACCGTCTACATGACCGGTCTGATTCGTGACGACGAAGGCCAGAAGATGTCCAAATCCAAGGGCAACGTGATTGACCCACTGGATATGGTCGACGGTATCTCTCTGGCAGAACTGCTGGAGAAACGTACCGGCAACATGATGCAGCCGCAGCTGGCTGAGAAAATTGCCAAACGTACCGAGAAGCAGTTCCCGGACGGCATCGAGCCGCACGGCACCGACGCCTTGCGTTTCACCCTGGCGGCGCTGGCCTCTACCGGTCGCGATATCAACTGGGACATGAAGCGTCTGGAAGGTTACCGTAACTTCTGTAACAAGCTGTGGAACGCCAGCCGCTTCGTACTGATGAACACCGAAGATCAGGATTGCGGCTTCAACGGCGGCGAAATGACCCTGTCTCTGGCGGACCGCTGGATCCTCGCTGAATTCAACCAGACCATCAAAGCGTACCGCGAAGCGCTGGATAACTTCCGCTTCGATATCGCCGCGGGCATTCTGTACGAGTTCACCTGGAACCAGTTCTGCGACTGGTATCTGGAGCTGACCAAGCCGGTCATGAACGGTGGTTCCGAATCTGAACTGCGCGGCACCCGCAATACGCTGGTCACCGTGCTGGAAGGTCTGCTGCGCCTGGCGCACCCAATCATTCCGTTCATCACCGAGACCATCTGGCAGCGCGTGAAAGTGATTTGTGGCAACACTGCAGATACCATCATGCTGCAGCCGTTCCCGGAATATAACGCAGCGCAGGTTGATGAAGCGGCGCTGGCCGATACCGAATGGCTGAAGCAGGCGATCGTCGCCGTACGTAACATCCGTGCGGAAATGAACATCGCCCCGGGCAAACCGCTGGAGCTGCTGCTGCGTGGTTGCAGCGCTGATGCGATGCGTCGCGTGAACGACAACCGTAGCTTCCTGCTGAACCTGGCACGTCTGGAAAGCATTACCGTGCTGCCAGCCGATGACAAAGGCCCGGTCTCCGTGACCAAAATCATCGACGGCGCCGAACTGCTGATCCCAATGGCTGGCCTCATCAACAAAGAAGATGAGCTGACACGTCTGGCGAAAGAAGTGGCGAAAATCGAAGGCGAGATTGCCCGTATCGAAGGCAAACTTTCCAACGAAGGTTTCGTTGCCCGCGCACCGGAAGCGGTTATCGCCAAAGAGCGTGAGAAGCTGGACGGTTACGCAGAAGCCAAAGCGAAGCTGATTGAACAGCAGGCGGTCATCGCCGCGCTGTAATTGCCTATGCCGGATAGCGCTGCTCTTATCCGGCAAACGGGCACCGTCATCGTAGGTCGGATAAGCGTAGCGCATCCGACACTGCAGACGATAAAGCCTCTGACGCATATGCTCAGAGGCTTTTTATTGAATTATCCTCGCTTGCGCTTCCCCTCGCCGCAGTGGTATTAACTGCATATGTCTCACTTTTATGTCATGAGTTCGCTATGAGTGCCATTACCTCCGTCGCGGCAACGCTGCGCCGAATTTCTGCCGATGATAACGCCGCCATTGCCCGCGTGATCCGCAAAGTTTCCGCTGAATACGGGCTTACCGCCGATAAAGGCTATACCGTTGCCGACCCTAATCTGGACGAACTGTTCCAGGTTTACAGCCAGCCGGGCGCGGCCTACTGGGTGGTTGAGCAAAACGGTGAAGTCGTGGGCGGCGGCGGCGTTGCGCCGTTAGGATGTAGTGAACCGGACATTTGCGAGCTGCAAAAGATGTACTTCCTGTCGAGCGCGCGCGGTCAGGGGCTGGCGAAAAAGCTGGCATTGATGGCGCTCGAACATGCCCGCGAGCAGGGTTTTAAACAGTGCTATCTGGAGACCACAGCGTTTCTGACTGAGGCAATCCGCCTGTATGAGCATTTAGGCTTTGAGCATATCAGCGAAGCGCTGGGCTGTACCGGGCACGTGGATTGTGAAGTGCGGATGTTAAAGCCCCTCTGACCTTATGCCGAGAGGCTTTAGCCGCGTTACTGCATCTCGGCTGAGAGCATCAGTCGAATAACGCCAGCCGCGCGGGCGGTTGGCAGCTTCAGCACCTGTGACCAGAGATCCTGCACTATCTCACAGGCAATCTTCTCTTTGCCGATCGCTTTAGTCGGATCGGCCATGATCTGAATATCCGGCCCATAGCGCTGTACTAGCCCAGGGCTTATTGCTTGCAGATCCTGCAACGCCAGCTGTTTCTCTTCTGCCGTGACCGTATGTTTGTTCGGACCATAGGCAGCACGCATCATACTCATATCACTCGCCATACGACGGTTCATGATCTCACGCGGAACCAGGCGTGCCGGGTTAATCCCCCCTTTCACTGCCGGAAACAGAAAGCGGAAGCATTCGTCATCACCTATTTTGGCCACAGCAGCGATCTGCTCAAGGTTAATCTTCATATATTCAATGACATTGGCATCTGGCGCCTGCTGCAATCTTGCCATTTGCAACTGAAGAATTTGCGGCTGTATCGCGTCGATAACCTGCTGTTCGCTACTCCCTGCTTTCTTCATCTGCGCTGCCTGGCTGATAATTTTTTGTGTCAGCTCAGGTTCCTGCTCCTTAATCACCTGAAACGCCGGATTGGAGAGCATCGCCTTTTCAAATTGCTGCTCTTCGGTCAGACCATAATCCGGGCTTTCGCGTGGGATCAGGTAGTGCACATCAAACAGATTCCACGCGATGATCGCCACCACAAAAACCACCGCGCCGGAGATCTTGCCCAGCCAGCCTTTTTTGCGAAACATGCCGACGACGATAGCAATCACCGCCCCGATATAACCTGCCAACAAAACGTGTGCCCAGTTCATTAACCATCCTTATGCCAAATCATCTCTGTTACGGGGATATATTTCCCCTTCGTGTGTTTTGATTATTACGGCAGCAGCGAGCGATTTCCAGCCACCAGATTTTGCTAACAGAAACAGGAAGGATTAAACCGCGCGGCGATGGACACCGCGCGTCAAAGAAAGGAATTAAGCTGGCACACCACTGTGAAAACGGAATTCATCGTCAGGAGAGGTGATCAACGCGGCTTCTACTTCGCCAAAGAACCGCACCCGGCTACTGATATCATCAGCCGAAACCTGCTGCGCCAGCGCCAGATAGTCCTGATAGTGCCGCGCCTCGGATCGCAGCAGCGACAGATAAAACGCCTGCAAATCGTCATCCAGATACGGTGCCAGCGCGGCGAACCGTTCACAGGAACGCGCCTCAATATAAGCCCCGCAAATCAGTTTATCGATTAACGTCAGCGGCTCGTGGGTGCGTACCTCTTTGAGCATGCCTTTAGCGTAACGGCTGGCGGTAATCTTAATATAGGGAATGTTGCGGCTCATCATCGCCTCACGCACCTGCCAGAAGTGATGCAGCTCTTCTTTGATCAGCAAAACCATGCTGTCGATAAGCTTGCGTCCCCACGGGTCGTCGGTTTGCGGCATCACGCTTTTGCTTATCTGTTTATTCAGCGCGATAAAATCCGGCTCATCCCCTTCTCTGAAAGCAAACGCTTCATAGGGTTTCAGCCAGTCCAGCAGCGCCTGCGATCCCTGTTTATCTGCGACATACTTACGCACCAGCAGCATCGCCGTTTGCGCCGCTTTCAGCTCACAGACGAGGTGATCGGTCAATAACAGTGGGAGATTCGCCGGGTCTCGCGCTTTATCAAGCCAGGCCTGGGGCGTTTTACAGTGCAGGAAGTTGTGGATCGGGGAGAGTATTTGCAGGTAATCCATACGTTGTCCTTGGCCTGCGGCAGCCTGGGCTACCGCAGGTCAGTTGATGACTTAGTGACGCACGCCGTCATCATCTTCGTCGACGAGGTCTTCATCGTCGCCGTCTTCACCTTCTTCGCCGTTCGGGTCTTCAAAATAGGTGCCCCAACCGTCGTATTCCACATCATATTTTTCGGCCAGGTTGATCAGTTGCTCAACCTGAGCATCGATCAACTCCGCATTCAGTGCACATTCGCTCAGAATGTCACAGCAAATAACCGTGTCGCCTTCTTCCACTTCCAGCTCTTCCGGCTCGGTCACTTCATAACCCAGCTTGAAGGCTTCTACTGCCGCTTTTTCCAGGGTTTCGAAGTCATCCGCGGAAAGGTGATGCTCGATGGTGTACAGCGCGTCTGGATCGCTGCCATCTTCGAGTAACTCTTCAATAATCAAGCGCGTTTCTTCACGCTGTTCTTCCAGTAGTTCCGGGTTTGCCATGGCTCGTTCCTCATAATGTCCTGCCGATACTCTTATTGTCACATACCGCTGTCATTGCCTCCACCTTTCCAGGAAAGATTTGTTAAACAAGGTTGCAAATGAATAAACATCCATATAAATTGAATTTTAATTCAATAAATGGCCTAAGCCATGTGAGGGAACCATGTCTGCGTTTTATCAGAAACATTTTTTGAAACTGCTTGATTTCACCTCTGCTGAACTCACGTCACTGCTTCAGCTCGCCGCACAGCTGAAGGCGGATAAGAAAAACGGCACTGAAGTCGCAAAGCTCACCGGTAAAAACATCGCGCTCATCTTCGAAAAAGACTCAACCCGTACCCGTTGCTCTTTCGAAGTTGCCGCATACGATCAGGGCGCGCGCGTGACATATCTCGGGCCGAGCGGCAGCCAGATTGGCCATAAAGAGTCGATCAAAGACACCGCCCGCGTACTCGGCCGTATGTACGACGGTATTCAGTATCGGGGCCACGGTCAGGAGATTGTCGAGACGCTGGCGGAATATGCCGGAGTTCCGGTGTGGAACGGATTAACCAACGAGTTTCATCCCACCCAGCTGCTGGCGGATCTGTTAACTATGCATGAACACCTGCCGGGTAAAGCGTTTAATGAGATGACGCTGGTCTACACCGGTGATGCCCGCAACAATATGGGTAATTCCATGCTGGAAGCCGCCGCGTTAACCGGGCTGGATCTGCGTCTGGTCGCACCGCAGGCCTGCTGGCCGGAAGAAAGTCTGGTTGCGGAGTGCAAAGCGCTGGCACAGAAAAACGGCGGCAATATTACGCTGACCGAAGATGTCGCCACGGGCGTGAAAGACGCAGACTTCATCTATACCGACGTCTGGGTATCAATGGGCGAGGCAAAAGAGAAGTGGGCCGAACGTATTGCGCTGCTGCGTAAGTACCAGGTTAATAGCGCGATGATGGCGTTGACCGGCAATCCGCAGGTGAAATTCCTGCACTGCTTGCCCGCGTTTCATGACGATCAAACCACGCTTGGCAAACAAATGGCACAGGAATATGGTCTGCACGGTGGAATGGAAGTGACCGATGAGGTCTTTGAATCCCCCGCCAGTATCGTATTTGATCAGGCAGAAAACCGGATGCACACCATCAAAGCGGTGATGGTGGCGACGCTGGCGAAGTAAGAGCATGGATGAAAAGAATGCCGGATGGCGATGCTAAGCATCTTATCCGGCCTACAACCGCGCTCCCGTAGGCCGGGCAAGGCGAAGCCGCCCCCCCGGCAAATACGCTTATGCCACCCGCATTTTCACCACGGCTTTGCGTACCAGCGCTGGTGCACCGACCGCGCACAGCGGTTTATGCACTTCGCCCGGATAGAACACAACGAAATCACCTTCGTTCAGCACCACCGTTTTTTCCTGTACTCCTTCCGGCAGGAAAGCGATATCTTTATCCGCCAGCCAGTCAGTTTCCGGCGCGCCCGCAGGCTGCGTGCTGAAGGTCATGCCTTCCTGACCTTTGAGCAGAATCTGAATATCCAGATAGCGCGCGTGATATTCAGCGCGGCGCTGTGCAAACGGCTCCGTCATATCTTCAGCAATCAGATAAAACAGGCGATCGCCGTCGATGTCGTGCTTACCTTTTTCCGTCTCATCCGTCACATGCGCTTTAATGTGTTCAATCGCCTGACGCAGCTCTTCCGGCAGCCAGGCATCCAGGTTGTGAATATTGCCGACAATCATCTTAAACCCCTTAATTAAAACATCGTTTCATTTTAGTTGTTATACGAAAAAACGGTCTGCCATACTACTGCTATTTGCCGATATTTTGCGTCAACGCATGTTTATCTCATTGTTGCTGTTTGGCATTCAGGGTGAATGAATATTCATGAGAATCGTTTGCGATGAATAATTTGTGCATTTTTCGCTTGATCCCATAACGGAGCTGAGTATAATCGCGGACAATTTGCCGGGAGGATGTATGGTTCAGTGTGTACGACATTTTGTCTTACCGCGTCTGAAAAAGGACGCTGGCCTGCCGTTTTTCTTTCCGTTGATCACCCATTCCGAGCCCCTCAATTGAGGGGCTTTTTTTTTGCCCAGGCGTCAGGAGATAAACATGGCTAACCCGCTCTATCAAAAACACATCATTTCCATAAACGACCTCAGCCGCGATGACCTCAATCTGGTCCTCGCAACAGCGGCGAAATTAAAAGCTAACCCACAGCCGGAGCTGTTAAAGCATAAGGTTATCGCCAGCTGCTTCTTTGAAGCCTCAACCCGCACCCGTTTATCCTTTGAAACCTCCATGCATCGCCTGGGCGCCAGCGTGGTGGGTTTCTCTGACAGCAGCAATACCTCTCTGGGCAAAAAAGGTGAAACGCTGGCCGACACTATTTCCGTCATCAGCACCTATGTCGACGCCATCGTAATGCGCCATCCGCAGGAAGGCGCCGCGCGTCTGGCTACGGAGTTCTCCGGTAACGTTCCGGTACTGAACGCAGGCGACGGCTCCAACCAACATCCCACCCAAACGCTGCTGGATCTGTTCACCATTCAGGAAACTCAGGGTCGCCTGGACAATCTGCACATCGCCATGGTGGGTGACCTGAAATATGGCCGCACCGTCCATTCCCTGACCCAGGCGCTGGCGAAGTTCGAAGGTAACCGTTTCTACTTCATCGCCCCGGACGCGTTGGCGATGCCGCAATACATTCTGGATATGTTGAATGAAAAAGGTATCGCCTGGAGCCTCCACGGCACTATTGAAGAGGTGATGGCGGAGGTCGATATCCTCTATATGACCCGCGTACAAAAAGAGCGTCTGGACCCGTCCGAATACGCCAACGTGAAAGCGCAGTTTGTTCTGCGCGCCAGCGATCTGAACGGCGCCAGAGCAAACATGAAGGTACTGCATCCGCTGCCGCGTATCGATGAGATCACCACCGACGTCGACAAGACGCCGCACGCCTGGTATTTCCAGCAGGCTGGCAACGGCATCTTCGCCCGCCAGGCGTTACTGGCACTGGTACTGAATAGCGAACTGGCACTGTAAGGGAGAAAAAGAGATGACACACGATAACAAACTGCAGGTTGAAGCCATCAAACGTGGCACCGTGATTGACCATATTCCCGCACAGGTTGGTTTTAAGCTGCTGACGCTGTTTAAACTGACGGAAACTGACCAGCGTATCACCATCGGCCTGAACCTGCCGTCAGGCGAGATGGGCCGTAAGGACCTGATTAAAATTGAAAACACGTTCCTGACCGATGAGCAGGTAAACCAGCTATCCCTGTACGCCCCGCAGGCAACGGTAAACCGCATTGACGATTACGACGTGGTGGGTAAATCACGTCCGAGCCTGCCAGAGCGTATCGACAATGTACTGGTTTGCCCGAACAGCAACTGTATCAGCCATGCTGAGCCGGTTTCCTCCAGTTTTGCAGTGAAAAAGCGTGCCGATGACATCGCACTCAAATGCAAATACTGTGAAAAAGAGTTTTCGCATTATGTGGTGCTGGCCAACTAATTGGGGTTGGTTATGAGATCCCGGCTCCCTATAATGAGCGGGAACATTCTACTACCGCTGTAATTCAGGAGAAATCATGAGCAAGACTATCGCGACGGAAAATGCACCAGCAGCAATCGGCCCATACGTTCAGGGCGTTGACTTGGGTAGCATGGTAATCACTTCCGGTCAGATCCCGGTCGATCCGAAAACCGGTGCCGTAGCGGAAGACGTGTCCGCTCAGGCACGTCAGTCGCTGGAAAACGTAAAAGCTATCGTTGAAGCAGCAGGCCTGAAAGTGGGCGACATCGTAAAAACGACCGTTTTCGTTAAAGACCTGAACGATTTCGCAACCGTAAACGCGACCTACGAAGCGTTCTTCACCGAACACAACGCGACCTTCCCGGCGCGTTCTTGCGTGGAAGTTGCCCGTCTGCCGAAAGACGTGAAAATCGAGATTGAAGCGATCGCCGTTCGTCGCTAAGTCTCCTTGTGCCGGATGGCGGCTTCGCCTCGTCCGGCCAATGCACGGGTCGTTTACAGGCCCGGTAAGCGTAAGCGCCACCGGGCATTTATCACATCACGCCAAACAGTTTCGGCAGGAACAGCGAAATCGCCGGAATGTACGTCACGAGCATCAGCACCAGGAATAGCACAAGGTAGAATGGCAACATCGCCTTCACCACCTGCTCTATTTTCTGTTTACTCACCGCACTGGCCACAAACAGCACCGAACCTACCGGCGGCGTAATCAGGCCGATCCCTAAGTTCACCAGCATGATCATGCCGAAATGGACCGGATCAATGCCGAGCGCGTTGGTCACCGGCAGCAGAACCGGCGTCAGAATGAGGATCAGCGGTGCCATATCCATCAGCGTACCGATCAGCAGCAGCATGATGTTAATACACATCAGGATGACGTATTTGTTGTCCGAGATGCTGGTGAAGGCTTCAGTGATACGCATCGGCAACTGCATATAAGTCATGACGGCCCCAAACGCGGCGGCAAAACCTATCAGGATCATGACGATAGTGACCGTCTTCACCGTGCGGAACATCAGCTTCGGCAGCTCAGACCATTTATAGTCACGATAGATAAACATGGTGACAAAGAAGGCCCACAGGCAGGCAATTGCCGCAGACTCCGTTGCGGTAAAGATACCTGACAGGATACCGCCCATGATGATCACAACGGTCATCAGGCCCCACAGCGTATCAACGAAAATCGTCAGCGCCTGGCGAAACGGTACACGTTCTCCTTTTGGATAACCGCGCTTGTGTGCAAAAGCCACGCACATCACCATCAGGCTGAGGCTTAACAGCAGCCCCGGCAGGATCCCGGCGATGAACAGCGCGGCAATCGACACCGTGCCGCCGGTCGCCAGCGAGTAGATAACCGAGTTATGGCTGGGCGGCGTAAGAATCGCCTGTACCGAACCACTGGCCGTTACCGCTGCGGCAAAGTCACGCGGATAACCTTTTTTATCCATCTCCGGGATCATTACCGAACCGATGGACGCGGTATCAGCCACAGACGATCCGGAAATAGCGCCAAAAAAGGTTGATGCCACAATGTTTACCAGCGACAGTCCGCCGCGGATAAAACCAACAAAAATATAGGCAAAGTTCACCAGTCGCCGCGCAATTCCCCCTTCGGCCATGATTGCCCCAGCCAGAATAAAGAATGGGATCGCTAACAGAGAGAACTTGTTCACCCCGCTGGTCAGTTGGATCATTACCGCTTCCAGCGGAATATCAATATACCAGGCCCCAATGATGGCGCTAATGCCAACCGCGTACGCTACCGGTACCCCAATCGCCAGCATAATGCCGAGCGTAAAGACGAGAATAAATGCATCCATCTGCTTTCCTTTCTGAAATGGGGGCGGTAACTAGCTGGTCGATCCCAGCATGACAACGGGACGTTGGTACTGCGGACCACGGAAAATCTTTTCAGCGATAAACAGCAGCGTTATGGCAGAGCCAATCGGCAACGGAAGATAGTTTTGCCCGGCGCTTAAAAGCGGGAATTCCGCCACGGGCTGGTCCCACAGTTCAAGACAGAGATTGGTTCCGTACCAGAGGATAAACAGGCTTATCGCCACCAACATAACGTCTGCGATTACCGAGCAATAACGGCGGGAAGCATCCCCCAGACGGTCAATCACCATACTTACCGCAATATGCGAGCCTGCGCGATAGCTTACCGCCGCGCCAATAAAGGTGAATGTCACCATACAGAGAATAGCGACGGGTTCAGGCCATGACAGGGCGTTATTCAGAACATAACGCGCGAATATACCAATGGGGATAATGGCGACCATGACCAATAATGCGATACCGGCAATCCACATTGACACCCGATAAAGAAAATCCATTACCGATGAATAGCATTCACCCATAATTATCACCTCGAATTAATCAAAAGATTCAGGCGGAGGGTTGATATCCTCCACCTGATGAATTACTTCACATCCTGAATACGTTTGATCAAATCCTGGTGGTCTTTACCATAATTATCCCGCACTGACTGCGTGGCTTTATAGAAATAGTCCGTATCAATATCGTGGAACTGAACGCCGTTGGCTTTCATGGTCTCCAGTGATTTCGCATTATAATCCTGCCAAAGTTTTCGTTGCTCTATCTGTGCTTCTTTGGCGAGTTTAATAATGAGATCCTGATCTTCTTTTTTCAACTTATCCCATTTAGCTTTCGAAAACAGAAAAAGCTCAGGAATAATAAAGTGTTTGCTCCAGGTATAGTTTTTCACGACCGGCAAATAGTTATGCGCAACAAACGTTGGCGGGTTATTTTCCGTGCCATCAATAACGCCGGTCTGCATGCCGCTAAATACTTCACTGACGCCCATGACAACGGAGTTAGCGCCCATCGCTTTCAGGGTATCCAGCGCTATCGGACTTCCTTGAACGCGGATTTTCATACCGTGTAAATCTTCCGGTTTCACCACCGGATTTTTGGTGATCAGGTTACGCGTGCCGGCATCCATCCAGCCGAGAAACACCAGCCGCGATTTGGTATTAGCCGTCAGACGGTCGCCAATCTCCTGACCGATCATGCCGTCGAGAACCTTATGCAGATGGTCCTCATCGCGGAAAATATATGGCAGGGTAAACACGTTAATTTCAGGGAGAATGGCGGCAACAGGCGTCATTGAGACACGAATAATATCGATAGCGCCTAATTGCGCCTGTTCAATCATCTGTTTTTCATCGCCTAACACGCCACCAGGAAATGTTTTAATCTCCAGACGCCCGTCGGTCGCGGCGCTAAGTTTTTCCCCCATATGTTTGACAGCAACAACGTTAGGGTAATCAGCCGGATGCACATCTGCGGCGCGAAAAGTTTGTGCCAGCGTTGCATGACTCATCAGTAATACAGACGCGCCAATACATAGACTTAACAGGTTTTTTGTCAGTTTCATTTGTCCTTCTCCAGAAGTTCATAATATCCATTAACAGGAATAGCTTGCAGAGCAAATGACTGCCGGAATTAAAAACGGGCAGCGAGAAACTTTCTTAACGACGTTACCTGTGCAGACTAACTGGTGTAACAATTTATTTCGATGACTGCGTTCACAAAAAATCGCAGATGCTTAAAATTTTTAGCACACTGTTTCATTTTTGCAATGCAGATCGTTTTATTGATAAAAAAACAACGCAAGGAAGGCGATTTGATACTAATAACACCCGTTAGCATTTCAATAAAAATAAAACACTAATGTTGCGAAGTAATATCTTCGAATGAAAATGAGGAATGCAGGATGGTATTAACACCATCCTGCTGAGGCGTTTGATGTTTACTGCCAGCCGTAGCGACGGCTATAAAAACCTTTCACTAATTGAGTCAATGTCATGTAACCCGCCAGAATCGCAATCAGCCACGGGAAGTAGCTCAGCGGCAATGCCTGCAATTGCAGATAGCTGGCCAGCGGCGAGAACGGTAATGCAATGCCGACGACCATCACCACCAGCGTCATCAGCATCAGCGGCCACGCGGCGCGGCTCTGGATGAACGGCACGCGACGGGTACGGATCATATGCACAATCAACGTTTGCGACAGTAGGCCCACCACGAACCAGCCAGACTGGAACAACGTCTGATGTTCAGGAGTATTGGCATGGAAGACGAACCACATCAGGCAAAAGGTCAGAATGTCAAAGATCGAGCTGATCGGTCCAAAGAAGATCATAAAGCGGCCCAATTCGCTGGGATTCCAGCGCTGCGGCTTTTTGATCTGCTCTTCGTCGACGTTATCAAACGGAATCGCCACCTGGGATACATCGTACAGCAGGTTCTGAATCAGTAAGTGCAGCGGTAACATCGGCAGGAACGGTAAGAAGGCGCTCGCCACCAGCACGCTAAACACGTTACCGAAGTTTGAACTGGCCGTCATTTTGATGTACTTCAGCATGTTAGAGAAGGTACGGCGTCCTTCAATCACCCCTTCTTCCAGCACCATCAGGCTCTTTTCCAGCAGGATGATATCCGCCGCTTCACGCGCAATATCAACCGCGCCGTCAACGGAGATACCAATGTCCGCCGCGCGCAGTGCCGGGGCATCGTTTATACCATCGCCCATAAAGCCGACCACATGGCCTTCGCGCTTGAGCAGCGTGACAATGCGCTCTTTGTGCATTGGCGTCAGACGGGCAAACAGCGTGGTGCGCTGAGCAAGCCGAGCCAGCTCATCATCGCTTAACCCTTCAATGCTGCTACCGATAACCACATCGCCCGCATCCAGCCCCACTTCATGACACACTTTTGCCGCCACCAGTTCGCTATCGCCAGTGAGGATTTTCACCGTAATGCCGCTGGCTTTCAGCGCTTTAAGCGCAGGTGCGGTGGTCTCTTTCGGCGGATCGAGGAACGCAATATAGCCTTCGAGGATCAGATCTGATTCATCAATACGCTGGTAATCACCTTCACGCGCTGGCAGGTATTTCGTCGCCACCGCCACCACACGCAGCCCCTGGCGGTTCAGCGTGTCCGTAACGCGTTTCACCCGACGCAGCATGTTGTCATCTAACGGGACTATCTCACCGTTGTGACGCACCTGGGTACATACGCTGAGGATCTCCTGTAGCGCCCCTTTACAGACCAACTGGTGCACATCGGTTTCTTCTGCCACCACTACCGACATGCGGCGACGTTCAAAATCAAACGGGATCTCATCGATTTTCTGCCAGCGAGTCGAGAGCTGGCGGGCTGATTCTTCGTCCACACCTTCCAGCACCGCCGTATCCAGCAGATTCTTCAGCCCGGTCTGATAATGGCTGTTCAGCCACGCAGAATGCAGGACATGTTCGCTGGGTTTACCAGAGATATCCGTATGATTCTCAAGTACAATTTTATCCTGAGTCAGGGTGCCGGTTTTATCAGTGCACAGGGTATCCATTGCGCCAAAGTTTTGGATGGCGTCGAGGTGTTTGACGATGACCTTTTGTTTTGACAGCTTCACCGCCCCACGCGCCAGCGTTGAGGTGACGATCATCGGCAGCATTTCCGGTGTCAGTCCCACCGCCACAGACAGGGCAAACAGCGCCGCTTCCCACCAGTCACCTTTGGTGTAACCGTTGATAATAAGCACGATGGGCGCCATCACCAGCATAAAGCGGATCAGCAGCATGCTGACGCGGCTGATCCCTTTCTGGAAGGCATTCTGCTCGCTTTCCTGCTCGCTGACGCGACCCGCCAGTTGCCCGAACCAGGTGTTGGCGCCGGTTGAAATCACGATGGCCTGCGCCGTGCCGCTCACCACGTTGGTGCCCATAAAGCACAGGGTATCGCATTCCAGCGGGTTGCTTTGCTGCGGATCGCGGCTGGTTGCCACTTTCTCCACCGGCAGCGATTCACCGGTCAGCGAAGCCTGGGCGACGAACAGGTCACGAGCCTGCACCACGCGCAGATCGGCCGGGATCATATCCCCTGCCGCCAGCTTGATGACATCGCCGGGAACCAACTGGTCGATCGGCAGTTCAACCCAGCCGTTCTCCCCTTTCTCGTTGATGACGCGCAGCACCGTGGCGGTGTTGCTGACCATCGCTTTCAGCGCATCAGCCGCTTTGGTGGAACGCGCCTCTTGCACAAAATTCAGCAGCGTAGAGATGACGACCATCAGGGCGATGACGCCAGCGGCAAACAGATCTTCGGTGGCATAGGAAATCGCCCCGAGAATGGTCAGCAGTATATTAAACGGGTTGCGATAGCAGACCCACAGATGCACCCACCAGGGTGACGGCTTCTGTGCCGGCAACTGGTTCTCGCCATGTATTTCGCGGGCGTTCTCGACTTCTGCGGCGTTTAAGCCTTCCGGATGAGCGCCGAACGTTTTCCACAGCGCGTCTTCGTCCATCAGCGCCATTTTCAGGCAATGTTCGCTCAGCGATGGCGGGATCGGTGTGCTGGCAACGGTCTGAGCATTCGGCAACGGATCGCGATGCACCAGACGATGTGGTAAATGGCGGCTTAGCCGGGCAAACAGCTGGCGAGTCATATTTTTGAACATAGGCAGTCCCTCTGCACCAGTATAAACAGGCGCAGTAAATCCTTCAGGCGTGGCAAAGCCTTGCCTGGTGGCAATATTAAAATCACAACAGGGACGTCAGAACGTCACTGTCTTACTGTTCCGGTAAGACAGTGAAAGACAGGCTTACCGGAAAGGGTTGTTTCTCCATCTCGGGAGAGGGGTGGGATCGGGATCCATATAGCCTCCGGTAAGTGAATGATTTGCGCCGCGGATTATACGCAGAAAACCATAAGGTTTGTGGCAATTATGGCGGTATGATAAACCATGGAAACTAAACCAAACGTATACCAGACTTTGCCCATTGCGCCGCGCTTGAGTAAAGTTATTCTCTATTTGGCATAACTTCACACGCAACACGGGAAAACAGGATGCAAAATCGGCTGACCATTAAAGACATCGCCCGCTTAAGCGGTGTGGGAAAATCAACCGTTTCCCGTGTGCTCAACAATGAAAGCGGCGTGAGTGAACGCACCCGCGAACGCGTTGAGGCGGTGATGAATCAGCACGGTTTTTCCCCTTCCCGCTCCGCACGCGCTATGCGCGGACAAAGCGACAAGGTGGTGGCGATTATCGTCACGCGTCTGGACTCGCTTTCGGAAAATCTCGCCGTGCAGACCATGCTGCCCGCCTTTTATGAACAGGGCTACGATCCGATCATGATGGAAAGCCAGTTCTCGCCCGAGCTGGTTGAAGAACATCTCGGCATGCTCAGACGCCGCAACATTGATGGCGTGGTGCTGTTTGGTTTTACCGGCATTACTGAAGCCATGCTCGCCTCCTGGCAAGATTCTCTGGTGCTGCTGGCAAGAGATGCAAAAGGCTTTGCCTCCGTCTGCTATGACGATGAGGGTGCCATTCGTACCCTGATGCAGCGTTTATACGAACGCGAGCATCGCCATATTAGCTTTCTTGGTGTTCCGCATAGCGATGTGACCACTGGTAAACGCCGCCATGAGGCTTACCTGGCATTCTGTAAAAAACACAAACTGCATCCTGTGGCCGCGCTGCCGGGTCTGGCCATGAAGCAGGGCTATGAGCAGGCCGCCAACGTCATCACCCCGGAAACCACCGCTTTAGTCTGTGCGACGGATACCCTTGCCCTTGGCGTCAGCAAATACCTGCAGGAGCAGCGGATTGAGAACCTGCAGCTGGCGAGCGTGGGCAGCACGCCGCTGATGAAATTCCTCCATCCGGAAATTATCACCGTCGATCCTGGATACGCCGAAGCCGGGCGACAAGCGGCCTCGCAGCTGATCGAACAGATCAACGGCCGCAGCGAACCACGACAAATCGTTATTCCTTCCACCCTCTCCTGATCGCTTTCTGAGCATTAATTTGTGATCTTCGCTGCGTTTCGGGAACGTTCCCATTTTTAAATATTCATCGAAGATATACTCTGGCGCCAACAACGAGAGAGTTGCCGAATGACGACGCAACAGCGTCTTTTCCGGTCTACGGGGAACACACACCATCATGAGCAAAATAAAACAAGCAGACATTGACCGGCTAATTGAGCTGGTTGGCGGGCGCGACAATATCGCTACAGTGAGTCACTGCATTACTCGCCTGCGTTTTGTGCTGAATCAGCCTGCAAACGCCAGGCCGAAAGAGATCGAATTGTTGCCAATGGTCAAAGGCTGCTTCACCAACGCCGGGCAGTTTCAGGTGGTAATTGGCACCGAGGTGGGCGATTACTACAAAGCGCTGTTGGCGACCACCGGACAAGCCAGTGCCGACAAAGAGCAGGCAAAGAAAGCGGCGCGGCAGAATATGAAATGGCACGAGCAGTTGATTTCTCACTTCGCGGAGATCTTCTTCCCGCTGCTGCCAGCACTGATTAGCGGCGGCCTGATCTTAGGTTTCCGTAACGTGATCGGCGATCTGCCCATGAGTAACGGGCAGACGCTGGCGCAGATGCATCCTTCGCTGAAAACCCTCTATGACTTCCTGTGGCTGATTGGCGAAGCGATCTTCTTCTATTTGCCGGTCGGGATTTGTTGGTCGGCGGTCAAGAAAATGGGCGGTACGCCGATCCTCGGTATTGTGCTGGGCGTGACCCTGGTTTCTCCGCAACTGATGAACGCCTATTTGCTCGGTCAGCAGGTGCCGGACGTGTGGAACTTCGGCCTGTTCAGCATTGAGAAAGTGGGCTACCAGGCGCAGGTCATTCCGGCACTGTTGGCCGGGCTGGCGCTCGGGTTTATTGAAACACGCATGAAGCGCATCGTCCCGGATTACCTGTATCTGGTGATCGTCCCGGTGTGCTCGCTGATCCTTGCGGTATTCCTTGCGCACGCCTTTATCGGTCCATTTGGCCGCATGATTGGCGACGGTGTCGCGTTTGCGGTCCGTCATCTGCTGACCGGCAGTTTTGCTCCGATTGGCGCGGCGCTGTTCGGCTTCCTGTACGCCCCGCTGGTGATCACCGGTGTGCATCAGACCACGCTGGCTATCGACATGCAGATGATTCAGAGCATGGGCGGCACGCCGGTATGGCCACTGATCGCACTGTCGAATATCGCTCAGGCCTCTGCGGTGGTCGGGATCATTATCTCCAGTCGCAAACACAACGAACGTGAAATTTCCGTTCCTGCCGCGATCTCCGCCTATCTCGGGGTAACTGAACCAGCGATGTACGGGATCAACCTGAAATACCGCTTCCCAATGCTGTGCGCGATGATCGGCTCCGGTCTCGCCGGACTGCTGTGCGGCCTGAACGGTGTGCTGGCGAACGGGATTGGCGTCGGCGGTTTGCCGGGCATCCTCTCCATCCAGCCGACTTACTGGCAGGTCTTTGGCATGGCGATGGTCATTGCGATTGTCATCCCAATGGTACTGACCTCATTCGTTTACCAGCGTAAACACCGTCTGGGCACATTACAGATTGTCTAACTTTTCTTCGGGGCGCAGTTGCGCCCCAGCGTATTTCCAGGAAACAACCATGAATATTCCCCACTGGTGGCAAAACGGCGTTATCTATCAGGTTTACCCCAAGAGTTTTCAGGACACCACTGGCAGCGGCACCGGAGATTTACGCGGCGTGACGCAGCGCCTCGACTATCTGCAAAAGCTGGGCGTTGATGCCATCTGGCTGACGCCGTTCTATATTTCGCCGCAGGTTGATAACGGTTACGACGTCGCAGACTACACGTCTGTCGATCCGGCCTACGGCACGCTGGAAGACTTTGATGAACTGGTGGCGCAGGCGAAAGCGCGCGGCATCCGTATTATTCTCGACATGGTGTTTAACCACACCTCAACCCAGCACGCCTGGTTTCGTGAAGCGCTGGATAAAGACAGCCCGTATCGTCAGTTTTATTTCTGGCGCGATGGCACGCCAGACTGCCCGCCAAATAACTGGCGCTCCAAGTTTGGCGGCAACGCCTGGGGCTGGCACGCCGAAAGCGAGCAGTACTATCTGCACCTCTTTGCTCCGGAGCAAGCCGACCTGAACTGGGAAAACCCGGCGGTACGCGCCGAGCTAAAGAAAGTGTGCGAGTTCTGGGCCGATCGCGGCGTGGACGGATTGCGCCTCGACGTGGTGAATCTTATCTCTAAAGATCAGGACTTCCCGAACGATCCCGACGGCGATGGACGCCGTTTTTATACCGACGGCCCACGCGCGCATGAATTTTTGCGTGAGATGAACCGCGATGTTTTTACTCCACGCAACCTGATGACGGTCGGCGAAATGTCTTCCACTACGCTTGAACATTGCCAGCAGTACGCCGCACAAGATGGTAGTGAACTGTCGATGACCTTTAACTTCCACCACCTGAAAGTGGATTACCCCAACGGTGAGAAGTGGACGTTAGCAAAACCCGATTATGTGGCGCTAAAAACCCTGTTCCACCACTGGCAGCAGGGCATGCACAATCAGGCATGGAACGCGCTGTTCTGGTGTAACCACGATCAGCCGCGCATCGTGTCGCGTTTTGGCGATGAAGGTAAATACCGCGTTCCGTCGGCCAAAATGCTGGCGATGGTGCTGCATGGCATGCAGGGCACCCCCTACATCTACCAGGGTGAAGAGATTGGCATGACCAACCCGCACTTCCGCCAGATTACCGATTATCGCGATGTGGAAAGCCATAACATGTTTGCCGAGTTGAACGGCCAGGGACGCGATGCGCAAGAACTGCTGGCGATCCTCGCCAGTAAATCACGCGATAACAGCCGCACGCCGATGCAATGGGATAGCAGCAAACACGCGGGCTTCACCTACGGCGAGCCGTGGATCAATCTGTGTGACAACGCAGCAGACATCAACGTGGCGGCAGCACTGAACGATACCGACTCGGTGTTCTACACCTATCAGAAGCTGATCGCCTTGCGCAAAGCGGAGCCGGTTATCACCTGGGGCGACTACCAGGATCTGCTACCGGACAGCCCGCATCTGTGGTGCTATCAACGAGAGTGGCAAGGGCAGCGGCTGCTGGTCATTGCCAATCTGAGCGGTACCTTTCAGAGCTGGCAGCCAGCCCAGACCGACGGAAACTGGCAGGTGCTGATGCACAACTATGCCGAGGTTGCCAGCCAACCTGGGGAAATGACACTGCGTCCTTTTGAGGCCGTCTGGTGGGTGCAAAAATAGCTTGCAATTATGTTCAGGCCCGGTACGCATAGCGCTACCGGGCGTTGCTATATACGCTTAGCTTAGCTTCCTGTTTTTGTTGAATAATTAATCAGAATTTTCTGCCCACAATTTACAATCGCTGTACTGCCCGTCATCTGTACGCTCCGATTTTTACTTTGCGCTACATCAAATAAATCGTAAACATCCTTGATGCAAATCACTACATATAGAACTTAAAATGCACGCCGACCCAATATGTTGTATTAATCGACTACAATTGCTACAACTACAGTGCACCGTTTAACGGTGGAATTGTGGATAAAGTGGGTCAGGATTGCGGGAAGTCATTGGCCAGATAGATGAATAAAGCCATGGCCGCTTCTCCAACCTCTGTGGATAACCTGTTCTTATAAATATGGAGTGATCATGACACCGCATGTGATGAAACGAGATGGCTGTAAAGTGCCGTTTAAATCAGAGCGCATCAAAGAAGCCATTCTGCGTGCAGCTAAAGCAGCGGGAGTCGATGACGCAGATTACTGTGCCACCGTCGCAGAAGTCGTTAGTAGCCAGATGAATGAGCGCAGCCAGGTCGATATCAACGAGATCCAGACAGCGGTTGAAAACCAGCTGATGTCTGGTCCGTACAAACAACTCGCCCGTGCGTACATCGAATATCGCCACGACCGTGATATACAGCGTGAAAAACGTGGCCGTCTGAACCAGGAAATTCGTGGTCTGGTTGAGCAAACCAACTCTGCTCTGCTGAACGAAAACGCCAACAAAGACAGCAAAGTGATCCCGACCCAGCGCGACCTGCTGGCCGGTATCGTCGCCAAACACTATGCGCGTCAACACCTGCTGCCGCGTGATGTCGTCCAGGCGCACGAGCGTGGTGATATTCACTATCACGATCTCGACTACTCTCCGTTCTTCCCAATGTTTAACTGCATGCTGATCGACCTGAAAGGTATGCTGACGCAGGGCTTTAAGATGGGTAACGCGGAGATTGAGCCGCCAAAATCCATCTCCACCGCGACGGCGGTCACCGCGCAAATTATCGCGCAGGTTGCCAGCCATATTTATGGCGGTACCACCATTAACCGTATTGACGAAGTTCTCGCCCCCTTCGTGACCGAGAGCTTTAATAAGCATCGCAAAACCGCTGAAGAGTGGCAGATCCCAGATGCCGACGGTTATGCGCATTCCCGTACCGAGAAAGAGTGCTACGACGCATTCCAGTCCCTTGAGTATGAAGTGAATACCCTGCATACCGCCAACGGTCAGACGCCGTTCGTCACCTTCGGTTTCGGCCTGGGAACCAGCTGGGAATCGCGTTTGATCCAGCAGTCCATTCTGCGTAACCGCATTGCCGGCCTGGGTAAAAATCGTAAAACCGCCGTGTTCCCGAAACTGGTGTTTGCGATTCGTGACGGTCTGAACCACAAGTTTGGCGATCCGAACTATGACATCAAGCAGCTGGCGCTGGAGTGCGCGAGCAAGCGTATGTATCCGGACATCCTGAACTACGATCAAGTGGTTAAAGTGACCGGCTCGTTCAAAACGCCAATGGGCTGCCGTAGCTTCCTGGGCGTATGGGAAAACGAGAACGGCGAACAGGTTCACGATGGCCGTAACAACCTCGGCGTTATCAGCCTTAACCTGCCGCGTATCGCGCTGGAAGCTCATGGCGATGAAGCCACCTTCTGGAAACTGCTCGACGACCGTCTGATCCTGGCGCGTAAAGCGCTGATGACCCGCATTGCGCGTCTGGAAGGCGTGAAGGCCCGCGTTGCACCGATCCTGTATATGGAAGGGGCCTGCGGCGTGCGTCTGAAAGCAGATGATGACGTGTCTGAAATCTTTAAAAACGGCCGCGCGTCGATTTCTCTGGGTTACATTGGTATTCACGAAACCATCAACGCGCTGTTTGGCGACAAACACTTGTACGACAGCGAGCAGCTTCGCGCTAAAGCTATCGCCATTGTGGAACGTCTGCGTCAGGCAGTCGATCAGTGGAAAGACGAAACCGGCTACGGCTTTAGTCTGTACAGTACACCAAGCGAAAACCTGTGCGATCGTTTCTGCCGTCTGGATACCGCCGAGTTTGGCGTGGTGCCGGGTGTTACCGACAAAGGTTACTACACCAACAGCTTCCACCTCGACGTGGAGAAAAAGGTTAACCCGTACGACAAGATCGATTTCGAAGCGCCGTACCCGCCGCTGGCGAACGGAGGTTTCATTTGCTACGGCGAGTACCCGAACATTCAGCACAACCTGAAAGCACTGGAAGACGTCTGGGATTACAGCTATCAGCACGTGCCGTATTACGGGACCAACACGCCAATCGATGAATGCTACGAGTGCGGCTTTACCGGTGAGTTCGAGTGCACCAGCAAAGGCTTTACCTGCCCGAAATGTGGTAACCACGACGCCGCGCGCGTGTCGGTCACCCGCCGCGTATGCGGTTATTTAGGCAGCCCGGACGCTCGTCCGTTTAACGCCGGTAAGCAGGAAGAAGTGAAGCGCCGCGTTAAGCATTTAGGTAATGGGCAGATAGGTTAATTTCCGTTTGCAAAGGCCGTAGGCCTGATAAGACGCAATCGCGTCGCCATCAGGCATCACAATGTTGCCGGATGCGGTGCAAGCACCTTATCCGGCCTACATGCTTTCTGGACACCCGCTATGCGCTACCATCAATACTATCCTGTCGATATCGTTAACGGCCCAGGAACTCGCTGCACCCTGTTTGTGTCGGGATGCGTGCATGAATGCCCTGGCTGCTATAACAAAAGCACCTGGCGACTCAATTCCGGCCAGCCGTTTACCAAAGAGATGGAAGACAAGATCATTGCCGATCTGAACGACACGCGAATCCCTCGCCAGGGTATTTCGCTGTCCGGCGGCGATCCGCTGCATCCGCAAAACGTGCCGGATATCCTGCAACTGGTACAGCGTATTCACGCTGAGTGTCCGGGGAAAGATATCTGGGTGTGGACTGGCTACAAGCTTGATGAACTCAACGCCGCACAAATGCAGGTGGTGGATCTCATCAACGTGCTGGTCGATGGTAAATTTGTGCAGGATCTTAAAGACCCGGCGCTGATCTGGCGCGGTAGCAGCAACCAGGTTGTACATCATTTGCGTTAACTTTCAGGCGGTAAACATTCTGTTATCCGCCTCTCAAAAACGGCTCACACACTCCATCGCAACCGCTTTGAACTCGGTGAAATTGCGACACGCGCAGAGTCGCGTCATCGCGCGTTCGCGAAGGAAGGTGACGAAGATATCGTAGATAGCCATCGCCTCTTCGTATTCACTCTTGCTGATGGCGAGCAAGAAGATCACGTGGGCCGTTTCATCGCCCCAGGCGATACCCTGCGGGGCGAGGATGGTGTAGACCACCGTTTTCTTTGCCAGCAGACCAAGGGCGTGCGGCAAGGCAATGCTGTCACCCAGCATGGTGCTGACGATGGCCTCGCGCTCAACCACCGAATCAAGAAACTCCGCGTCGACAAAACCTTCATCCTGCAACTGACGGCATAAGGTTTTGAACAACGTTTGTTGATCCATTGGCTCGTCAATCACACGAAAATGGGCGGCATCGAAGAATTTGTTCAACATCCACGGACGGGTTCTGTCGACCAGCACCAGTTTGCCAATCTGCTCCAGCTGATAATCGGTAGGGAACGGCGCAATCATCACCACCGGCTTATCTTTTTCACCAATCCGCGCGGTTGAGATGACAAAATCTTCGCTGATGCTTTCCCGCTGTTCGTAGTCGCGAAGCGTTACGGTATCGACGATCTCTATCTGCGGATACTTACGCGCCAGTACCGCTTCAATCATCCGCGCCATCGCATTTCCGGCATCGCATACCAGCAGAACCTTCGGCTGTCTCTGGTAACCGATGTTGTAACTACGCTCCAGCCCGACGCCAATATGCAGCACGAGGAAGCCAATCTCATTTTCACTGATGGTGTACGGCGTATATTTTCCCCATCCCGAGACGGCGGCCAGCGTCATGTCCCACGCCATGGGGTAGTGCTGTTTAATATTTTCCAACAGCGGATTGGGGATCATTATCTGGTAACGCACCCGGGTGATCATCGTCTTAATATGCGTCAGCAGGTCAGCATGCAACTGTTTATCATTCAACAGGTTGTAGTTGTACTGGGTGTTGATAAAACGCAGGATGTAATTGACCAACGCTTCGTCATCATCCGCATTGATAGCACTGGGCGCGATCTCCTGAACCTGGCGGGCAGCAATATGCACCTGTAGCCAGTTTTCTTCGGAAACGGAAAGCGGTTTGTCTGCCAGGCGGTGCAGTACCGCCGCGATTTCCCGCGTGGCCAGGCACACCGATTGATCGGCTTCTTCTGCGGCAAAATCCGGGAGTGGATATCCTTCGCTAATCCGCCGTACCGCCACCGCGCAGTACAAGCGTAAAAACAGCTCGCCCTCATCGGTCAGACGAATATGGAAACGGGCAAAAATGTCCTGCAAAACGGGTTGCAACTGTTCAGGAAGCCCCGCATTCAGCGCTTCTTGCGTCACTAACGGATGCTGCGGATCCTGCTGCGCCAGCGTCCACAGCAGATCGGTCAAACAGGCGCGGATCGCCATTTCGCTGCCGAACAGCTTCATGCCGTGACGGGGACGCGTTTCCAGCGTCAGATGATAACGTTGCAGATGCTCGCGCACCTCAGCCATATCGTTTTGCAGCGTCGCGCGGCTGATAAACCATTCATCAGCTAAATCTTCCAGCTTCAGCGAGAAAGCCGACGTCAGAAAACGCACCACCAGCCAGTGTATCCGTTCCTGGCTGGTGCGTGGGATGCGCAGCAACGTATTGGGCTGCTGCGTTTGCAGGGTGTGAAAGCTTGCCGGGTCATCAATTTTGAGCTGATAACCATTACCCCGGCTGAGGACAAACTGTGCGCCGTACTGGGTGAGCAGCGCGTTTAGCGCGGTGATATCCGCCCGTACGGTGCGTGTGGAAACCGACAACCGCTGCGCCAGCTCGTCCTGTGGAAGCGCTTCGTTTTGCAACATGTCAAACAGCTGTGCTAAACGTTGGTTGGGGAATCGCACGTCAGTTTCCTCATCAGTCAGTTAGCCTACGCAGGCCCGGGTCATCGCCATCAGCTGGCGTACGTCGTCCGGACGAGTGTTACCACTCACCTTATCAATAATCGAACTATAGATGTGAGGAATGATTTTACTCACTCCGGCATCGAGGGCAATTTGCAGGATTTCAGTGAAATTATCCAGATCGATACCGCCGGTTGGCTCCAGCCAGAAGTCATGACGGGCGCAGGCCTGCGCGACCGCAATGTACTCGTCACGGCATTTCAGGCCACCCATCGGGAAGTATTTAATTGAGCTACCGCCCATGTCTTTGAGCAGCGCAATCGCGGTTTCTACCGGCACAATACCGTCCGGCGTCTGGCTGCTTAGCGGACCAGTGGAGATTTTCACCCTGCCCGGCGTGCCGGTTGGCGAGACCAGACCATTGACCACTGTCTCCTGCTGGCCCAGCAGCGCGCGACTGGTGGCCACGCCGGTAAAGACCTGATTGACATGCTGTGGCTGCACCTGACGGGAGATTTCACTGACCATCGCCGACTGGTTAGGATCGCCCGCCCCCAGCCCCACGGAGAGCGCATTGTCGATAAGGGCCGCGTATTCACGCATATCCGCTACCGCGCTTGCGACATCCGGGTAATTTTTTGACAACACGCCAACCAGCACGTGTCCTTCCGCCGCCGCATAAATATCCCGGGCATTTTCTTTGGAGCCTGCCAGTACGTTCAGGCAGACGCGGTCGCGATAAAAGTTAGGGGTCAGTTTCATGCGTTTTTCTCCTGCGAAATCACTTCACCAATTCGACGGGCCACAATCTCCAGCTGCGCGCGATCGACGCTGCGCACATCGGCTTCGATAATGCCTTCATTGGCTTTGTAACCACGGAAGTAAATCGCGTACTCCCCCTGTTTCAGCGCGTCGACCAGTTCCCCCGTGGCGATCCCGGTTACCGCTTCATCAAACTTAATTTCCGTGCGTGCGATGTCGCGCCCTGCACTATCCCACACCACGCGGGCGCTCACGCCGTTAAGCTGGTTCAACGCATTAATGAACGGCGTCATTTTCTCGACCATCTCCGCGCCGCTCTCTTTCTGCGCGTTCAGATACAGTTCGATGGCGCAGGTCAGTCCAAGAATTCCCTCTTTGCCCACCTTCATCGCCCGGCCAATCCCCGCCGTCTGGCGCTTCACCCACTCAACATATTGGGTTTTACCAATCACCAGACCGCTGGTTGGTCCTTCTATCGCCTTGGCGCCGCTATAAATCACCAGATCTGCACCAACCCGGTAGTAGCACTGCAAATCCTCTTCCGCCGCCGCGTCCACTATCAGCGGCAGATTATGCGTACGCGCCACCACCGCAGCCTGCTCCACGCTGAGCATACTTTTCTGGACGCAGTGGTGAGATTTGATATACAGAATGGCCGCCGTACGCGGTGTAATGGCCGCCGCCAGCTGTGCCGCGGAACATTCGTTGGCATAACCGGCTTCCACTAACTTGCCGCCGCCAAGCGCTACCATGGTGCCCACCGGTGCGCCAAAGTTGACGTTGTGACCTCTGGGCAACACGATTTCGTTGTTCTCGATGGGCGTGACGTGCAGGTTCTCCAGCAGCCAGTCGCTGTCTTTAACCAATACGCCAGCCACCGACAGGGCGATCCCGGCCGATGCGCAAGAGACAACCGTTGCCCCTTCCACTTCCAGTAATTTCGCGATGTAGTCGCCGGTTTTATTGACCAGGTCTTTCATCTCGAAATATTGGTTCATCCCCGCCATCGCGGCTTCAACCACTTCTGGTCGCGGCGTGGAAACGCCGAGCGCCGTCATGCGGCCGGAGGTATTAATCACCTGTTTTAAATCGTATTTCTCAAAAATCGAAGGCATGTTCCGTGCTCCCTTGTTCGGTCATATAGCCCTTGCCCGCACGTATTGCGGCAAGCGGCACCAGCAGTTGTTCAGCCTGCAGGCTGTCGTTTTCTGCATCTACCAGCACGGTTGGCTGGCGCTTAAGCGTAAAGAGGGTTAAATCGGCATCCAGACCGACCTGCAGCCGCCCCTTCTGTTTCAGGCGCAGACCATCGGCGGCATTGGCGGTAACGCATTCAATGACCTGCGGCAGCGACATCCCAATGGCGAGGAATTTCGACATCACATTCGCCAGGGAATGCACCGGGCCGCTGATACGGTTACGACAGTAAATATCGGAGCTGATGGTGTGCGGCAAAATACCCAGTTCGATAGCGCGTTTTGCCACCGCAAAGCTCAGGCTGGCGGTGCCATGCCCAACGTCCAGACGCACGCCGCGTGAAATCGCCCGCGTCACTGACGCCCGTAGCTCACCTTGCGGTGTCAGAATGCGATTCGGCTTACCGTTGTAACAGTGGGTAATGATGTCACCCGCGCTCAGGCGTTCGGCGATCTCATCCAGATCCGGCGGGTTGTTGCCGATGTGCACCATCAGCGGCAGGTCACCGTTCTGCGCTTGCATCGCTTTGGCGCGATCCAGCGGCGTGATGCCATTTTCACCGACTACGCTGCTGCTCATACGTGCCTTCAGACCGACGATAAAATCAGGGTGGCGTTTCATCGCCTCTCGTACCGCATCAGCGTCAATATTGGCCATGTTGGCCAGCTCGTTCTGGGCGATAAGCCCAACGCGGGAGATATTCAGCAACGCGTACACTTCGGTGGCAGCTTCCCGGGTCAGGGTGTAAAAATCGTCGATGTCATCCGCTCCGGTGCTGCCCGCATCCACTACGGTAGTGACGCCGGTCGCAATACCAACGCTATCCGGCTGGTCGTGGTAAATCGGGGATTTCGGGTAGCAATGAACGTGGGAGTCAATCCAGCCTGCGCTGACGTAGCACTCACCGCCCAGCTCGATGGTTTTCAGCGCCGGACCATCAACGTCACCCAACGCCGCGATCTTGCCGTCTTTGAGCGCAATATCGCTCACCGTATCGTCAACGAGGCGCGCACGGCGCAGGAGTAAATCAAACATGTCTCTCTCCTGTTGAAATGGGGGCGATCGTGTAGGCCTGATAAGCGCAGCCGCCATCAGGCCTACAACGACACACCATCAACTAATGGCAATCGGGAAGATGGACCCGAGGATCATTGCGCCGAGGATCGCCCCGCCGGTAATCGGTTTTTGCCACAGGTAAAACAGCAGCGCGCCAGCCAGAGAACCGATTCCGATCGGAATAGAAGCCGTCATCGCGCTGAGGATAATCAACGGCCCGAGGAAGCGTCCGGAGGCGTTACCGGCCCCCATCATGACGTCCGCACCGTAGGTCGAGTCGCTCTGGTTGATGGTGAACTTACGCGCCAGAATGATGATGTAGCCAATCGCCAGACCAATCACCAGACCGGTGACCAGCGAGGCGGCGAAGTTGGCGACCGGGAAGATAATGCCCGCGCCCAGCAGCAGCGCCGGAACACCTAACCCAACCCCGGTTTGAATCGCCCCGCCGATATCCAAAATCCCCACCAGCGAACCTTCAATGATGCGGGCAAACAGAAAGCTTGCGCCAAATGCCGCCACCGCTCCGTAGGAGCCGGTATCCATTCCCGCCTTCAGCATCGCCACAAAAGCCACTTCGTTAAATGCGCCAATACCGTACAGGTAGTACATGTGTGTTCCGGCAAACACGCCAGAGGAGAGCAGGCCCACGAAGATCGGGAACGACCAGTCAGCGAACCAAAAACCTTTATTCTGTTCCATGATGACCTCCGTTATTTGCCGCTGAGCGAGTTGTGGATAAGTTCGAGCCAGTTAGGCACGGTCAGATGGAAGGATTCGATCATCTTCATGTCGAAGCCACGGAAGAAGCCGCTCAGGACAAACAGCGCGACGATAGCCACCATCATCACTTTAGTGACGTGGTTCCAGCCGCTCTCTTCAACACCTTTGCCGATCAGAATGCCGAGAACCAGACCCGGAACGGCGTTACCCATGATCAGCTGCGCCGCGCCGCCAAAAACGGTGGCCCAGAAGCCAGATTTCTTACCGGCGTCGATCGCCGCCAGCCAGAAGATTACTGGCATCACGGTGTTAACCAGCAGGTTAGCCGCGGGCACCAGCACCTTGACGGCGGTAACCTGCAACGCTTCCGGTACGGATGATGCGGTGAGGTTCAGGAAGGTCACCACGATCATCCCGATAACGCCGCAGGCAATTGCCATGCGTTTGGGGTCGTGCAGCGTTTCACCGACGTTGCGATTTTTAATCATCAGCGCGGCGGCGCCCCAGTTGGGGATGATGCGATGGTCGACGTCCTGCGTGAACGCCCCCGCCGCAACAGAGGAAGCCCAGGCGTTAAAGAAGAAACCCAGGCCGAACGAGAAGTGAGAAGCCGGATCCCCTTCGCAGGAATTCAGTTCTCCCAGAGTACGAAACGCGCCCATCCCTTGAGTGGTAGGCGCATGAAACATGCGTGCAGCCCCAGCGCCGACACCAACGCCAACCAACGCGCCGATGATGAGCGATTTTATTAATATTATCAGGAACATAATTATGCCTTTTAATAGAAAAATCAGCGTTGCGTAACGAAATCCACCTTGTCGAGATTGATGGCAGTCACGTTGACGGTCACGTCCAGCTCCACGCTGAAAGTGCGTCTTTCCCGGCGCAAAAAGAGGAATAAAAACGCCTCTTTACGCACCGATTCACGCGCTTGAACAACCTGCACATCCTGTGGCTCAATACGCAGTAAGATATGCGGCGACGCTTTCATCACCGCAGCCTGAACGTGGTTCAGGGCATCGGCAAAGGCGCGAGCTTTGGTCTCGCCCTTACCCGTGACTCTCACCGTGGTGGTGAATTGCTCTTTCATGCTTAAGCGCCGTGTTTCTTTTGCCACGCCTGCACCAGGCGCTCGCCGAGCTCTTCTTTGTCCATAAAGCCGAATCCCAGTACGTTGCACCCTTCGTTGATGGCGGTTACCCCTTCATCGACCGAGCGCATGCCGTATTTCGCCTTGTAGCCGTATTTGGTCTGCGCGGTAATCGCACCCGCACCACCGCTGCCGCAAAACGAGATACCAAAGGTGGCGTTTTCCGCTTTCATCACGTCACCCAGCTTCATATCTGCTGCAACGCCCGGCACCACAACGGCACGGCCACCCGCTTTCTCTACGCCTGCCGCCACTTTCTGGCCTTTACCCAGACGATCGCCAATCACTACGGTAATCTGTTCCATCTTTTGCTCCTTAAAGGTTGTCTTTCGCGACTTCGAAGTGCACCGACAGCAGCCAGGCCTCTTCCTCAGGAAGATTGCCAAACTCGGCGACCACGTCGCGGGCAAGCGCCATTGATTCGGCAGATATTTCATCAAACAAGCTGGCATCGACCTCTGGTAAGGGTTCACCCGTTACCGAGCGGTGCGCCATGGCGCGAACATGCGACGTCAGCATCTGTTCCTGTACGGCGTTGGGAATAATGTTGCGTTCACGCAGCAAGGCATACACCTGCGCCAGCATGCGGTCGGCCAGTTCCACCGATTCCCCCATGTCATTCATTACAGCTCCGTTATTCACTCGTCTTACCCCGTTAATGTCTCTGAGGGTAAATTAGCGACGGAGGTTATGAGTTTGTAGCGAGTTGTTTTCCACTTCGAAGTGGAAAGGTGTGCAGCGATAGTGATCTGTGCCGCAAAAAGAGCTGGAACCACGATTTATCACTGGAATAATGTGATTGAGATCGCAAGAGCGAGCAGAAAAATGGAAGGAAGTGCGAACAATGAATGGGCGATAAAAATGAAAAAATGTGATGGGTATAGCGTTTACTTATGGGGCGTGCAGTAGCGGGGTGTTGTATCCGACCTACGGGTATGCAGGCCGGATAGCGCAGATTAGCGGAACTTCTTGTGGTTTTCGTTGCGCGTGGTTTTCAGCTCTTCCGCAACAGCTTTCGCCTCTTTAACTTTACCTTCGTTCGCCAGCTTCAGCGCGCCGTCAATCTGGCCGATCAGCGTGTCAAAACCGTGACGGAAATCCTTCATCTCCGGGCTGTCCGGGGATTTGTTTTCCAGCTTCGGCGGCGTTCCCTTTTGCGCGTCCAGCGCAGCTGCACGCATTTTGGTTAACGCATCTTTCAGTTCAGTCGCATTATCCGTTTTTTCGACGATTTTCAGGTTGTCGTTGAGGATCCCCATATCGTCTTCAAGATCGGCTGCAAACGCAGAAGAACCAAGAACCAGCGTTGAAGCTGCGACGATCGCTAACAGGTGTTTACGCATTGCTCACTTCCTTTTTTATTATTCAAAAATAAACAAACGCCAGATACCCTCAATAATTCACGCCACAGCTTGAAGTATGACGGATATTATTGCCCGGCGATCTTCATCTCCGGCAACAGGACCGAACCACACTGAATATTACTGCGCGTTTCAATATCGTTGCCGACGGTGACGATATTACGCCACATCTCTTTTAAGTTACCGGCGATGGTAATTTCACTCACCGGGTACTGAATTTCACCGTTTTCGACCCAGAAGCCCGCCGCGCCGCGCGAGTAATCGCCGGTAATGCCGCTTACGCCCTGTCCCATCAGCTCGGTAACCACAAGACCTGTGCCCATCTCTTTGAGCAACTGCTCGAAGCTTAGACCCTGTCCCGGAATTCGCCAGTTGTGGATCCCGCCTGCATGACCGGTGCTCTTAAGCCCCAGCTTACGTGCGGAATAGTTGGTCAGCAGCCACTGAGTCAGCACACCGTCTTTAATAATGTCGCGGCGTTCGGTCCGTACGCCTTCGCTGTCGAACGGTGAAGACGCCAGCCCTTTCAGCAGGTGCGGATGTTCTTCAATGGTCAGCCATTCCGGCAGAATTTGCTTGCCCAGCGAGTCGAGCAGGAAGGTGGATTTGCGGTACACCGAGCCGCCTGCAATGGCGCCAACCAGGTGTCCGAACAGTCCGGTCGCCACTTCATTGGCGAAAATCACCGGCGCTTTCATGGTGGACAGCTTACGCGGAGACAGGCGAGATAAGGTACGGCGAGCACAATCTGCCCCCACCCACTCCGGCGTTTGCAGATCGCCCATCGCCCGGCCAATGGTGTAGGCGTAATCGCGCTCCATATCACCATTTTCTTCTGCAATTACGCAGCTGGAAAGAGAATGGCGCGTGGAGCAGTAGCCCTGCAGCATACCGTGGCTGTTGCCAAACACTTTGATGCCATAGTGGCTGTTAAAGCTGCCACCTTCGGTATTGGTGATGCGTTTGTCGGCCTGTAGTGCCGCCTGTTCAGCGCGGGCAGCCAGTTCGATAGCTTCGTCAGGGGAAACTTCCGCCGGGTGGAACAGGTCCAGATCGGGCGCATCAAAGGCCAGCAGTTCTTTATCTGCCACGCCCGCGCACGGGTCCGGCGAAGTGTAACGTGCAATGTCCAGCGCGGCCTGCACGGTGCGTGCAATCGCCTGCGGGCTTAAATCGGTGGACGATGCGCTGCCTTTACGGTTTTGGTGGTAAACCGTAATCCCCAGTGCACCATCGCTATTGAATTCGACGTTCTCCACTTCACCATAACGGGTGCTGACGCTAATACCCGTGGTCTTGCTCACAGCGACTTCCGCGCCATCCGACTTACCTGATGCTAATTCCAGTGCCGTCGAGACTGCTTCTTCCAGAATCTTACGCTGCGCTTCAACTTGTGAGATTACTTTCATCGCAAATGCCATAATGTAGAGAGAGTTTCTCTGAAGTCTAACAGAGAACCGTTTTTCAGTGCGCATCTTAACTGGTAACATTAGCCTCTTTTTTTAAGGAGCCTGACATGACTAAGCAGCCCGAAGACTGGCTCGACGACGTTCCCGGTGATGACATCGAAGACGAAGACGATGAAATTATCTGGGTCAGTAAAAGTGAAATAAAACGTGACGCCGAGGAGTTAAAACACCTGGGTGTGGAACTGGTAAAACTGGGGAAAAACGCGCTGGATAAAATCCCGCTCGATGCGGATTTACGTGCCGCGATTGAGCTGGCCCAGCGTATTAAGATGGAAGGTCGCCGTCGTCAGCTGCAGCTGATTGGCAAAATGTTGCGCCAGCGCGATGTTGATCCTATCCGTCAGGCGTTGGACAAGCTGAAAAACCGTCACAACCAACAGGTCGTTGTCTTCCATAAGCTGGAGCAACTGCGTGACCGTATGGTTGACGGTAGCGATGAAGCTATCGAAGAAGTGATGAACCTGTGGCCTGACGCCGACCGTCAGCAACTGCGTTCGCTGGTGCGTAACGCCAGGAAAGAAAAAGCGGGCAACAAGCCGCCAAAATCTTCCCGCCAGATCTTCCAGTATCTGCGTGAACTGGCGGAAAACGAGGCCTAACCTCTTCGTCCGCCGAAAGTGCCGGATGGCGGTGCAAATACCTTATCCGGCCTACGATCCGTTGTAGGCCCGGTAAGCGTAGCGCCACCGGGCATTTTTTTACTCTTCTTCTGCCTGAGCTTTCTTCGCCAGACCATCCAGCAGTTTTTGATGGATGCCGCCAAACCCGCCGTTGCTCATCACCAGAATGTGATCGCCAGGCTGTGCGGTTTTCACCACCATATCTGCCAGTGCATCCACATCGCCGCTCCAGTGTGCCGGCTGAACGCAGGCTTCAGCGACTTCTGCTACCTGCCACGGAATGTGCGGGGGTTGCAGCAGGAACACTTCGTCTGCACGCCCTAACGACGGCGCCAGGTCATCTTTGCACAAACCCATTTTCATGGTGTTCGAGCGAGGTTCCAGCACCGCGATGATGCGCGCCGTGCCGCCCACTTTACCGCGCAGTGCCGCAAGCGTTGCCAGAATGGCCGTCGGGTGATGGGCAAAATCGTCATACACCGTCACGCCATTGGCTTCACCGCGCAGCTCAAGACGGCGACGAGCGTTGATGAACGAGCCCAATGCATTGGCCGCATCCGCAGGCACGACGCCAACATGACGCGCGGCTGCAATCGCCATCAGGCCGTTGTGCATGTTGTGCTCGCCCACCAGGCCCCACTTAACTTCGCCGACTTTTTCACCGTCCAGCCACACTTCCCACTCGGAGGCATCGGTGGTCAGCTTTTTCGCCTGCCAGTGACCTTGTTCGCCCACCAGCTCTTGTTCGCTCCAGCAGCCCATCGCCATCGTCTGTTTCAGATTGATGTCGTTTTCCGGGTAGATGATGCGTCCCTGGCCCGGCACGATACGCACCAGGTGATGGAACTGTTTCTGAATAGCTTTCAGATCGTCAAAGATATCCGCGTGATCGAACTCAAGGTTATTGAGGATCAGCGTGCGCGGGCAGTAATGCACGAATTTAGAACGCTTGTCGAAGAACGCACAGTCGTACTCATCCGCTTCAATCACGAAGAAGTCGCTCTCGCCGAGGCGCGCGGAAACCTCAAAGTTGCCCGGAACGCCGCCGATCACAAAGCCAGGTTTATAGCCGCAGGCTTCGAGGATCCAGGTCGCCATTCCGGCGGTAGTGGTTTTGCCGTGCGTACCCGCAACCGCCAGTACCCAGCGATCGCGCAAGACAAAGTCATGCAGCCACTGCGGGCCAGACATGTACGGAATGTTCTTTTCCAGCACCGCTTCCACGCACGGATTACCACGGGTCATGGCATTGCCGATGATCACCAGGTCCGGCTGTGGGTCGAGCTGGCTGGCATCGTAACCCTGAATCAGATCAATGCCTTGCTTCTCAAGTAAGGTACTCATCGGCGGATACACATTGGCGTCCGAACCGGTTACTTCATGACCGAGCGAGCGCGCCAGCATCGCCAGACCGCCCATGAAAGTGCCACAAATTCCCAAAATATGAATGCGCATACGTCACTATCCTTTTTTAATCTGGGGGCCATTTTACGCACATGTCCGGCAAGTGAGAAACGCATTTCAGGATATTCCGCAGTTTGCTGGCGCGATTCACCTAAGCGCAACAAAGGAAATATTTGTTAATATTGTTGCGGTCGCTTTACTCCACATAAATTGCAGGGAAAGTGTTATGAAAACGTTAGGTGAATTTATTGTCGAAAAGCAGCACGAGTTTTCTCATGCTACCGGTGAGCTCACTGCTTTGTTGTCGGCAATAAAGCTGGGCGCCAAGATCATCCACCGCGATATCAATAAGGCCGGTCTGGTCGATATCCTGGGTGCCAGCGGTGCTGAGAACGTGCAGGGAGAGGTTCAGCAAAAACTCGATCTGTTCGCGAACGAAAAACTGAAAGCTGCACTGAAGGCGCGCGACATTGTGGCGGGCATTGCCTCAGAAGAAGAAGATGAAATCGTCGTCTTTGAAGGCTGTGAACACGCTAAATACGTTGTGCTAATGGATCCGCTGGATGGCTCATCCAACATCGATGTTAACGTCTCTGTCGGTACGATTTTCTCTATTTACCGCCGCGTAACCCCAGTCGGCACACCGGTCACGGAAGAGGATTTCCTGCAACCGGGCAACAAGCAGGTTGCTGCAGGTTACGTTGTTTATGGTTCTTCCACCATGCTGGTGTATACCACCGGCTGTGGCGTACATGCCTTCACTTACGATCCTTCTCTGGGCGTATTCTGCCTCAGCCAGGAACGTATGCGCTTCCCGGCGAAAGGCAGCACGTACTCCATTAACGAAGGCAACTACATCAAATTCCCGAACGGCGTGAAGAAGTACATTAAATTCTGCCAGGAAGAAGATAAGCCAACCCAGCGCCCGTATACCTCGCGCTACATTGGCTCTCTGGTTGCGGATTTCCATCGCAATCTGCTGAAAGGCGGGATCTACCTGTACCCAAGCACCGCCAGCCACCCGCAAGGGAAACTGCGTCTGCTGTATGAATGCAACCCGATGGCCTTCCTGGCCGAGCAGGCGGGCGGCAAAGCCAGCGATGGTAAAGAACGCATTCTGGATATCACCCCAGAAAGCCTGCACCAGCGCCGCTCCTTCTTCGTGGGTAACGACCATATGGTTGAAGATGTAGAACGCTTTATCCGCGAGTTCCCGGACGCGTAAGTATCATTCATCGCACGGACGTAGGCCGGATAAAACGCGTAGCGTTGCCATCCGGCCTACAAAATCCATCGTCTGCTTACGCTTTCTGTAGCTTAAATACGGCCATTGCTTCGATTAGCGCTGAAGACTGCTCTTCCAGCGAGCGGGTAGCCGCTGAAGACTGCTGCACCAGCGCCGCGTTTTGCTGCGCCGTTTCATCCATCTGAATTACCGCGATATTCACCTGCTCTATGCCGCGACTCTGTTCCTGGGACGCACTGGCAATTTCACGCATCAGTTTGGTCATACGCATAACCTCGGTCGCGATTTCATCCATGGTTTCGCCCGCCTGCTGCGCCAGTTCACTGCCTTCCCCCACATGGGTGTGCGAATCGCTGATTAGCGTACGGATCTCTTTGGCCGCCTCGGCGCTGCGGCTGGCCAGATTACGCACTTCACCTGCCACAACCGCAAAGCCCCGCCCCTGCTCACCAGCTCGCGCCGCTTCAACGGAAGCATTGAGCGCCAGAATATTGGTCTGG
Organism: Citrobacter sp. Cpo045; assembly: GCF_030332875.1. NCBI lineage: Bacteria > Pseudomonadati > Pseudomonadota > Gammaproteobacteria > Enterobacterales > Enterobacteriaceae > Citrobacter > Citrobacter sp. Cpo045. The sequence goes on from NZ_JAOWGZ010000091.1 coordinate 415,442, forward strand.
AAAGCAATGCCGTCAATCACGCTGAGGATATCGGCGATTCGGCTGGAACTGCCGGAAATATCGCGCATTTTCTCGATCACATAGCACACCATTTCGCTACCGCGATCGGCAGTATCCGACACCGATTTTGCCAGCTGGTGCGCCTGTTCCGCGTTCTGCGCATTCTGTTTCACCGTCGCCGTGAGTTCTTCCATGCTGGCGGCGGTCTGCTCCAGCGAAGTGGCTGTCGATTCAGTGCGTTGCGCCAGATGCTGGTTACCGGCCGTCAGTTCACGACTGCCAATATCAATTTGCGAGCTGGCATCGCGTACGCGCTGTACCGAGTCGCCCAGCGCATGGCGCATGTCATCCATTGCTGCGTTCAGGCGGTTGAATTCGGCGCTGGCCGACAACGCGGTAACCGGCGACAAATCCCCCGTAGCCAGACGTTCCAGTTGCTCAACCATGTTATCCAACGGTTTGAGAAACTTATTTCGCAGCATAAACCAAATGACCGCCAGCAATGCGATAGCAGCCAACATTGCAGCGCTCATAATACCGTGATAAATCAACGAGGTAATGACACGGGTAGACGCATATAGCCCCATGCTACCGGTCAGTAGCAGAAGGAACGTCAGCAGAGACAATAACACCAACAAACTTGATCGAATTGAAAGGGATTTTGGCATCGTTATATTTCCGGTTGTAGGGTTAAAACAGACCTGTACAGAACCTATCGACTACAACCGGAAAAAGTTTAGGTATTTAAATGTTTTGTGCAAAATCAGGATGTTACTTTGGTGTTGCCGCCGTACCCACTCGGGTAACCGGCGAGCTTTGACGATTTTCCCAAAGCACCGTCAGACCGCGTTGTAACGCTATAAAAATAAACAATAAAATGCCAATCGCGATCTTCGTCCACCAGGAACTTAATGTGCCGTCAAAATTAATGTAGGTCTGGATCAGCCCCTGAATAGCGACGCCAAACAACGTCCCTAACACTGTACCGACCCCACCGCTGAGTAGCGTTCCGCCAATCACAACTGAGGCTATCGCATCCAGTTCGACGCCAACGCCCGCCAGCGCATAGCCCGCCTGGGTGTAAATGGAAAAGACAATGCCGGCAAGCGTCGCAAGCCCGGTAGACAGCATATAAATGCGGATGGTGGTGCTGCGGGTTGAGATGCCCATCAGGTTGGCAGAGGTGGCGTTGCCGCCAATCGCGTAAACCTGATTACCAAAGCGCGTACGGTGCGCCAGGAATATGCCGATGACGACAACCGCCAGCATCAGCAATCCCATCGCGCTCAGGCGACCACCGCCGGGAATTTTCCATGCCAGGCTTGAGAGCGTGTCATAAACCGGATGATTAATTGGGATGGATTCTTCTGAGACCAGATAGCTGACGCCGCGCAGGAAGAACATTCCCGCCAGGGTGATAATAAATGCCGGGATCTTCAGCGCATCAATCAGTAACCCCATAAACGCACCAAACGCGCAGCCCATCAGCAAAACCAAAGGGAACGCCAGCAGCGGGGAAATGCCCCAATAGCCAATGGCCTTTGCCAGAAATACGCCGGTAAAGGCGATCACCGAGCCAACGGAAAGGTCGATCCCGCCAGAGAGGATTACGAAAGTCATGCCTACGGCAATGATGCCCAGAAAGGCGTTATCGGTCAGGATATTGCAAATGACCCGGGTGGAAGCAAAAGCGGGAAACTGCGTCAGGCAGTAGAGATAACCCAGCACAAACACGCCGAGGGTGATCATCAGCGGTAAATTACGTTTTATCATGACCACGCACTCCTTTTATCAGGCTGATAAAGCGTTGCGACTGCACGACCAGCACACACAACACCACCACGGCTTTGACCACCTGATTCAGTTCCGGCTGGAAGCCCGACAGCAAAATCCCGGTGTTCATGCCCTGAATAATCAATGCGCCTACCACCGACAGCAGCAGGTTAAAGCGCCCGCCCATCAGCGAACCGCCGCCAATAACCACCGCCAGGATGGCATCCAGCTCCAGCCATAATCCGGCGTTATTGGCATCTGCCCCGCGAATATCCGCCGTGACGATAATGCCAGCGATAGCCGCGCACAGGCCGCTCAGCACATAGGTGAGCATCACGATAATGCGGGTGTTCACCCCGGCGTTTTTTGCCGCACGAATGTTGATACCCACCGCTTCGATAAACATACCCAGCGCCGTTTTCCGCGTCAGCAGCCAGAACACCACCAGCGTGAGCAGTGCAATAATTACCGGCGTGGGGAATAGTAAGAGCGAGCCGCTGCCAAACCATGACAGTTCTGGCGAGTTGAAGGTGACGATCTGCCCGGAGGTGATCAACTGCGCCACTCCGCGCCCGGCCACCATCAGAATAAGCGTAGCGACGAACGGTTGGATCTTGAGGATGGCCACCAGAATCCCGTTCCACAGCCCAGCCAGAATGCCGGAGCCTAAGGCGGCAAGCAGCACTACCGGCAGACTGTGCCCGGCCACCGTCATCGCCGCAGTAGTAGCGCCAGCAATAGCCATGACGGCCCCCACGGAAAGGTCGATGCCGCCGGTAGCAATCACCAGCGTCATACCAATCGCCAACAGCGCCACGGGCGCGGCGCGGTTGAGAATATCAATCGGGCTACCGAACAACCGACCATCCTGCAAAATCACCTGGTAGAAGTGCGGGGCGACCAGGCTATCCACCAGCAGCACCAGCAGTAACGCCACCAGCTGTGGCATCCCCTTTGGCCAACGGAACCGCCGTTTAGACGGATTGGATTGAGGGAGAGATTGAGGCATCACCATAGTCTCCTTAGGCCGCAATGGCGTTCATGATCGCCGGTACGGACAGTTCAGCCAGTGGGATCTCGGCCACCTGTTTGCGATCGCGCATAATAATGACCCGATCGGCATAGCCCACTAACTCTTCCAGTTCGGATGAAATGACCAGCAGCGCCAGACCATCCGCGCACAGCGTTTCGATCAGGCGAATGATCTCCGCATGCGCGCCAACGTCGATCCCACGCGTGGGTTCATCGAGGATCAGGAACTGCGGTTTGGTCAGTAACCAACGCGAGAGCAATACTTTTTGCTGATTGCCGCCGGAGAGAAATTCGATCGGCTGCTCAGCGTTCGGAGTACGAATACCAAGCTGGCGGATAAACCGCTCGGCAATCTCGTTTTGTTCTTTCCGGGGAATAGGTCGCAGCCAGCCGCGCTGCGCCTGCAATGCCAGAATGATGTTTTCCCGCACCGAAGCGGCGGCAATAATGCCATCCGTTTTGCGATCCTCCGGACAGAAACCGATCCCCAGACACGAAGCCTGATGTGGCGAGCGCAAAGTCTGCGGTTTGCCTTTGATCAGCGCACTTCCGCTGTCGGCGGGTTTAATACCGAAGATCACCTCCGCCGTTTCCGTTCGCCCGGATCCCAGTAGTCCGGCGAGACCGACGATCTCACCGGGACGCACCTGTAGATCAAATGGCGCGATGGTGCCTTTTTTGCCAAAGCCGCTGAATGCCGCCACCGGTTTATCACTCAGCAACGTGCGGCCCGCACGCTGTAGCGCATGGGTATCCAGTTCACGGCCCAGCATCATTTTGACCAGTTCGATCTGAGGCAGTTCTCGGGTTTCACGGCAGCCAACGAAGCCGCCGTTACGCAGAACGGTAATGCGATCGCTGACCTGATAAACCTGATCAAGAAAGTGGGTGACGAAGATCAGGCTGACGCCCCGATCGCGCAGATGTCGCATCAGGCCAAACAGCATTTCAACTTCCTGGGTATCAAGGCTGGCGGTCGGCTCATCGAGGATCAGCACTTTCGCGGAGAGATCGATCGCCCGACAGATGGCGACGATTTGTTGCATCGCCACGGAAAAGCGGTTCAGCGGCTCGCGCACGTCGAGGGAAAAACCGTATGACGCCATCAGCTCCGTCGCGCGTTTTTCCATCTGCTTGCGCAGAAGCAGGCCAAAGCGCCGCGGTTCACGACCAATAAATAAGTTATCGGCAACCGACATATTGGGCAGCAGGTTCACTTCCTGGTACACGGTGCCAATCCCCAGTTGTTGGGCATGGGCGGTGTTTTTGGGGGTGATCGGTTGGCCTTCAAGCCAGATAGTGCCGCGATCGGCATGGTAAACGCCGGTCAGCGCTTTGATGAGCGTCGATTTGCCGGCTCCGTTTTCTCCCAGCAGCGCCATAATCTCACCACGACGCAAGCTGAAATCCACGTTATCCAACGCTTTGACGCCGGGAAAGAATTTGCTTAATCCTTCGGTGCGGAGGATTTCCTGATGTTGGTCGGTGGTCATGGTTCCCCCTGCATCACGCCGGATGGCGCTACGCTTATCCGGCCTACAAAAGAGCGTAATGTAGGCCGGGCAAGCGCAGCGCCCCCGGCATTTTCATGAAGGCTTAGTAGCCCATGTTTTTCTTCTTCTCTAACTCTTCTTTTGCCGTATCCGGCAGATAGAGGATCGACTTGGTAATGGTCAGCTTCTCAGGCATCGTGCCGTCTTTTTTGAATTTCTCCAGCGCGTCGAATGCCGGGCCGGCCATATTCGGCGTCAGTTCGACGCTGGCGTTGGCTTCACCGTCAATCATCGCTTTGTAGATATCCGGTACGCCATCGATAGAACCGGTGAGAATATCTTTGCCAGGTTTCAGGCCCGCTTCTTTGATCGCCTGAATCGCACCGATCACCATGTCATCGTTGTGGGCGTAAACCATACAGATGTTCTTGCCGTTGTTTTCCGCTTTGATAAAGCTCTCCATCACTTCTTTCCCTTTACTGCGGGTGAAGTCACCGGACTGAGAGCGAATAATTTTGATGTTTGGCGCACTGGCAATAGCTTCAGCAAAGCCTTTCTTACGATCGATCGCCACGCTGGCCCCAACGGTCCCTTGCAGCTCAACGACGTTACACGGCTTGCCGTCCACTTGTTTAATCAGCCAGTCGCCGATCAATTTACCTTCCAACACGTTGTCGGCGGTGACGGTGGTCATATAGAGAGATTTGTCTTTTACATCGATGGAACGATCGAGCAAAAAGACCGGAATGTCGGCATCTTTAGCTTCTTTTAAAACCGGCTCCCAACCCGTTGCCACGACCGGCGCAATAAAGATGGCGTCGACGCCCTGCGCAACAAATGAGCGGACTGCTTTAATCTGGTTTTCCTGCTTTTGCTGGCCATCAGCGATTTTCAGCGTAATTCCCCGCTTTTCGGCCTCGCTTTTCGCGACGTTGGTTTCTGCGGCGCGCCAGCCGGATTCAGAGCCAACCTGCGAAAATCCTACGGTTAAAGGGGCTGCCATTGCCATAGACGACATGGCTGCCGAAACTGCTGTGACTAAAAGTAAGCGCTTCCACATAAGTGCGTCCTCGTAGGGTGATTATTGTTGGTTAATTAACCGTTGCGAAAAAACTATAGACAATTGAGCATGTAACGGATTGCGTTACATCACACTTCAAAAAAGTAAATAAAACGTTAATCACAACTTTGTAATCGCTTTCATCTCACTATGAAAAATGCGGCTGAAGATATGGATTTTTCTGTCACGAGAGAGAGGTAAAAAGAAGAAAATGCACGCAGAGAAAGCGAAAACAAGCGGAGACATTCCGCGCGAGTTGGCTATAATACCCGCCACTTGTTTGCCATAGCTTATTTAAAGGAAACAGACATGAGCTTACTCAACGTCCCTGCCGGTAAAGACCTGCCGGAAGATATCTACGTTGTTATCGAGATCCCTGCGAACGCAGATCCGATCAAATACGAAGTTGACAAAGAGAGCGGCGCCCTGTTCGTTGACCGCTTCATGTCCACCGCGATGTTCTATCCGTGCAACTACGGTTACATCAACCACACCCTGTCTCTGGACGGTGACCCGGTAGACGTTCTGGTCCCGACTCCGTACCCACTGGAGCCAGGTTCAGTGATCCGCTGCCGTCCGGTTGGCGTACTGAAAATGACCGACGAATCCGGTGAAGATGCGAAACTGGTTGCGGTACCGCACACCAAGCTGAGCAAAGAATACGATCACATCAAAGATGTGACCGACCTGCCGGAACTGCTGAAAGCGCAGATCACCCACTTCTTCGAACACTACAAAGATCTCGAAGCGGGCAAATGGGTGAAAGTTGACGGTTGGGACAACGCTGAAGCTGCTAAAGCTGAAATCGTTGCTTCCTTCGAGCGCGCGAAGAAGTAAGTTCGCGTTAGCTTAAAGCCCTGAACGCCAGCCCCTGGTTAGTAAGGGTTTTTTAATTTCTACTTTCTTTTCCCCCTCCCCTTCGCTGTTTTCTTTTTGACCTACCAGATTGGGTAGTCACATTTCATTTATCTTAATTGCGAATGAGATTTGATCTCATTATCATTCTCAGTATGTAAATAAATGTGAATAAAAGTCAATGAACCTCCACAATGTGAAGTCCCTGAAACGCTATTCCTGCGTGGCTCTCGCCACAGCACTGTTATTTACCAGCCTGTCCAGCGTGGCGCAGACGCTACCTGAGCAAGATTTTCTGACCCGCGACGTTGGCAACGGCGTGTATGAACTGGCGGTTGATAGCCAGCAGAATGCGCTTTTTGCTGCCTCGTCGCCGTCGTTTGATAAAGATAAAACCAGCGGGCTTATCTATAAACTCGATCTGGAGAAGCTCACCACGACTGAAGTTATCGAAACCAGCCGTCGTGCCTTTGCCACTGCCCTGGATGCAGGAAACCAGGTGCTCTATGTCGGTAACACGCTGGAGGGTTCGGTCACGCTCATTGATACCCGCAGCGGTAAAGAGCTGGCGATACTGCAACTGAGCGAAGCCAAAAACCCGAAAGAAATTGTCCATACCCGCGAAATGGTGCTCGATAAACAGCATCACCGCCTGTACGTTTCCGGCGTGGCTGAAAAGGGTATTGTCTGGGTGGTGGATACGCAAAAGCGCGAGAAAATCGCCACCCTTGAAAACATGGGCCAGTATCCGACCGGCATGGCCGTAGATGCCAATAAGAACCGCCTGTATGTCGTAAATGGCCGCAACGAACTTATTACGCTGGATACCACTAACCATCAAATTATTAACCGCTTTAGTATTGAGCCAGGCAAAAAACATTTTTTCCTGAATATTGCTTTGGATGCAAAAAATAATCGCGCATTCCTGACCGATCCTGATTTAGCGGATGTACTGGTTGTTGATATTAATACCGGTAAGGTTATTGCGCCCATTAAGGTTATCAACTCGCTGGCAGTGATATATAACGAAAAGCGCCAGGAAGTGTATATCACCCACCGTAATGCAAAGCGCATCAGCATTGTGGACAGCAAGACTTATCAGGTAAAACAAAGCATTGAAACCAATGCGTTACCTAACAGCCTGGCGCTCTCGTCTGATGCCAACACCCTGTATGTCAGCGTCAAACAGCCGGAAAAAATGACCGGTGTGAAGCCCGACTACGTGCTGAAAATCGACCTCTCCAAATATTAATAATTAAAAACGCTTCTGACACCTTGCAGCTTTTCTGGGCTGCAAGGTGATGCTTTTATTTTTTACTTTTCAGGTGTCTATATTATGAAAACGCGTCAACTTATTACGCTGACAGGGATCGTTGCATTCTCAGGCGGTGTTATTTTCCCCACTCAGGCAGAAGAACTCACCGAAACCTCACGCAATAGCGAAGATGAAATGGTGATCACCGCATCCGGGTTCTCGCAGCAAAAGCGCGAAGCGCCGGCCACCATTTCCGTTATCGATCGTAAAACGCTGGATATTCAGCCGGACCGTAGCATTGGTGAAGCGATTAAAAACCTTCCTGGCGTCTCGGTCACCAACAGCAGCGGTATGAACGCTGGCAGCATTATGATTCGCGGCATGGACCCGTCCTATACCGCGTTTATGGTCAACAGCGTCAAACAAAATACCGGTGAATCTCGCCCTTACGGACATGACATCGGTACTGAAGCCAACTTCTTACCGCCGATGGAGGCCATTGAGCGTATCGAAGTTATCCGCGGGCCCATGTCCTCGCTGTACGGCTCAGATGCCATCGGCGGTGTGGTCAACGTGATTACCAAAAAACCGTATGGCGCAAAAGAGTGGACGACGGCAATTGCCGCCAATACCTGGCTTCAGGAACACCAGTATTTGGGTAATACCAGCCAGATGAATCTGTTTACCATGGGGCCGATTGTGCCCGATGTTCTCGGCCTTAGCGTAGCGGCCGACTGGCTCGACCGTCGCGATGACGATCGCAATAACTATTTCGGTAAACACAACCGTAAATCCGTTGATATGACGCTGGGCCTGGCCGCTAGCGAAAATAACCTGTTCGACCTCAATGTGGTCACCGGTGAGCAGGAGAAAAACCGTACCCAGAAGCGCGGCGCGCCGTGGTCATGGCTGTTCGATCGTAACGCCGCCACCTTAACGCATACCGGCTGGTATGCCGACGACACCATTGCAACGACCAACTACATAAACTATGAAAAAGGCCGTTCGAAGTACGTTTATGACGGCCAGTCGCCGCAGTATGTACAGATGGAGAACTACGTCGCTAATTCGCAAACCACCTTCACGCTCGACAACCATAAACTGACCGTTGGGGCGAATTTCACCCGCGAAGAGCTGAATGACCGCTTTGATGTGGCCAACAAAACGCTGCCCGGATCTGAGCCAGTGACAAAAATCAGCCGTAACGGTTGGGCATTGTTTGCTGAAGACGGCTGGAGCATTGACGACTTTATCCTGACTACATCAGCGCGTATGGACCAGGATGATAACTTTGGCACACATATTACGCCGAAAATGTACGGTAACTGGGCCTTCAGCAATGACTGGGCGCTGAAGGGCGGCGTTTCCGCTGGTTATAAAAAACCTGAGCTGCGTGCGACATCCAGCGACTTTGTCACCCCATACGGCTCGACCGTACCTTATCCCTTCCTGACCGTCGGTAACGACGATCTGAAACCAGAACAAAGCGTTAACTCTGAGCTGGGCCTCTACTGGACGGGGAATGCGCTGTCACTGGATAGCACCGTCTTCTATACGCAGTTCAAAGACAAAATTGCTGAACAAACCATTTGCGAAACTACATCGACGAATCAGTGCTCCGTGAATGGCTACAAGGCGGACTCCGTCAGTAAATACTTCAACGTCAGCAAAGCGGACGTGTACGGCATAGAACTGAATGCCGACTGGCAGATTAGCGCCGATGTAAAAGCCAACGCTAACTACACCTGGAACCATAGCGAACAGAAAAGCGGCGTAAACAAAGGCTACGCGCTCAACGATTATCCGCGCCATATGGCGAACCTGTCGCTGAACTGGGCGGCAACGCAGAGTCTGGACGTATGGAGTACGGTGAATTACCGCAGCAGTAACCGCAACAGCGGCAATAACTATAAGTACGATGACTACACGATGGTCGACGTAGGCGTACGTTATAAGCTCAATAAGCACACGCAGCTGATGGCAGGGATCTACAACGTGCTGGATGAAGATCCGAAACTGACGACTGCATGGAATGAATCCGCGCAGGTGGAAGGACGCCGCTATAACCTCGGCGCGCGCGTGGAGTTTTAAGCCTTTAATAAACAACGCCACCCGAAGGCGGCGTTGTTTATTCTGGTAGGCGATATATCAGTACTGGTCTCTGTCTAACCAGTTACCGCTTTCAATCAGCGTTAAGCCATCAACCGGACGTTGGTACACGTACATCCATGCACTTCCGTACGGCGTTTGAATTAACTGGCGTGCGTATTCACCGCCGCGGGTACGCAGAGCGTCAAGCTCTGCCAGCGTGGCGTTATCAATACGATAAACTTCCCCGTGTACTGTTCCATTTCCCGGAACCGCGCCTGGATAGTGGCCCAGGCTGTACAACTGGTAGTTATCGATACTGAAATTTCCCAGCAACAGGGCATTGGTCATCCAGTGGCTGTTGCCTTGTTTGGTTCGTAAACTGCCGTAGACAAATATTCGCATTGCTAAAACTCGAACTGATAGAGCAAATCAAGTGCCTGATCTACGCCAGACACTGCTTCCAGATATAGCTTAGGCATCAGACGATAACGTAGCGTGAGTGTCGCTAAGGAGTCAAATATACCCACACCATATTTCACCTGCAGACCTGGCAGTACGTATCCGCTGACAACCACCTGAGATGAGTCGCCCACCCCTTGCGTGTCCAGAGCCAGATTGCTTACGCCAAATGTCTCCCCGATTTTACCCACAACCTGACCACTTTGTGCAACCCCCAGACCAATAAGCATTGAAGTCATCGCTGCGCTATCGCTCTGTTCGCTATCCAGCCCTTGTCCACGTAGCAGGTAGGAAAGCGCCATTTGCTGCGACATTGCCGGGTCGGAGAAGATCTCCGCCTTCGGTTCATCGGCGGTACCGGTGACGCGAACGCCAGCGATCACGTCGTCTTCGGTGGCATCTGGGTTACGAATCGCTTCGATGTTGAGCAACGGCTGATCCGGCGGACCGGAGAACAACAGCTCGCCCTTACGCACAATCAGATCCTGACCATAGGCGTGGAAACGACCGCTCGGAATATTAATTTGCCCGTTAAGCCCCAGACCTTGCTTATCCTGCACCACTTTCAGATCGCCCGTCAGACGCGCTTTCAGACCAAAGGCGTCAAGACGCACGTTGTTACCGACGTGGATATTCAGGTTGCTGTTGATCGGAATACCGGCGGTCTGCGGTTTCTCGGGCTGCAGGTTGTTGTTAAGCATAACCATATCGCTGGAAACCCCAACCGCACTTTCCGGCAGGTCATGTACCACGATACGCGCCCACGGCACATCCACGTTGCCATCGAGAGTAAACAGGCTCGGCGTGGCTTCAAAGACCACGTCCGGCGATACGTCGAGGCGGACCATCGGCGGTACGGTAATACGCACCCTGCTGCCTTTAGCCGCAACACGCGCCCGCCAGTTGTCTATCTGACTCCAGTCGGCATCGCCGCTCAGGTTAATTTCTCCCTGCTGCGTACGCACCACGCCCGCCAGCGTTGAGCGTGTTCCATTGAAGTTAACGGCTAACTGGCTTGGCTGCATGTCAAACGGCATGAAGTTACCGTCAATATCCAGACCACTCAGTTGCAGCTGTCCGAGCAACTGCGGGCTTTGCACATCGCCGCCCAGCCGCAGGTTGGCGTTGATCATCCCTGCCGCTTTTTCACCGCGCGAGAAGATAGGGTTCACCATCGCCAGATTGAAGTTGCGAATATTGACGTTACCGCCCAGATTACGACGCCCTTGCGGGTCCGTTACCTGCACCTGTCCGTCAAACTGCCCGTTGTTGGTCAGACGAATTAGCCAGCCCAACTCGGCACGGTTATTGTGCAGGTCGGCGGTCAGATTCAGCGTTTCAAACGCCACGGGGAGCGGGGCATCATTCACGCTTTGCGTGACCTTCACGTTACGTCCGCTCAGGGTGACCTGCCCCTGTGGCAGCCCCTCTTTGGTGGTATCCCAGCTCACATCAGCTTTGCCGGTGAACACACCGCTGGCCTGGGTTGTCTCCGGCATAAACGGTTTTAGCATCGCCAGGTCGAAGCGGTTAAGATTCACCACCGCGCGACCTTCTGCACCGGCATCAATGGTTTGTGGTACGCACAGCTCCGCATTCGGGTTGTTCCAGCAGTGCGGCCCGATACTAATTTTCTGTTCTTGATTACGATAATCCAGCGCGATAGCCCGGTTGAGCGACCACGGACCGACCGGCGTCTGGAAGCGGGTATTGCTTAACTCCCCTTTCCAGCGCTGTTCTTTGCGATCAAAGCTCCCGGCAAGATCCAGTTGCCCTGAAACCGGCTCACCCTGAATGCGTAACTGCAGTTCATGCTGCTTTTCACTGCCTTTGGCGTTGAGCGTCACCAGACCAATATTCACGTCAGGTTGTACAATCCGCTCTACGCGAACGTTGAGATTACCGGCGATTTGCTCGGCCGATTTCACATCGCCTTCGACGCGCACCTGAGCAACGGAAAGTTCCTGCCAGCGCAGACCACGGGCGGTAATATCCGCCAGCAGCTGCGGCGCTTCAACCGTACCGCGAACTTTTACCAGCCCTTTCGCCGTACCGCCCAGCCCCGGCAGCGCGTTATCCAGGCTTGGGGCATCAATCGTCGCGTCGAGGTTGAGGTCTTTAACCCCCAGTTCGCCTTTTACGTCCGCACTGTTGCGTCCCAGCTCCAGATGAAGGCCCGGAATCGTCCACTGCAGGTAGCTGTTCCCCTTCAGCGAGCCGTTCACATTGACCTTGTTCTGCTTCACGTTGCCGGTCAGCTTCAGCTCAGGAACTTCCATCTGCCAGCTTCCGCCGTACAGACTGCCGCGCGTTTTCACCAGGCCATTCAGTTTTGACGGCCAGTCCGGGATCGCTTTCGCGGTATTGATACCATCCAGCGTTAGCTCCCCGCGCCAGCTGATCGCCTGCTGCCAGTCCACCAGCGCTTTCAGCTCGGTTTTCCCTTCCAGCGCCGCAACGCTGAGTTTGTCGAGATTAATCTGCTGCTCGTTGCCTTTGGCATCCAGCGTGATGGTAGCCGGAGGAATATCCTGACCTTTCACGGCGGTACGCATCGACAGCGTATAGTCGGTCATCTTGCCGGTCAGTTTGAGCTTGATGTCATCGGCCTGGAACTGTTTCTCACCGGTAAACGGCCAGTAAACCTGCTTACTCACCACCTCAATGTTGAGCGGCAATCCGGCTTCTGCCAGGCGCGTCTGCGCACGCAGGTCCATATCTACCGGACCAGACAGATTGACGCCGACTTCCAGCTGTTCGCGCAGCGCGCCGCCAACCTTCAGCTTCACCTTTTCGCCTTTTAACGGGTCGATGTTTAGCGTGCTGTTTAACGTAATATCAACCGGCCACGTGTCGGTCAGTTGCGCCGTGCCGCTGGCTTTTACCGTTCCCTGATTCGAGTCGATATCCAGCGCGTCGAGCTTCATGTTGCCGTCTATGCTGCTCACTTTCAGCAGCATACTATGTACTGTTAAATCCGTATCCCCGGTCACACGCAGCTGCTCGCCGCGAAACTCTTCAATATTGAGATTGAGCGGCAGATGGACATCGGTCATTTCCGGCAGTACCGGCTTTGAGAACAGATCTTTTAGCGTTTCCCCGAGCGGCTTTTCATCCGGCTGCGGGTTTTGAATCTTCGGTTCGACAACCTCTTCCTGTGCCACTTCCGCCACTTTAGGCAGAGCAATCAGCAGCCCCTGTAATGACGTTGGCTTCAGCGTCAGCGTTTTTTCCTGCCAGTTCAGGCCGGAAGTAAAATCCAGCACTGAAACCGTGGTGTCATCGATTTTGATATTGATGTTGTTCAGCGCCACGCGCGAAAGCGTGATGGGGTAAGGCGTGGAAAGATTAAGCGGACCGCTCTCTTCTTCCTCAACCGGCGCGGATGGCGGCATCTTTTTGCTGTCGATCGCCACGTTGATGTTTTTCAGCTCCAGATCGTTGACGCACAGGCTGCTGTCCCACAGACAGTTAAGCCCCACGGCCAGATGCACTTCACCAGCATTCACCGCCACGCCAGGCTGGTCGTAGCGAATATTTTTGAGCGATAAATCCCGCCAGCCGCCGGTGACCTGACCAATTTCCAGACCCGGAACCCATCGATTAGCGGCTTTGAAGATCAGATGCAGGCCCGAGGTGGTACCGACGAGGAACGCCACCGAGCCTAACAACAGCAGGATAAAAATCAGCACGCCGAGGCTTATCTTCTTCCATAAACTCATAATTCAGGCCCCAGACCGATGTAAAACTGTAAACCATGTTCATCTTTGTCGCCGACCGGGACGGCAAAGTCGAGCTTGATAGGTCCAACCGGCGATTGCCAGCGTACGCCGACCCCGGCACCGGTTTTGAAATCGCTTCGGCGAATGTCGCTGACCGCTTCGCCGCTATCGACAAACATCGCCCCCCACCATTTACCGGTCACGTTGTACTGGTATTCCAGCGAGCCGGTTGCCAGCTTGGAGGCCCCTTTCAGCTTGCCGTCGCTGCCTTCCGGCGAAATAGATTTGTATTTGTAGCCGCGAATACTGCGATCGCCCCCGGCAAAGAAACGCAGGTCCGGCGGCACTTTGTCGAAGTCTCCGGTTTCAATCCAGCCGAGATTACCGCGCATCACAAAGCGATGCCTGTCGTACAGCGTGCGGATCCAGACGTTTTGCGCCTGGAAAACGGAGAAATCAACATCTGAACCCCAGGCCGTGTTCGAGTAATCAATAGAGTAGCGCTGGGAATCGCCCCAGACAGGCATCAGGCCGCCGCGTGAACGCGTCCGGCTGATCATCACGCCCGGATAGAGCAGCATAGTGGTGTTGGTGACATTACCCTGGGTAAAGTGGTCGAGGCTCCAGCGCAGGTTAATCGCGCGCTGCCAGCCGCTGGAGAGGTCCCAGTAACGGGAAACCGCAAGCGTTGTGGAATCCTGCTCGGTGTCGTTTAAATCGGTACGCTTAAAGCCGCCCTGTACCAGGTAATACTGCTCCAGCGGGTTCTTTAACAGCGGCATTTTATAGCTGAAATCAAGCACCTGCTCTGGCGCCGAGATACTGGCGCTGGTCGTCAGGCTGTGCCCGTAGGAGTTCATCCACGGCTTTTTCCACGAGGTCTTCACCCGTGGCCCGACGTCAGTTGAATAACCGACCCCGGTTTCGATGGTGTTTTCGGTTCGCGGTGAGACCACGCCTTTCAGGGGTAGCACCTTGGTTTTGCGGGCTTTATCAAACTCCGGTGCGACGACCACGGAATTAAACCATCCGGTCGCCGACAGACGACGGTTCAGTTCGCCCAGATCTTTCGACTCGTACTCTTCACCTTCTTTAAAGGGCACCAGATTTTGCAGATACTCATCGCGAATTTGCGAGCCTTCAAAGGTGACATGCCCAAAGCGATAGCGTTCGCCGCTGTTGTAATCGATATCCCAGAACGCCTGGCGACGCTCAAGCGCTATCCCGAGCTGGCTTTTATTAAATTCACTATCGAAGTAGCCTTTGCGCAGCGCCACGCTGGTGAGTGACTTTTTGAAGTTGTCATAGTCCCCCTGATTCAGCACGGTGCCGATTGCCGGGCGTGTTTTCAGCAGATCCAGATAATCTTTATCCGTACGCGCGCCACCGCGCAAAATCACCTCAGTGCCACCAATCAGCACCGGCTCGCCGGGGGTCACTTTGGCAATCAGCACCTGGCGGCCTTTTGCCGGCGGTGGACGCAGTTCAAAATCAATGGTCGGCTCAAAGTAGCCCAGCGCTTTTAGCCCTTCGCGGATGGCATCATCAACGCGCGCACGAAAGCGTCGGTCTGGAGTGACTTCATCACTTTGAATCGTGGACAGCTGCGCACGGACGTTTTTCTCCAGCGGTCCTGATAATCCTTCGACCTGTAAGCGAACATTCGCGGCGGCGGCGGAGCCACTTAAGCACAGTAATCCCACCCAACATAACTGACGGATATGTGGCACATTTTCTCCTGAATATCCTTTTTTCCCACCCCTGGAAAAAAATACTATGCCGTTCCTCGGCTTAACAAAAAATCAACAATAAGAGTTGAAAAACAGACGACAACCCAAATATTTCTTATGTTTAACTCTAGACGTATTCACGCCGTTTATTGTGGGCAAAGACGCGTCTCGTTACAACCTTAACCCAAATGACTGATTTCGGGAGAACGGCCATGAGTTTATTTGATAGAAAGCATCTTGTTACTCAAGCAGATGCGCTACCTGGACGCAACACCCCGATGCCAGTGGCAACGCTGCATGCGGTTAACCAACATTCGATGACCAACGTGCCCGACGGTATGGAGATAGCTTATTTCGCCATGGGATGCTTCTGGGGCGTTGAACGTTTATTCTGGTCATTACCCGAGGTATACAGCACCGCAGCCGGGTACACCGGCGGCTACACCCCAAACCCAACCTATCGTGAAGTGTGTTCTGGCGATACCGGGCATGCCGAAGCGGTACGCATCGTCTATGACCCGCATGTTATCAGCTACGAACAACTGCTGCAGGTGTTCTGGGAAAATCACGACCCGGCTCAAGGCATGCGTCAGGGGAACGACCAGGGCACGCAGTATCGCTCCGCCATTTACCCGTTAACGCCGGAACAAACCGCCGCCGCACAGGCCAGCCTTGAACGTTTTCAGGCAGCAATGACCGCCGCAGGCGACGAGCGCACCATTACCACGGAAATCACTACGGCAACCCCGTTCTATTATGCCGAGGACGATCACCAGCAGTATCTGCACAAAAATCCTTACGGATATTGTGGCATTGGTGGTATTGGTGTTTGCCTGCCCCCACAAGGATAATTTCCCCCTCTGGCGACTTTACAGTACCTTACGCTATACTAGCTTCTGAATTTACCGGCTCACTTCCACGAGCCGGTTTTCAATGAATATTCCATTGGATTTATACTCTAAGGATTTCGAGTTGCAGGCAGGCGGCAAACTCGTGAATCCCCAGGAGCATAGAGAACTATGTGACTGGGGTGAATGAGTGCAGCTAACTCACCTGCAGCTTGAAAGACGACGAGTATCAACTTCTCCCTTCCGAGGATCTGACCCGAACGGTCGGATAAGATATGTTAAACAGTATTTTAGTCATTCTCTGCCTGATCGCCGTGAGTGCGTTTTTCTCGATATCTGAGATCTCGCTTGCTGCATCACGCAAAATAAAACTTAAACTGCTTGCCGATGAAGGCAACGTAAACGCACAACGTGTTTTGAAGATGCAGGAAAACCCCGGCATGTTTTTTACCGTCGTGCAAATTGGCCTTAACGCGGTCGCCATTCTCGGCGGTATCGTCGGTGATGCAGCATTCTCCCCGGCGTTTTACAGCCTTTTCTCGAAGTACTTCACTCCAGAGCTGTCCGAACAGTTAAGCTTTATTCTGTCGTTCTCGCTGGTTACTGGCCTGTTCATCCTGTTCGCGGATTTAACCCCGAAACGCATCGGTATGATTGCGCCAGAAGCTGTGGCTTTGCGTATCATCAACCCGATGCGCTTCTGCCTGCTGGTCTTCCGCCCGCTGGTGTGGTTCTTTAACGGTCTGGCAAACAACATTTTCCGTCTGTTTAAGATCCCAATGGTGCGTAAAGACGACATCACCTCGGACGACATTTACGCCGTGGTCGAAGCGGGTGCGCTGGCGGGTGTTCTGCGCAAGCAGGAGCATGAGCTGATTGAAAATGTGTTCGAACTGGAATCCCGTACCGTCCCGTCTTCAATGACCTCGCGCGAGAATATTATCTGGTTCGATCTCCATGAAGATGAGCAAAGCCTGAAGAACAAGGTGGCGGAACATCCGCACTCCAAATTCCTGGTGTGTAACGAAGATATCGACCACATCATTGGTTATGTTGATTCAAAGGATCTCCTCAACCGCGTACTGGCAAACCAAAGCATGGCGCTGAACAGCGGCGTACAGATCCGCAATACGCTGATCGTCCCGGACACGCTGACGCTCTCTGAAGCGCTGGAAAGCTTCAAAACCGCAGGCGAAGACTTTGCCGTCATCATGAACGAGTACGCGCTGGTGGTGGGGATTATCACCCTCAACGACGTTATGACGACGCTGATGGGCGATCTGGTAGGTCAGGGTCTGGAAGAGCAGATTGTGGCACGTGATGAAAACTCATGGTTAGTCGACGGCGGTACACCGATTGATGACGTAATGCGCGTGCTGGATATCGACGAGTTCCCGCAGTCCGGCAACTATGAAACCATCGGCGGCTTTATGATGTTCATGCTGCGTAAAATCCCGAAACGCACCGACTCGGTGAAGTATTCAGGTTACAAATTTGAAGTGGTGGATATCGATAACTACAAGATCGATCAGCTGCTGGTGACGCGTCTGGACAGTAAACCTACCGTTCTGGTACCAAAACTGCCAGATGCAAAAGAAGAGGCAAAGGCGTCTTAACACCTTACAGAAACATCAACGGCTCCCATCAGGAGCCGTTTTTTTAACTACTGCATAGCACTTTGATCAAGCCATCTCAGTTTGCAGACGCAAGACCTGACGGTTAACTTCGGACATCACGGAAAAATGCAGTTTGTCCTTCACTTTTGGGATAAGAATCTTACCCTTATCAAATTCAAAAGCGCCTACATCCTTGATATATAACCGTCCACGAAACAGGATCTTCACGTACTTCGCCACCTGCAGCGGGTTGTATCGTTGGAAAATTTTCATTGTTGTCTCCTGCTGAGCATTACGCCTTTGCGGTACCACAATCGGTCCGACAATCCTCAGGCGCAAATTTTAATGCCCTATGACTATAGACTATCTCGTTGATGTTTCCAGCGTGTATAAGTTTATTTACCTTCAAGTTACAATTATTCAGAATTATCTTTTCAACGCTTCGCTGTCTTCAGTATAAGCCTTCATTTTTCGCAGGATTTGTGCGCCCGTCCGCAAACTGGCATCGCGCTTGCGGGAAAAAGCATCATTCGCACATATGATTAAATTCCAGACCCAAGTGGTCGGATCACCTGCAAAATAAAAGAAAGAAGGAAAACCTATGACCTTACGAAAACTGCTGGCGCTGTCGTGCCTGCTACTGCCGATGATTGCCTCCGCACATAAGTTTGAGACTGACCAGCGCGTACCGCCGGTGGGGATCGCCGATCGCGGCGAACTGATTCTCGATAACGATAAGTTTAGCTACAAAAGCTGGAATAGCGCGCAGTTGCCAGGCAAAGTGCGAATTGTGCAACACATTGCCGGACGCACCTCCGCCAAAGAGAAAAATGCGACGCTGATCGAGGCAATCAAAGCCGCCAACCTGCCGCACGACAAATACCAGACCACTACTATTGTCAACACGGATGACGCCATTCCCGGCTCCGGTATGTTTGTGCGCAGCAGTCTGGAGAGCAATAAGAAGCTCTACCCGTGGTCGCAATTCATTGTCGACAGCAATGGCATTGCGCGTAAAGCCTGGCAACTGGATGAAGAGAGTTCCGCTATCGTCGTACTCGACAAGGACGGACGCGTGCAGTGGGCAAAAGATGGCGCATTAACGCAGGAAGAGGTGCAGCAGGTAATTGCCCTGCTGCACAAATTACTCAGTAAATAGAGACGCGGAAGCCGGGGTTGAGGAACGATTCACGTGGGGTGTAATCCAGAGGTTTCCCCTGCCAGTCGTGAACGTGCGCTCCGGCTGCGGCGGCAACGGCATGACCAGCGGCGGTGTCCCACACGTTGGTTGGCCCAAAACGCGGATACAGCTGTGCGTGCCCTTCCGCCACCAGGCAGAACTTCAGCGATGAGCCAATCGAGGTGGTCTGGTGCTCGCCCAACTGTTGCAGATACTCTTTTAACTCATTGTCGGCATGCGAGCGGCTAATGACCACCAGCGGCGGACGCGCGTCACGAACCTGAATTTGTTTGCGTACGCCGCACTCTTCTTTCCACGCTTTACCTTCTGCTGCGCTGTACATCACTTTCATTACCGGCGCGTAAACCACGCCCAGAACCGGCTTTCCTTTCTCGATCAGCGCAATATTGACGGTAAATTCACCGTTACGCTTAATGAACTCTTTGGTCCCGTCCAGCGGGTCTACCAGCCAGTAGCGCTGCCAATGCTGGCGAACATCCCAGCCAGGAGGCGCCTCTTCAGACAGAACCGGAATATCCGGCGTCAGCGCCAGTAATCCTTCGAGGATCACCGTATGCGCGGCGATATCTGCCGCCGTGACCGGAGAATCATCCTGCTTGCTGGTAATCTCCATCGGTTTGATTCCATTGTAGACCTGCATAATGGCATCGCCCGCGTTCCGTGCAAGCTGGCATACATGTTCTAGCATTCTCCACCTCGTTTCTGTCAGTGGTGTTAACTCGTTGTTTTACTTATACCCGATCGTCAGGGGATCCGCCAACTGTGATAGCGTCTGCGGTTTTAAACGCTATATTCATGTCATGATTCACAGTTCTGTAAGCAAGAAGATTTATATACATTTTCTTTTGTGGCTTAGATCTTAAAAGGATGCCCCCTGATGATTAAGTTTAGTGCAACGCTTCTGGCAACGCTGATTGCAGCCAGCGTCAATGCCGCGACCGTCGATCTGCGTATAATGGAAACCACTGATTTGCATAGCAATATGATGGATTTCGATTATTACAAAGATACACCGACTGAAAAATTCGGTCTGGTACGTACGGCAAGTCTGATCAACGCTGCGCGTGGTGAAGTCAAAAACAGCGTGCTGGTTGATAATGGCGATCTGATTCAGGGCAGCCCGCTCGGGGATTACATGGCGGCCAAGGGGCTGAAAGCGGGCGAAACTCACCCGGTATATAAGGCGCTGAATACCCTGGATTACGCGGTGGGTAACCTCGGCAACCATGAATTCAACTACGGTCTGGAGTATCTGTACAACGCGCTGGCCGGGGCGAAATTCCCTTACGTTAACGCCAATATCATCGACGTTAAGACCAAGAAGCCGCTATTTACGCCTTACTTGATCAAAGACACTGAGGTGGTCGACAAGGAAGGGAACAAGCAAACGCTGAAGATTGGCTATATTGGCTTTGTGCCACCGCAGATTATGACCTGGGATAAAGCCAACCTCAGCGGCAAAGTCACGGTGAACGACATTACGGAAACTGCACGCAAATACGTTCCGGAAATGAGAGAAAAAGGCGCCGATGTCGTGGTGGTGGTTGCTCACTCCGGGCTTTCTGCCGACCCATATCAAACGATGGCGGAAAACTCCGTTTATTACCTCAGCGAAGTACCGGGCGTGGATGCCATTATGTTTGGTCACGCTCACGCCGTCTTCCCGGGTAAAGACTTTGCCAATATTAAAGGCGCAGATATCACAAAAGGTACGCTGAATGGGGTTCCTGCTGTGATGCCGGGTATGTGGGGCGATCACCTGGGCGTGGTGGATTTAGTGCTGAATAACGACAGCGGTAAATGGCAGGTCACTCAGGCGAAAGCCGAGGCGCGCCCGATCTATGACGCCGCAGCCAAAAAATCACTGGCAGCAGAAGACAAAAAAATCGTTGAGATCCTGAAAGCCGATCACGACGCCACGCGTGAGTTTGTCAGCAAACCGATCGGTAAATCCGCCGACAACATGTACAGCTATCTGGCGCTGGTACAGGATGACCCGACCGTACAGGTGGTGAACAACGCGCAGAAAGCCTATGTGGAACACTTTATTCAGGGCGATCCGGATCTGGCAAAACTGCCGGTACTTTCCGCCGCCGCGCCGTTTAAGGTCGGTGGACGCAAGAACGATCCGGCAAGCTTCGTAGAAGTCGAAAAAGGCCAGTTAACCTTCCGTAACGCCGCTGATTTGTATCTTTATCCCAACACCCTGGTGGTAGTGAAAGCCAGTGGCAAAGAGGTGAAAGAGTGGCTGGAATGTTCCGCCGGGCAGTTCAATCAGATTGATATCCACAGCAGCAAACCACAGTCGTTGATTAACTGGGATGGCTTCCGTACCTATAACTTCGACGTGATTGACGGCGTGAATTATCAGATTGATGTTTCACAACCTGCTCGCTACGACGGTGAATGTCAGACCATTAACCCGAAAGCGGAACGTATTAAAAATCTGACCTTTAACGGCAAACCAATCGATCCGAATGCCACCTTCCTCGTCGCGACCAACAACTACCGCGCCTACGGCGGTAAGTTTGCCGGAACCGGCGACAGCCACATCGCGTTTGCTTCTCCGGATGAAAACCGCTCGGTGCTGGCGGCCTGGATTGGTGCTGAGACGAAGCGTGCCGGTGAAATTCACCCGGCGGCAGATAACAACTGGCGTCTGGCGCCAATTCATAGCGATACACCACTGGATATTCGCTTTGAAACATCACCGTCTGATAAAGCCGCGGCATTTATTAAAGAGAAAGGCCAGTATCCGCTGAAGAAAGTCGCGACCGATGACATCGGTTTCGCTATTTATCAGCTGGATTTAAGTAAGTAATTTTCGTGCCGGATGCGGCGCAATAGCGTCTTATCCGGCCTACAAAACTACGCAGCCCGTTCGTCCCGCTGCGCTAAAACCTGCGGCAAATTCAGTTCTATCCAGTCCGCCAGCGCGGCGACTTTATCGCTCACCTGCTCACCCAACGGCGTCAGGCTATACTCCACGTGCGGCGGCACCACCGGATACGACACCCGATTGATAAACCCGTCATGCTCTAACGCTTGCAGGGATTGCGCCAGCATCTTTTCACTGACCCCGCCCATCTTACGGCGCAAATCGCTGAAACGGTGCGTACCGTCGCGCAGCGCCACCAGAATCAACACGCCCCAGCGGCTGGTGACGTGTTTTAACACCTCACGGGAGGGACACTGTTCGGCAAACAAGTTGCCATCGCGTAACTGCTGGGAGAGCGTCGAAGCTGTCATTTTCATACTAACCTTTTTGTGCGTACTTACTAAAAGTTAGTTTAGGTGTTAGCGTGATTAAACACAAGACCAATACCAAGGAGTCACTCCATGATCGCAATTACCGGCGCCACCGGCCTACTGGGCCAACACGTTATTGAATCTCTGCTGAAAACCGTTCCTGCCAGCCAGATTGTGGCAATTGTGCGTAATCCCGCTAAAGCGACGGCGCTTAGCCAGCAGGGCATTACCGTTCGTCAGGCGGATTACAGCGATGAAGCCGCCTTGACGGCTGCCTTACAGGGCATCGACAAGCTACTGCTAATCTCCTCCAGCGAAGTGGGACAACGTGCCCCGCAGCATCGTAACGTGATCAACGCAGCGAAAGCCGCGCACGTGAAATTCATCGCCTACACCAGCCTGCTGCACGCCGACACCTCCCCGCTGGGGCTGGCTGATGAGCATGTGGCAACCGAGAAGATGCTGGCTGAATCCGGTATCGCCTACGCGCTGCTGCGTAACGGCTGGTACACCGAAAACTATCTCGCCAGCGCACCGGCTGCACTGGAACACGGCGTGTTTATCGGGGCTGCAGGTGAAGGCAAAATCGCCTCAGCGACCCGCGACGACTATGCCGCTGCCGCCGCGCGCGTCATCAGTGAAGACGGTCACGCCGGTAAAACTTATGAACTGGCGGGCGACGCAGGCTGGACCCTGAGCCAGTTGGCTGCCGAGCTGGCAAAACAGAGTGGTAAAAAAGTGGTGTATCAGAACCTGAGCGAAGCAGATTTTGCCGCCGCGCTAAAAGGTGTAGGCCTGCCTGCCGGGCTGGCGGACATGCTGGCTGACTCAGACACTGGCGCCTCCAAAGGTGGTCTGTTCGACGACAGCCATACGCTGAGCAAACTGATTGGTCGCCCGACCACCTCGTTGGCTGACAGCGTCAAAGGCATCGTGTAAGTGTTAAAAATTAGTTAATTGTGGTGGCATCCCCGCGCATCCTCTCTGATAATGACAGGATGATGCGTGGGGAGAGAAAACGTGCAAGGTGTACCTGAGCAGTTTATTGATGAGAAAGACAGCGCCCGCTTTCGCCATCTGGCGCAGGTGCCGGGCGTTGAGCTGTATCATGCACACATCTCGCGTTACGCTTTCGAGCCGCACACCCATGAAGCGTTTGGCATTGGCGCGATAGAAGCCGGAGCCGAACGTTTTCGCTATCGCGGCACGCAGTATGTTGCCCCCGCCCATTCCGTCGTCACCATGAATCCCGATGAGCTGCATACCGGCGAAGCCGAAACCGCCGACGGCTGGCGCTATCGGATGATTTATCTTGAACCCGACCTTCTGGAAGAGGTCACCGGGATCCGCCACTGGTGGTTTCATGACGTAACGCGTCACGATCCGCTGCGCTCGCGCCAGATCTGCTCGCTGATCCACGGCCTGTGGAACACTGAAGATCCGCTGGCGCAAAAAGGCCTTCTACTCGATCTGATCGACACGTTCCAGCCGCTGGCCCGCCATGCGCCAGTATTAACGGAGGGGGCGCATCGCTTTGAACGGGTACGTGAGTATCTGCACGATAATTATATGCATCCGGTCACGCTCGACGAGCTGGCGCGGGTTGCATCGCTGAGTCCCTGGCATTTTCAGCGCCAGTTTAAGTCTCATTTCCACGTCACGCCGCACCAGATGCTGATGGCGATCCGGTTGTGGCGAGCCAAAGGTTTTCTCACTTACGGTATGCCCGCCGCAGAGGTCGCCGCCGCAACCGGCCTCACCGACCAGTCGCATCTCACCCGCGCGTTTACCCATCGCTACGGCATTACGCCGGTGCGTTATCAGAAACAAGTCGTCCGGCGTTGATCAGCAATCTCATACAATACGGCAGCATTTTTCCTGCCTACACTCGACGTATTGTTAAACGATGTGGATGTCCAAAATGATTAGCGGTGTGTTGTATGCCCTGTTGGCCGGGCTGATGTGGGGATTAATTTTTGTTGGACCGCTGATCGTACCGGAATACCCGGCGGTATTGCAGTCGATGGGGCGTTATCTGGCGCTGGGGCTGATCGCATTGCCGATTGCCTGGCTGGGACGTGCGCGCCTGCGTCAACTCGTGCGGAAAGACTGGGTAACTGCGCTGACGCTAACAATGATGGGGAATCTGATTTATTACGTTTGCCTGGCAAGCGCCATCCAGCGCACCGGCGCACCGGTCTCCACGATGATTATTGGTACATTGCCGGTGGTGATCCCGGTCTTCGCTAACCTACTCTACAGCCAGCGTGACGGCAAATTATCATGGTGGCGTCTGTCGCCTGCGCTGGTATTGATTGGTATAGGACTGCTGTGCGTGAATATCTCGGAGCTGAATCAGGGGTTACCAGACTTTAGTGGCTGGCGTTATGGTTCCGGCATCGCGCTGGCGCTTGTCTCGGTGGTGTGTTGGGCATGGTATGCGCTGCGTAATGCCCGCTGGCTGCGCGAGAACCCGGATAAGCACCCGATGATGTGGGCGACGGCCCAGGCTCTGGTAACGTTGCCCGTTTCTCTGCTCGGTTACATTGCCGCCTGCCTGTGGCTGAACGGGCAAACACCGGACTTCGCTCTACCCTTCGGTCCGCGTCCGGGCGTGTTTATCGGTCTGATGATAGCCATTGCGGTATTGTGTTCGTGGGTTGGCGCACTGTGCTGGAACGTCGCCAGCCAAAAATTGCCGACGGTGATCCTCGGCCCGTTGATTGTCTTCGAAACGCTGGCTGGCCTGTTGTACACCTTTATTCTGCGCGAGGAATTTCCACCTCTGCTGACGGTTAGCGGTATTGCGCTGCTGATGGTTGGGGTGGTGATAGCCGTCAGAGCCAAGCCGCAGAAACTGAGCGTCGTGGTAGTTTCACAATCATAATATGCCGGATGGCGCTGCTTATCCGGCCTACAAGGACTGTACGATCTCATGTAGGCCGGATAAGGCGTTTACGCCGCCATCCGGCGCGACACCTTAAACACCGCTACCGTCTGGTTCAACCGTGCGGCCTGCTCTTCAAGCGCTGCAGCGGCGGAAGCGGACTCTTCTACCAGCGAGGCGTTTTGCTGCGTGACGCGATCCATTTCGGCAACCGCCTGGCCTACCTGATCGATACCCCGACTTTGTTCATCAGAAGCTGAGGCAATCTCCCCCATGATGTCGGTCACGCGGGTCACGGCGCTAACTATTTCCGCCATCGTTTCACCCGCTTCATGCACCAGCGCCGTACCGGCATTGACCCGATTCCCTGAGTCATCTATCAGCGCTTTGATCTCCTTCGCCGCCTGAGCGCTACGCTGCGCCAGCGTCCGAACCTCGCCTGCGACCACGGCAAATCCGCGCCCCTGCTCGCCCGCACGCGCCGCTTCCACCGCCGCGTTTAGCGCAAGGATATTGGTCTGGAAGGCAATACCGTCGATAACATTGGTAATTTGCGCGATTTTGCTGGAACTGGTGGCGATTTCATCCATCGTACGCACCACACCATCAACCACGGTTCCGCCTTTTTGCGCCGTCTGTGAAGCATTTTTTGCCAGACTGGTCGCCTGACGCGCGTTATCTGCGTTCTGTCTCACGGTTGCGGTAAGTTGTTCCATGCTGGCTGCGGTCTCTTCCAGAGAGGCGGCCTGCTGCTCGGTACGTGAAGAGAGATCGTTACTGCCTGCGGCGATTTCACCCGCACCGGTATAGATGGTATCGGCCCCGTCACGCACCACGCTGACCGTATTCGCCAGCGCCTGCTGCATGTCACGGACGTTACTTGCCAGCAGCGCCATTTCATTGCTGCCATCGGCGCTGATGGGGTGCGTCAGGTCACCGGCGGCAATGTGGCGAATATGTCCCATCACCTCGTGGAGCGGCTTGAGCAGCACTCGCTGCATCGCCAGCCAACTGGCGATAATCACGGTGACGACAATCAGCATCACCACGGACAGCAGCCAGATTATCTTCTGGTAATCACTCTCATTGTCCTGCACTCCGGCAGCGGCCAGCGCCGTTTGCGCGCTACGCCATTCCCGATAAACTTCCTGCATGGCCGTTTGCTTTTGCTCGGCATTCTGCTTGAACATCTCTTCCAGCTTTCCTTCAGCCAGCAGCGCGTTCATTTTTGCCAGCGTCGCAGAATAGATGCCGTACTGCTCTTCCAGTCGATCGGCCAGATGCTCATCCAGCCCCGGCGTTTCCGGCAGAGCGTAGTATTTATCGTAATGCTCTTTCGATTCGGCCAACAGGCGATTTGCCGTGTTCACCAGCTCCTGCAACTGACCGCCGTTAATATCGCTGGCCATCGTTCCCTGTAAACGCAGCATGCCCCGGTTGAGCGTGACGCGAGCCTGGTTCAGGCTAATCCACGCATCGGTAAACTCGGCCACGTTCTGGCTGGAAAGTTGAGACACGTTAAAGTTCTGCTTATCGTTATTGAGTGCGCCAATAAAGACGCCCGCGGAGATGAGCTGCATTGCGCCCAGCGCGAGTAACACGGTGATAAGTAAGGTTATCACTTTGATTCGTTTGAACATCTGTAGCCTTTTATTATGCAGGTATTGTCTGAGGTCTAACTATCGGCAGCGGCGTGCGCTTATTTAATCCTGTCGTGCGGCTTTTTTCGCCGTACTTCTCCTTTCCAATAAGATTCAGCATCTTAACGAGATAAGAAATTTTCGTGACGCTCATCACAAAACACCCCACCCCGAAAGGGTTATATCCTTCGTCATAAGTTGCATTTAAAATACATCTTATATTATTGAGAATGAGGTAACGGCAATGTCTTATCGCGATCAACCTTTAGGTGAACTGGCGCTCTCTATTCCTCGCGCTTCGGCCCTGTTTCGTAAATACGATATGGATTACTGCTGCGGCGGTAAGCAAACGCTGGCACGCGCTGCCGCGCGTAAAGAGCTGGATTTAGACGTTATTGAGGCGCAGCTCGCGCAGCTGGCTGAACAGCCGCTGGAGAAAGACTGGCGTACCGTGGCTCTGGCTGAAATCATCGACCATATCATCGTGCGTTATCACGACAGACACCGCGAACAGCTGCCGGAGCTGATCCTGCAGGCCACTAAAGTTGAACGCGTTCACGCAGACAAACCGAACGTACCGCGCGGTCTGGCGAAAAACCTGACCATGCTGCATGAAGAGCTGTCCAGCCACATGATGAAAGAAGAACAGATCCTGTTCCCGATGATCAAACAGGGCATGGGTAGCCAGGCGATGGGGCCAATCAGCGTGATGGAAAGCGAACATGACGATGCGGGTGAACTGGTGGAAGTGATCAAACACATCACCCATAACGTAACGCCGCCACCAGAGGCCTGCACCACCTGGAAAGCCATGTATAACGGCATTAACGAGATGATTGACGACCTGATGGAACACATCAGCCTGGAAAACAATGTGTTGTTCCCGCGTGCCCTCGCAGGTGAATAAAAAAGCCCGGTGGCGCTAGCGCTTACCGGGCCTACAACGACCTCGAACGTAGGCCTGATAAGGCGAAGCCGCATCAGGCAATCCCGCCAGCATAGTGCCGGATGCGGCGTAAACGCCTTATCCGGCCTACATCTCACGTCTTAGCGATTAACGCACGCCTGCCATACGTTTCTTACCGATAAACAACCAGCCCAGACCCAGCGCGATGAACCACAACGGCGTGACGATCAGCGCCTGACGGGTATCATCTTCCAGCGTCAGCAGTACCAGTACGAAGACGAAAAACGCCATACATACCCAGCACATAAGCTTGCCTAACGGCATCTTGTAGATTGATTTTTCATGCAGGTGAGGACGTTGCTTGCGGTACACCAGGTACGAGCAAAGAATGATGGTCCAGACGAACATGAACAAAATCGCAGATACGGTGGTGATCATGGTGAAGGCGCCAATCACACTCGGGTTCACGTACAGCATCACCACGCCGCCCAGCAGACAGATACAGGAGAAGGTTAAACCCTTCGCCGGAACTGCGCGTTTAGACAGCTTGGCAAACGCTTTAGGCGCAACGCCTTCCTGCGCCAGACCGAACAGCATACGGCTGGTAGAGAACACGCCGCTGTTTGCAGAAGAGGCAGCTGAAGTCAGCACCACAAAGTTGATCAGGCTCGCCGCAGCAGGCAGACCAACCAGCACAAACAGTTCAACGAATGGGCTCTTGGTTGGTACTACCGAGCTCCACGGTGTAACGGACATAATCACGATCAGCGCGAACACGTAGAACATGATGATACGGATTGGAATCGAGTTAATGGCGCGCGGCAGAGATTTCTCCGGATCCTTGGTTTCTGCTGCGGTCGTACCCACCAGCTCAATACCCACAAATGCGAACACCGCTATCTGGAAGCCGGCAAAGAAGCCGCTCAGACCTTTCGGGAACCAGCCACCGTCATTCCACAAGTGCGTAAACGATGCCTGAACGCCGGTTGGCGACTGGAAGTGCGTCAGCACCATCACCAGACCGACGACAATCAGGCCGATAATGGCAACGATTTTGATCATCGCGAACCAAAACTCCATCTCACCGAACATTTTTACGGTGGCGAGGTTAAGGCTCAGCAGTAGCACGATCACCGCCAGCGAGGCGACCCAGTCTGAGAGTTCGGGGAACCAGAATTGCGCATACGCGGTAATCGCGACAACGTCTGCCATCCCGGTAACGACCCAGCAAAACCAGTAGGTCCAACCGGTAAAATACCCGGCCCATGGCCCGAGCAGGTCAGAGGCAAAATCACTAAACGATTTGTACTCCAGATTCGAGAGCAGCAATTCACCCATTGCGCGCATCACGAAAAACAGCATAAAACCGATGATCATATACACAAAGATGATCGACGGTCCGGCGAGACTGATGGTTTTACCGGAGCCCATAAACAGGCCAGTACCGATAGCGCCACCAATAGCAATAAGTTGAATATGACGGTTTGTGAGATTGCGCCGTAGCGACTGTTCAGACGACGCCTCTTCAGCGGTGTCGACTTTTACCTGATCTACCATGTTTTTTCTTCCTGTACCTGTCTGTGTTGTTCAGGCTCTACGGCCTTTAGTGTGTCTATGATACGACGATCCTGTTATCAGGACTCATCGATATTAGGTAAGAATTGGCGGGATGAATACTAAGATTTAGATATAATGTTAATTTAATGTTTAAAGTGAGTGTCATATCACTCTGATAGCGCGAATCAGCTCACAAAAATACACGCTGATGGGGCATTTGCAAGATAAAATATCGACAACGACGTAACTATAGCTTTTCACGCTATTTTTTTGCTCCCCCCGGCTTCGGGGGGAACAGAAGTCACTGCTTACAGGATCTCAAGCAGCTCAACTTCGAACACCAGCGTGCTGAACGGAGGAATGGACGCGCCAGCGCCACGCTCGCCGTAAGCCAGTTCCTGAGGAATAGTCAGTTCCCATTTGGAACCTACCGGCATCAGGGTCAGCGCTTCAATCCAGCCTGGGATTACGCCGTTAACCGGGAATTCAGCCGGTTCGCCACGTGCGACAGAGCTGTCAAACACGGTACCATCGATCAGCTTACCGGTGTAGTGCACGCGAACGCGGTCAGTACGTGCCGGAATAGCACCTTCACCCTGGGTCAGAACACGGAACTGCAAACCAGATTCAGTGCTGTTCACACCGTCTTTCTCACGGTTTTCTTCCAGATATTTGACGCCATCAGCCGCCATAGCCTGGAAACGCTCGCGACGAACTGCATCAGCACGTTCGTGGATTTCACGCAGTGCGCGATGCACAACATCAACCGGCACTGCCGGGTGCTTACCTTCCAGCGCGTCAGCGATACCCGCTACCAGCGCTTCAGGCAACAGTCCTTCCAGTCCGGATTCGCTCAGCTGTTGTCCTACCTGCAAACCAATGCCGTAGCTTGCTTGCGCTTCGATAGTGTCAAAAGTCGGGTTAGCCATCATATTTCCTTTCATCGGATGTAAAGTAGCGGGCAGCATATCAGCCATGCCGCATCCGGTAAAACTTTGTCTCGGGAACAGATGACAAATCGCGAGGAAACATAAACAATAGGAATATCCCGCGTTGACGTCACGAAAGCGGGTAATATGACGAACATCATAGCGTTAGCCATCTATACTCTATGATCGAGGAACGAGACGCGGAGCAGGAGGAAAGCCATGCCCGGGCGCTTTGAATTAAAACCAACCCTGGCGAAAATCTGGCATGCACCGGACAATTTTCGCATTATGGACCCGCTACCGCCTATGCACCGCCGCGGCATTATTATTGCTGCTATTGTGTTGGTGATAGGTTTCCTGCTCCCTTCCAGTGACACCAGCGATACCCCTGTGGTGACGCGTACTGCCCAGCTGGATTTACAGTCACAATCGCAGCCACCGACCGAGGCTCAGCTGCAGGCACAGCTTGTCCCGCCGCAAAATGATCCCGGCCAGGTCGCTCCGGTTGCGCCAGAGCCAATCCAGGAAGGAGAACCTGATGCCCAGCCTCAGGTCCAGCAATCTCAGCCGCAGACACAACCTTTCCAACAGGATAGCGGAATTGACCAGCAGTGGCGCTCCTACCGCGTAGACTCAGGTAAAACGCTGGCGCAGGTATTCCGTGACCATAACCTCCCGCCAACCGATGTGTATGCGATGGCACAGGTTGAAGGCGCCGGAAAACCACTGAGCAATCTGAAAGACGGTCAGATGATACAGATCAGGCAGAATGCCAATGGCGTGGTGACGGGATTAACCATTGATACCGGGAATGGTCAGCAGGTACTGTTTACCCGCCAGCCTAACGGCAGTTTTATCCGCGCCCGTTAAGCACTGTGACCCCGCGATTCCAGGCCTGATAAGAGATAGCGCCATCAGGCATCAAGGTGAAACGTCAGCGTTTCACCTTGTTCACCCACCAGATCCCCGAACACACCAGCACCAGCGCTACCGCATATTTCCATTCGAGAATGTTTTCACCGAGGAATATTGCCGACAGCACTGCACCCGAAACCGGGATCAGGAAGTTAAACGGCGCAATCATCCCCACGCGATTATGCTTGAGCAGAATACTCCACAAGGCGAAAGCGACCGAAGAGAGTAACGTCAGGTAGCCGAGAATCGCCACCGAAGACGCACCGTGTACGGTTAGCGTGCCGCCAAAAGCGTAGCCGCCGATAACCAACGCCAGGCCGCCACCGCCCAACTGGTACCCTGTCATTACCGTCGGGTCCACCGTCTGAGAAATACGTTTTCCATATAGCGTGGCAGCAGAGAGAATAAAGGCTGCCATCACTACTGAGCCGTCTCCTAACAGGCTGAAGCTAAAATCCATTCCGCTGCTAAAGTTCACCACCATTACACCGGTAAAGCCCAGAATACAGCCCAGCGCTTTGTTGTAGCTCAGTTTGTCGTTATGGTAGATAAAATGGGCCAGCAGCACGCTGAAGAAGGTCCCGGTCGCATTCATGATGGACCCTTTCACTCCCGTCGTGAACGCCAGGCCAATGTAAAAGAAGATGTATTGCAGCGAGGTTTGCGTTAGCCCCAACAGCGTGAGTTGGCCGTACTGACGCGGGCTTAACCGGCCAATCGGTTTACGCTGCGCTACCGCCAGCAGTAGCAGCAATAATCCCGCAAACAGAAAGCGATATCCGGCAAAGACAATCTTTGAGGGAATGTCATCCGTGGCAATCTGGAAGATCTCATATCCGCTTTTGATCGCCGGATAGGCGCTCCCCCACAACAGACAGCAGAACGCTGCGCTCAGGTAGACAACATTTTTACGCGCAAACAGAGGTTGGTGCGTTGGTTCCATTCCATCACCACTTTGAAATAATGTTTTATTTTTGTGATTATCCCGAAAAGGATAAAGAATAGCCAGAGAGAAAAGCGGGGGAACAGAAAAGCAAAACGCCGGCACAGGGCCGGCGCTTTTACGCGGTCATCAGAATAAAAACTTATTCTGCAACTACGTTTACAGTCAGCTTAGCAAACACTTCGCTGTGAACCTGGAAGCTCACTTCGTGCTCGCCAGTGGTACGCAGAACGCCGTTCGGCAGACGAACTTCGCTCTTAGCTACTTCAACGCCAGCTGCAGTTACAGCGTCAGCGATGTCGCGAGTACCGATGGAACCGAACAGTTTACCTTCGTCGCCAGCTTTAGACGCGATGGTTACGGTTTCCAGTGCGTTGATTTTCTCAGCACGAGCTTCAGCAGCGGACAGAACGTCAGCCAGTTTAGCTTCCAGCTCAGCGCGACGCGCTTCGAAAAATTCAACGTTTTTCTTGGTAGCAGGAACAGCTTTACCCTGTGGTACCAGGAAGTTACGAGCATAGCCCGCTTTAACGTTAACCTGATCACCCAGGCTACCCAGGTTTGCTACTTTATCAAGCAGAATAACTTGCATTACCTTATCCTCTCAAAGTCGTATTAATGGACCGTGACCGATTACTGATGACGATCAGTGTACGGCAGCAGGGACAGGTAGCGAGCGCGTTTGATAGCGCGAGCCAGCTGACGCTGGTATTTTGCACGGGTACCGGTGATACGGCTTGGGACAATCTTACCGCTTTCGGTGATGTAGTTTTTCAGCGTAGCGATATCTTTATAGTCGATCTCTTGAACGCCTTCCGCGGTGAAACGGCAGAACTTGCGACGACGGAAATAACGTGCCATATGGCTAGTCTCCAGAATCTATCAATTCAATCTGCTCGGCATGCAGAACCATTTTGCTCAGGCCGTTCTTTGCCTTGTGGCAAGAGATGAACCCCTGAACGGTCACTGCGCTACCGACCGTTATACTGTGAGTAATGGCCTGGTTTTCGTGTCCGCTAATAATCACGGGCATTTGGCACCACGCCTGCCGGTGAAACCCGGCTTCCTCCTGCACAGAACGATGCTCAAGCACGAACTGGCAATGAGGAATTCCTGATGGACTGACCTTTCGAAGGGGGGCCCTGCACACAGTGCCGGACAACGCCAGACGGTTGGTCATCAGAAATTACTCTTCAGAATCCCCAGCTTCAGCATCATCTGCGGTTTCGTTAGCGAAATCATCGCGACGTTCACGACGCTCGTCTTTCGCTTTAACCATCGGAGATGCTTCGGTAACAGCGTGTTTAGTACGCATAACCATGCTGCGGATAACGGCATCGTTGAAGCGGAAGGTAGTTTCCAGCTCATCGATCACTTCCTGCGGCGCTTCAACGTTCATCAGAACGTAGTGAGCTTTGTGCAGTTTGTTGATCGGGTAAGCCAGCTGACGGCGGCCCCAGTCTTCCAGACGGTGGATCGTGCCTTCTGCACCAGTGATGGCAGCAGTGTAGCGTTCGATCATACCCGGAACCTGTTCGCTCTGGTCAGGATGGACCATAAAAACGATTTCGTAATGACGCATCGAATTGCTCCTTACGGATTATTCAGCCTCCTGTCTGGGTCAGCCGAGGCCCATGGAGGCAAGGAACGTGTTAAAGGTCGGCTGAAAAATGACGCGTCATAATACTGGGGTCAGCAGGTAAACTCAAGGTGCTTGTACGATTATTTATCATGTCGCCATTAATACATATCCAGCAGCATTTTGATGCTGATACAAATGGAGACAATGACAATCATGGGTCGGATGACTTTCTTACCGCGCGTCAGTACGACTGTCGCACCAAGACGTGCGCCAAGGGATTGCCCTGCAAACATCACCAAACCCAGCGACCAGATCATTTTACCGCCGAAAATGAAGAACAAAATCGAGGCGATGTTCGACGCCAGGTTAATAAAATTCGAGTGGATTTGCGCTTTATCAATACTGTATCCCCACAGCAGAATATAGCTGAGGGTATAAAAGGAACCTGCCCCAGCACCGAGAAAGCCATCATAAAAACCAATACATCCCCCACCGATCAACGAGAAGAGAAACAGGGATACCTGCTGCTTTCTTTTCGGTTCGCTAAGGTTTGGCGCAAAAATAAAGTAAATGGCGACAGCGATAATCAGGATTGGGAGCAGTTTCTTCAGCAGTTCCGGTTCAATGAACTGGATAAGCGTCGTTCCCAGCGCAGAACCGATAAAGGCAGATAAAAACACATACTTGTGCTCCTGCACGTTGATATGTCCTCGGCGTAAAAAGTAAATTCCGGAGGTCAGCGAGCTACCCAGAGCCTGAATTTTATTGGTTGCCAGCGCATTAGCCGGGGGTAAACCAGAAATTAAGAGTGCGCCAATAGAGAGAAATCCACCACCACCCGACACCACGTTAATAAAGCCAGCCACCAGCGCGACCATAAACATAACCACGAAATAGCTGAAATCCATGAATGAAGTATCCATAAGTTTTTGCCTTATTATCATAAAGTTATATTAATTATCCGGCTCACTATAAACGGCGTACTCACCCGATTAAATTGACTATTTGGTAAGAGCTTTTGCGCGAAAGGCAGGTATTTTTTCACCGCAGCGGTTTACACCAGCAGACTGTTAATTAAAGAAAAGATGGTTATGCGGTAATTTTTTGAACAACTGCATCAGAAATGGTCGCTATCGACTGCGCTGGTAGCGGTTAAAATTACATCAGAAGTTAATCACTCACAGGAGAGAGGCAACCAGAGACCGCAGTCGAGGAGGTACATATGCGAGCCCGTGTTTTGACCCTTCTGGCTGTGCTTTTGCTCAGTGCAAATGCAACGGCAGCCATCAAAATTGATAACCATCAGGCCAGGAACATGGATGATGTGCAGAGCTTAGGCGTCATTTACATAAATCATAACTTCGCCACTGAAAGTGAAGCCACTCAGGCCCTGAATGAAGAGACCGATGCGCAAGGCGCAACCTACTACCACGTGATCCTCACCAGGGAACCCGGTAGTAACGGAAATATGCACGCCAGTGCAGATATTTATCGTTAACACCAGAAATAACCAACGAGAACATTGCCACAGTTTGACTTGCCCCCTTCACTGGGGGCTTTTTTTGCAAAACAATCCCGAAGCCAGACCGATCTCATCCCCATGAAGAGTTGGCTCCGGAACGTTTTTTCCTACTTCTGCCCGTAATAGGCATTTGGGCCGTGCTTACGCATGAAGTGCTTATTCATCAGATAACTGTCGATAGCGCTGAGTGCCGGATTAATGCCACGCGCAATCCATGCCATTTTTGCCACCTCTTCCATCACCACCGCGTTATGTACCGCGTCATGAGCGTCTTTGCCCCAGGCAAACGGGCCATGCTGGTACACCACTACGCCTGGCGTATGCAAAGGTTCCACCTCCCCCAGCGTTTCAACAATCACCCTGCCGGTATTCAGCTCATACTCATCCTGAACTTCCGCTTCAGTTAACGCCCGGGTGCAGGGGATATCACCAAAGAAGTAGTCCGCATGCGTCGTGCCTAGCGCAGGAATTGCCAGACCTGCCTGCGCCCATGCCGTCGCGTGGGTTGAGTGGGTATGCACCACGCCGCCAAGAGAGGAATAGCGACGATACAGCGCCAGATGGGTGGCGGTATCGGAAGAAGGACGATAGCGTCCTTCCACCACGTTGCCGTGCAGATCCACAACTACCATGTCGTCCACTGTCATTGTCTGGTAGTCGACGCCGCTGGGCTTAATCACCACCATCCCGCGTTCGCGGTCGATGGCGCTGACATTACCCCAGGTAAACGTCACCAGCCCGTAGCGCGGCAGATCCATATTAGCCTCAAAAACCTGCTGTTTGAGTTTTTGCATTACACCGCCTCCACCAGACCGGCGCTGACCATACGCGCTTTCACCCAGTCGCGCGCCTTCGCCACTTCACGAGCCGGATCGTCCGACGTTTCACTCCACATCTCAATCAGGTATGGCCCGCAATACCCACTCTGTTTGAGCGTCGCAAAACAACGTTCGAAATCGACAACCCCTTCACCAAACGGCACATTTTTGAATACGCCGGGTTTGGTATCTTTCACGTGTACGGCAACGATATGGCCCATTCCCGCCTGCAGCTCCATCTGCACATCGTTGTCCCACGCCGACAAATTGCCGATATCGGGATACAGCTGGAACCACGGATTGTTGAGATAGTGAGCGTATCCCAGCGCCTTACTGATCGAATTCATCAGTGGATAATCCATGATTTCCATCGCCAGCGTCACCTGTGCACGGCTCGCCATCTCTACGCTTTCTTTCAGCCCATCGCGAAACCGACGACGCGTTTCGTTATTGGCCTGCTGGTAATAGACGTCGTAACCGGCCAGTTGAATAACGCGAATACCGATATCCTGCGCAAACTGAATCGCTTTACGCATGATCTCCAGCCCTTGTTCGCGTACCGCATCATCTTCACTGCCCAGCGGGAAACGTCGATGAGCGCTCAGGCACATGGACGGCACCCGTATCCCTGTCTCGGCGATAGCGGCCACCAGCGCCAGTCGCTGCTCGCGGTTCCAGTCAAGACGCGCCAGGCGAGCGTCGGTTTCATCAACCGACATTTCGACAAAGTCAAAGCCCAGTTCCTTCGCCAACTGCAAGCGCTCCAGCCAGCACTCCCCGCCGGGGAGTGCCTTTTCATAAATACCGAGCGGGACCTGTTTCGACAACATAGTCGCTCCTTATCCCCACAGCTGGGCGATAGAACGTTTGAACTGACGGGCCGCTTCCACCGGAGAGGCGGCATCACGAATGCTGCGACCGGCAATAAATACGTGAATCGGAATTCCCTGGAACAGCGGCAGATCTTCCAACGCCAGACCGCCGGTGACGGTGACTTTAAAGCCCATCTCGGACAGGCGTTTGATCGCGCTGATATCCGCCTCTCCCCACGCCACACCTGCTGCCTGCGCATCACGGCTGCGGTGATACACAACTTGCCCAATGCCCGCGTCACGCCACTCTTGCGCCTGCTCCCAGGTCCAGTAACCCGTCAGTTCAATCTGTACATCACCGTTAAATTCTTTCGCCACCTCCAGTGCCCCCTTGGTGGTGTTGATATCCGCACAGCAGATGACGGTGACCCAGTCAGCGTTGGCTTCGAAACACATGCGGGAGAGGATTTTTCCCGCATCGGCAATTTTGGCGTCCGCCAGCACAATTTTATGCGGGTAAAGCGCCTTTAGATCGCGAACGGCGCGCACGCCCTCTGCCACGCAAAGAATAGTGCCCACCTCAATGATATCGACCTCTTCGGCAATCAGACGCGTCGTTTCATACGCGGAAGACATTGATTGGTTATCCAGCGCAACCTGCAACATAGGTAATGACATTTTGTGTATCCTTTTAAACAGCCGCCGCAGTGGCGTTATCAATTAAATCCAACACTTCCTGCGCGGTGCGACAGGCGCGTAAACGGTCGAAATTGGCTTCGTCATCAAAGAGATTCACGATCTGCATGATGCCCACTTCCTGATGAGTGTTGGCATCAACTGCCGCCATCGTTATCAGAATATCGACCGGGTCGTTATCTTCGTGGTTAAACACCAGCGGCGTTTTCAGCGTCACCAGCGCAAAACCGGTTTTCTTAACTCCTTCCTCCGGACGGCCGTGCGGCATTGCCAGGCCAGGCGCAATCACAAAGTACGGGCCAAACTGCTCAACGCCATCAAGGATGGCCTGGTAGTAGCGTGGTTCAACCACATCGGCCTTAACCAACAGATCCACACCAAGCTTTACCGCTTCCTGCCAGGTACTGGCCTCGGCTTGCAAAAGGATGGAATTATTGTCTGCCAGCGAGTCACGTAATTTCATATGCCGCCCCTTACTTCACGTCCTGTGGGAAATGCGCTTTGATCACTTCCAGCAGTTTTGGTCCAAAATCGGCAGGAGACAGCATGTTGCGTACGCCAACGACATATTTATTGCCAGAAACGGTAATCTCACCGGCGATATGCGTAGAAGCGATGATGATATCCGCACCGCTCAGTTCACTTTTGTATTCACCCACGGCGCAGCTGTTTACCGTATGGTCAATATTTGACTGGGTTAAAAACTGGTCCACTTTCATTTTCATGATCATGGAACTGCCCTGCCCATTGCCACACACAGCCAGAATACGTACGGTCATAATCGGAACTCCTTATTAAGCAGAGTGTTCTGCCAGTTGTTTTTCTGCGTCTTCCTCAGCGCGCAACGTGCGTCCTGCGAAAAACATATAAGCCAGTGCAATCAGAATAATGACGGCCATAAACACGATGCCGATGGAGGCAAAGCCTTGCATCATCGGCGGTGCCAGAATTGACCAGTCCGCCATGCCCATCCAGGCGCTCATACCGGTGAGTTTCACCGCCCAAACGCAGCCGAAGATTTCTATCATCCCCATCACCAGGCAAATCTTGAGCGCCGCGCGCCAGCCGCCAAAGTGGTTAGCAAATACGCCGATAGTGGCGTTCGAGAAGAACATCGGGATAAAGCCTGGGATAATCAGGATGGAAGAGCCGCAGGCAACCAGAATACCTACTGCAATCAGTTGGCCGATGGTGCCCCACATAAAGCCCCAGACAACCGCGTTGGGGGCAAAGCTGTAAATCGCTGCGCAGTCGATAGCCAACACCGCGCCGGGGATCAGACGTTGAGAGATACCGTTGAACGCTTCTGAAAGTTCAGCAACGAACATACGTACGCCCTGGGTGATGATGAAGATAGCGACAGCAAACGAAAAACCGGTTTGCAGGATATAGACCGTCCAGTGGGTTTTACCCGCCATCGCCTGAACCACATCTATGCCGAAAGAGAGCAGGATCGCCCCGAAAAAGATGGTCATCACAATCGCGGTGGAAACGATGTTGTCATGGAAGATATTCAGCCAGCCTGGCAGCTTGAGATCTTCTACGCTCTCCTCTTTCTTACCCAGATACGGCGCGACTTTGTAAGCAATCCAGGAGGCGAACTGCTGCTGGTGACCGATGGAAAAACCAC
Organism: Citrobacter sp. Cpo045; assembly: GCF_030332875.1. NCBI lineage: Bacteria > Pseudomonadati > Pseudomonadota > Gammaproteobacteria > Enterobacterales > Enterobacteriaceae > Citrobacter > Citrobacter sp. Cpo045. The sequence continues at coordinate 454,664 of NZ_JAOWGZ010000091.1, forward strand.
AGCCGTCAGTTACTTCCTGCGTCGGTTTGTACATCATATTGGAGGTAATGCCCCAGTAGAGCGACACCAGCACCGCGGTACAGATGATGGTGGTCCACATCGGGTAACCAAAGATGTAGAAAGAGACGGCAATCAGCCCCGCCTGCTGGAACATGATGTGCCCAGTCAGCATGATGGTTCGAATGCCGGTAATACGCCGTAGCAGTACGTAACAAATGTTCAGCGCCAGCGCTAACAGTACGGCGTACCCTACCCAACTGTAGGCATCACCCATTCGTTCGATGGTTGCCATCATGGAGGCATAGGTATCGGAGATCGCGCCATTGATACCGTAAACCTCAGACATCTTCGCCACCACCGGTTTAAACGTGCTGGTCAGAATGCCCGACCCTGCCTGCAATAACATAAAACCGATAATCGTTTTGATCGTGCCTTTGATAATGACGCTGACACTTTTACGCAACAGGATGTAGCCGAGGCAGGTCACAATACCCAACAGCAACGGTGCATTGGTCATGACCTGATTAAAAAAGACGGTAAAGATGTTGTAGAGGATCTCCATAACGATCTCCAGTAGACGAAGTTGCTGAACATTCATTACAGATGCCCAGGATGTTGTGCCCTCACTCTAATTTTCAAAAGTAATCACAACAAGATTGAATTTGATTAAATGTGATGAAGTACGCAAATAATTCTCTTACTTGCAGAGTGGATTTACTTCAAATTCATACACGTCAAAATAAATTCATTTAAAACAATAAAATACAAAAATACATTTCATATAAACCCTCTTGTCACGTTGTAATTTGTTCACATTTTCCCATTCAACACCAAAAATCAGCGCATTGCCTTCTTGAGAAAATGATGTCAGTATCAATCAAAACAAATCATAATTTGATTCAACTTGAACAAACATGAAGGTAATTGCGATGAGTAAAGTAAAAAGCATCACGCGTGAATCATGGATTCTGAGCACATTCCCGGAGTGGGGAAGCTGGCTCAATGAAGAGATCGAGCAGGAACAGGTCGCACCTGGCACTTTCGCTATGTGGTGGCTTGGCTGTACCGGAATTTGGCTAAAGTCTGAAGGCGGAACTAACGTCTGCGTCGATTTCTGGTGCGGTACGGGTAAACAGAGTCACGGTAACCCGCTGATGAAAACCGGTCACCAGATGCAACGCATGGCGGGCGTGAAGAAGCTGCAGCCAAACCTGCGCACCACGCCGTTTGTTCTTGATCCGTTTGCCATTCGTCAGATCGATGCGGTGCTGGCCACGCACGATCATAACGATCACATCGACGTAAATGTTGCAGCAGCCGTCATGCAGAACTGTGCCGACGACGTGCCGTTTATTGGACCGCAGACTTGTGTGGATCTGTGGATCGGTTGGGGTGTACCAAAAGAGCGCTGCATCGTGGTAAAACCTGGCGATGTGGTGAAAGTGAAAGATATTGAAATTCATGCGCTTGATGCGTTTGATCGTACGGCATTGATCACGCTTCCTGCCGATCAAAAAGCGGCAGGCGTGCTGCCGGATGGTATGGATGCCCGCGCCGTAAACTATCTGTTCAAAACGCCGGGCGGTACGCTTTATCACAGCGGTGATTCACACTACTCCAACTACTATGCAAAACATGGCAATGAGCACCAGATCGACGTCGCGCTCGGATCCTACGGCGAGAATCCACGGGGAATTACGGACAAAATGACCAGTTCCGACATGCTGCGTATGGCGGAGGCCCTGAATACAAAAGTGGTGATCCCTTTCCATCACGATATCTGGTCAAACTTCCAGGCCGATCCTCAGGAGATCCGCGTACTGTGGGAGATGAAAAAGGATCGGCTGAAGTATGGCTTTAAGCCTTTTATCTGGCAGGTGGGTGGCAAGTTCACCTGGCCGCTGGACAAAGATAACTTTGAATATCACTATCCGCGCGGCTTTGACGACTGCTTCACGATTGAACCGGATTTACCGTTTAAATCGTTCTTGTGATCCACACAAAATGCCGGGCCATCCCGGCATTTTTTCCCATTTACTTTAGTATTTCCAGGCTATTTCAAATATCATCTTTTCAAATCAATTTGTATCGGAATAGCTCATGACTGAAGCACAAAGACATCAAATATTGCTGGATATGCTGGCGCAGTTGGGCTTTGTTACCGTTGAGAACGTGATTGAGCGTCTGGGGATTTCACCCGCCACAGCACGCCGGGATATCAACAAACTCGATGAAAGCGGCAAACTCAAGAAAGTCCGCAATGGCGCAGAAGCTATTACCCAGCAGCGACCGCGCTGGACGCCAATGAATCTGCACCAGGCACAGAACCACGATGAAAAAGTTCGCATTGCCAAGGCGGCATCCCAGCTTGTGAATGCGGGTGAAAGCGTGGTGATCAACTGCGGATCGACAGCCTTTCTGCTGGGTCGCGAAATGTGCGGCAAGCCGGTGCAGATCATCACTAATTATCTGCCGCTGGCGAACTATCTGATCGACCAGGAGCATGACAGCGTGATCATCATGGGAGGGCAATATAACAAAAGCCAATCCATCACGCTTAGCCCGCAAGGCAGTGAAAATAGCCTGTATGCCGGGCACTGGATGTTCACCAGTGGCAAAGGGTTGACCGCGGACGGACTGTATAAAACCGATATGCTGACCGCGATGGCGGAGCAGAAGATGCTTAACGTGGTGGGCAAACTGGTGGTGTTGGTCGATAGCAGTAAGGTCGGTGAACGCGCGGGGATGCTGTTCAGCCGCGCCGACCAAATCGACATGCTGATTACTGGCAAAAATGCAAACCCAGAGATTCTGCAACAGCTTGAAGCCCAGGGCGTGAGCATTATGCGCGTTTAAAGGTGCTGGCGGAAAAACGTCACTGTTGCGGCCAACGCTTCTGGCGTGATGCGATGTCGTACGCCCGCTTCCCACAGGCAGATCAGATTGTTGTCCAAACCTGCCTGAATCAGCGCTTGCTGTAAGCGGAAGGTTTCAACAGCGGGTACAACATCATCATCCTGTCCATGCCACAGCAGCAACGGCCTGTCAGCGAGGCGTGGTAACTGATGCGTAACATCCCATTCGGCAAGCGGGGCGATAACGGCATCAAATTCCGCCTGCTGCTCTGGGGTCTGAACCAGTAAAGGGGGAAAAAGCGTCTGCGCAAGCCGGGTAAAATAGCCTGAACCCATCAGGCTGGCTACACATTTAACCTCGGGATGGCGCGCCATTATGCCCAATGCTGTCATTCCCCCCATCGACGCCCCACCGACGGCAAGCCGCTCATCTGAAAGCCAATTTTCCGCCACCAGCGCCGCACGTAACGTCGTAAACTCCTGCATACTTTGCTGCAAAATATGCCAGAAGCGGTGCATTCGCACCTTGGCATCGCTTTTGAAGCGAGCGCCATGGTCGGGCGCATCTGGCATGACGACGCGGAACCCGGCCTGAGCCAGCGCAACGGCAAAATAGCTGTAAACCAGACTTGAAGATGTAAACCCGTGATAGAAGATAATACAAGGGAGTGAACATTCGCGTTTGCCAGCCGGAACGGCGTGCAGGACAGGGATACCCGCCAACTGTCGTGTTTCAATTTCGATCATTTGTCGCCTCTTTCTTTCTGGTATGCCATGCAGCAATACTTAACGCAAGCGAATGTGTTCGGCAATGATTCATAATGTTGAGAACTGGGTTACGCTTTCGCAACATTTTCATTCGAAAATCGCGTGAGAGATAACAATTCGGGAACATTCCCCTAAAGGGAAATTAATAAGGCACTACACTATGGCTATCAGGAAACGAGATAGAGTTATGCGTCGGTTTGCCTCTTTGTTGTTGGTTATGTTTTTAAGCGCCTGTAGCGTGCTACAGGGAACGCCGCAACCCGCACCGCCCGTTGCCGACCACCCGCAGGAGATCCGCCGTGACCAGAGTAATGGGTTACAGCGATTAGGGACGGTTAGCGCACTGGTAAGAGGCTCTCCGGATGATGCGCTGGCAGAGATCCGTGCCAAAGCCGCCGCGGCTAAAGCTGATTACTACGTGGTTTTATTAGTGGATGAAACCATCGTGACAGGCCAATGGTATTCACAGGCTATTTTGTATCGTAAATAACATTGGGTTGAAATTTAGTCAGCTTTACATTGCTTTGCGCCCCTATGCGTTTACCTGTGCACAATAAACCAACAGCAGGAAGCTTGAGGTTTATTATCGCGATGGAATGCCCTGCCGTGTGTAGGGGTACGAATAATGGAGCTGACGATGAAACAATCACTTGCCTTATCCTCACTGCTGCTTTCTGCCGGACTGGTAGATACTACGGCGCAGTCTGCCGAGTTCGCCAGTGCTGACTGTGTTACGGGCCTGAATGAAATTGGCCAGATATCTGTCAGTAACATTGCAGGAAATCCGCAGGATGTAGAACGTATAGTCGCGTTAAAAGCGGATGAACAAGGTGCCTCATGGTATCGGATCATTCAAATGTACGAAGATCAGCAGCCCGACAACTGGCGCGTACAGGCCATACTCTATGCTTAACACATTGCCGGATGGCGTAAACTTATCTGAGCTACAGTGAACTGTAGACATGATAAGACGCGAAAGCGTCGCCATCAGGCATATTATTACCGTAATCCCCCCGTTGCCCGCAGAAGCAAATCGTTCAGCACCTGCTCAGACAATCGTAGTCCCCCCCGCGTATCAAGCATCATTTGGCACCAGGCCTGCGCCACAGGTGGAGAGGCATAGCGCAACATCTGCGCCCCGCAACCGAGCAGGAAAAGCTGCTGCGTAATCTCCCGCCCCAATGCCTCGCTGGGTTTACGTAAACGCTGCTGGAGCTGACGTACCATTCGATCGTAATGTCGGTCTTGCCCTTTGACTTCCGCAAAGGCTTCACTGAGCATCTCGTATATGCCGGGTTGTTTGGTCAGTACTCGCAACACATCAAGGCACATAATGTTGCCAGAGCCTTCCCAGATACTGTTTACCGGCATTTCACGATACAAACGCGGCAGCTCGCTCTCCTCGCAATAGCCAATCCCACCCAGCACTTCCATCGCCTCTGCCACAAATGGCATACCGCTTTTGCAAACGGAGAATTTCGCCGCTGGCGTGAACAACCTGGCCCACAGCGCTTCTTTAGCATCAGCACGACGGTCCCAGGCCCGCGCCAGTCGAAACAGTAACGCCGTTTGACCTTCCAGTTGTAGCGCCATCCGACCTAACACTTGACGCATCATCGGCTGTTCAATCAATGGCTTGCCAAAGACCTGCCGCTGGTGCGCATGGTAAATCGCGACGGAAAAAGCACGCCGCATCATACCGTGACTACCGAGCGCACAGTCAAAACGCGTCATCCCCCCCATTTTCAGGATATGGCGTATACCTTCCCCTTCGTCACCCAATAGCCAGCCAATCGCATCGTGGAATTCAACCTCGCAGCTGGCGTTGGAGCGGTTGCCTAACTTATCTTTCAATCTCTCAAGACGGATAGCATTACGCTGCCCGTCAGGTAAAAATCGCGGCACAAAAAAGCAGGATAATCCCCCCTTAGCCTGGGCCAGCACTAAATGGGCATCGCTTTGCGGCACGGAGAAAAACCACTTATGTCCCACCAGCCGATACGAGCCGTCAGCAAGACGTTCTGCCTGAGTGGTATTGCTCAGCACATCTGAACCACCCTGTTTCTCAGTCATGCCCATGCCGATAAGCAGCCCACGCTTTTGCCCACCTGGCAGTAAATGCGAGTCATAACGGTCGCTTAGCAGCGGCGTAAGCCAGTCGTGAAAGGGGGCGGGTAACATCTGAAGTAACAGCGGCGTGGCGGCAAAAGTCATGGTCACCGGACACAACGTGCCAGCCTCCACCTGCGCATGCAGCATGAAACGGGCCGCCCGGGCAACAAATGTTCCCTGCCTCGCATCTTCTTCCCAGGCCAGATTATGTACGCGGTTGGCGCATAATCCCTGCATCAGCAAATGCCAGGCAGGATGAAAACGCACATCATCCAGCCGCTGCCCCTGCGGGTCGTAGCGCAACAGTTCAGGTGGAAAAGCATTGGCCAGACGGCCCAGTTCGAGCGACTCGGCAGTCCCTAGCTGCTGACCAATACTGGCGAGAAGATCGCTGTCCCAACCAGCGCCTTCGCGGATAACCGCTTCGCACAGCGCGCCATCGGACAAATATAAGTTACTGTTATTGAGCGGTACAGGTTGGTTAAAAACGGTATGCGTTTGCCAGTGCATTGTGTCTCCCTCCTTCAATGGCCGTCGCTTTAAGTATGGTCAGCCAGACAAGAGAGTGCCTGGGATTCAGGTCACAAAAAAGCCATCCCGAGGGATGGCTTAAGAGACATAGAGAATGAATTAGCCGCGCTGGCGGACGGCTTCAAACAGGCAGATACCCGTCGCAACTGAAACGTTCAATGACGAAACGCTCCCTGCCATCGGGATGCTGATCAGTTCGTCACAGTGTTCGCGAGTCAGACGGCGCATACCTTCACCCTCTGCGCCCATCACCAGCGCCAGACGACCGGTCATTTTGCTCTGATAGAGAGTATGGTCGGCTTCACCTGCGGTTCCGACGATCCAGATATTCTCTTCCTGCAGCATACGCATGGTGCGCGCCAGGTTGGTGACGCGGATCAGCGGTACGCTTTCTGCCGCACCACAGGCCACTTTCTTCGCCGTCGCATTCAACTGTGCGGAACGATCCTTCGGTACGATTACAGCATGTACGCCAGCGGCATCGGCGCTACGCAGGCATGCGCCCAGGTTATGCGGATCGGTGACGCCATCGAGGATCAAAAAGAACGGCTGATCGAGCGTAGCAATCAGATCCGGCAGATCGTTTTCCTGATACTGACGGCCCGGCTTCACGCGAGCAATAATCCCCTGATGTACCGCACCCTCGCTTTTCTCATCCAGAAACTGACGGTTAGCCAGTTGAATGACAACACCCTGTGCTTCCAGTGCGTGGATCAGCGGCAGCAGGCGTTTATCTTCACGACCTTTGAGAATAAAGACGTCCTGGAAGCGCTCAGGCGCACGTTCCAGCAGGGCCTGCACCGCATGGATGCCGTAAATCATTTCACTCATGAATGTACTCGTTAATAGTTTATGCGTAACGCCGGGCAACGCAAAGGTTGCCCGACTTACAGTCTATGGCTGTTATTGTGCGACTTTCTTTTTCGCCGCACGTTTAGCTTTAGTGGCGGCAGCAATTTTAAGCGTTTTTGCCGAGGGCTTTTTCGCTTTTTTATCGCCTTTCTTCTCAGCCGCATTCTTATCCGCCTGAGGTTTGGCTCTGCCTTTCTTCTCGCCGCGGAAAGCGCTGTCCGGCTCGAAATTCACCTTTTTGCCCATCTGACGACGTTTACCGGTATTTTTACCCGCATCGCCTTTTTTGGCTTTTTCGCGCGCGGTTTTACCTTCATTACGCGGCGCACGTTCGCTGGAGATCAAGCTGAAGTCGATCTTACGCTCGTCCATGTTGACTGCTTCCACGCGAACTTCCACGCGATCGCCCAGGCGATACATCTGGCCGCTGGATTCCCCCGTCAGGCGCTGCCCAACCTGGTCGAAACGATAGTAGTCGTTATCCAGAGAGGAGACATGCACCAGACCGTCGATAAACAGTTCATCAAGACGGACAAAGAAACCAAATCCGGTCACGCTGGCAATCACGCCTTTGAAGACATTACCCACCTGGTCCAGCATGAAGTCGCACTTCAGCCAGTCAGAGACATCACGCGTGGCTTCATCAGCACGGCGCTCGGCCATCGAACAGTGCTGACCCAGTTGCAGCATCTCTTCCATCGAATAATGGTAGCCACCGGTTTCCGTGGTGTTGCCCTTATGGCCCTGCTCCTGCGCCAGCAGATACTTAATCGCCCGGTGCAAGGAGAGATCCGGGTAACGACGGATCGGTGAAGTAAAGTGTGCATAAGATTGCAGCGCCAGGCCAAAGTGACCACGGTTTTCCGGATCGTAAATCGCCTGCTTCATCGAACGCAGCAGCATGGTTTGCAGCATTTCTGCGTCAGGACGGTCAGCAATCGACTCCAGCAGTTCAGCGTAATCACGCGGCTCAGGTTTGTTGCCACCAGGCAGCTCCAGCCCCAGCTCTGACAGGACGGAACGGAACGAGTTAATCGCTTCGGTCGTCGGCTTATCGTGAATACGGAACAGCGCTGGCTCTTTGGCTTTCTCAACGAATCGTGCCGCGGAGATGTTCGCCATGATCATGCACTCTTCAATCAGCTTGTGCGCGTCGTTACGCTGCGTCTGCTCGATACGCTCAATACGGCGTTCAGCATTGAAGATAAACTTCGCCTCTTCACTTTCAAACGAGATACCGCCACGCTCTTCACGGGCCTTATCCAGCACTTTGTAGAGGTTATGCAGCTCTTCAATGTGTTTAACCAGCGGTGCGTACTGCTCACGCAGCTCCTGGTCGCCTTGCAGCATATGCCAGACCTTGGTGTAGGTCAGACGCGCATGGGAGCTCATGACCGCTTCGTAGAATTTAAAGCCAGTTAAGCGGCCTTTCGACGAAATGGTCATTTCACAGACCATACACAACCGGTCCACCTGCGGGTTGAGTGAACACAATCCGTTAGACAGCACTTCCGGCAGCATCGGAACTACCTGCGACGGGAAGTAAACGGATGTGCCACGGCTACGCGCTTCCTGGTCCAGCGGAGTCGGCGGGCGAACGTAATAGCTTACGTCAGCAATCGCCACCCATAAACGCCAACCACCGCCGCGTTTCTTCTCGCAATAAACCGCATCGTCGAAGTCGCGCGCATCTTCGCCATCGATAGTCACCAGCGGCAGGGAGCGCAGATCGACACGTCCTACTTTCGCCTCTTCCGGCACTTCTTCTTTCAGCCCGGCGACCTGTTTCTCAACCGCCTGCGGCCAGATATATGGGATTTCATGAGTACGCAGGGCCATATCCACGGCCATGCTGGTTCCCATGTTGTCACCCAGCACTTCAACAATTTTACCCACCGCTTTAGTGCGGCGAGTTGGACGCTGGGTCAGTTCAACGACAACCACAAAGCCCATACGAGCGCCCATTACCTCTTCCGGCGGGATCAGAATATCGAAGCTCAGGCGGCTGTCGTCTGGGACGACAAATCCAACACCAGCGTCGGTGAAGTAGCGGCCGACAATCTGGCTGGTTTTCGGCACCAGTACGCGCACAATACGCGCTTCGCGGCGACCTTTACGGTCCGCGCCCAACGGCTGCGCCAGCACCTGATCGCCATGAATGCAGGTTTTCATTTGCTCGCTGGACAGATACAGGTCATCTTTGCGGCCTTCAACGCGCAGAAAGCCGTAGCCATCACGGTGGCCAATAACGGTACCTTTCAGCAGGTCGAGACGCTCCGGCAGCGCATAGCATTGACGACGGGTGAAGACCAGTTGTCCGTCACGCTCCATCGCGCGCAGGCGACGACGCAGCGCTTCTTGCTGCTCTTCACCTTCAATATTGAGTTCAGCGGCCAGCTCATCGCGGTTGGCCGGCTTTTCACGTTTAGTTAAATGTTCGAGGATAAATTCCCGGCTCGGGATAGGATTCGCGTATTTTTCTGCTTCGCGTTCCTGGAAAGGATCTTGTGACATGTCGGTTCCTCCGTCATCATCGCTGCTGGCGGGAGTCGTTACTCCACCAGCAATAATTTATAAAGCGGTTGATTCTTTTCAACCAAATCAGCAAGTGTGTAGTTGTCCAGTTCCGTGAGAAAACTTTGCACTGCTTTAGAAAGCGCCTGTTTGAGTCGACAGGCCGGGGTGATGTGGCAAAACTCGCTGCTACAGTTGACCAACGATAAGGGTTCCAGCTCGCGAACCACATCACCAATACCAATATCCTTAGCGGGTTTACCCAGGCGGATACCGCCATTTTTTCCTCGAATAGCAGTAACAAAGCCCGCCCGGCTAAGTTGATTGATTATTTTGACCATATGATTACGGGACACGCCGTAGACTTCTGTCACCTCAGAAATACTGGTCATACGTCCTTCGGGAAGTGACGCCATGTAGATTAGCGCACGTAATCCGTAATCGGTGAAACTTGTTAACTGCACATCAACCTCAGGAAAAGGGATAAAACGGATAAACCTGGTAGTATTAATTACATTGATGATAAACCAGCCACCAGCCAGGTCGCTAATTTATTTCAGTTCGGGAAGGAAAAAAGCGAGGAACTTACGTGATTTTAAGCCGGATTCTGATGCAAAGCACCTTATCCGGCCTAAATTAGTGCAAGCGCAGCGCCGTTTGACGCTACGCTATAACCAGAATTATGCGTCGAACGGGTCGCGCAGGATCATGGTTTCAGTACGGTCTGGGCCAGTTGAGATAATATCAATCGGCACACCGGTCAGTTCTTCAATACGCTTGATGTAGTTCAGCGCTGCCTGCGGCAGACCGCTACGTTCCTTCACGCCGAAGGTGGATTCAGACCAACCCGGCATGGTTTCGTAAATCGGCTCGATACCTTTCCAGTCGTCAGCTGCCAGCGGAGTAGTCGTTACTTCGCGGCCATCCGGCATACGGTAAGCAACACAGATTTTCACCTCTTTCAAACCGTCCAGTACGTCCAGTTTGGTCAGGCAGAAGCCAGACAGGGAGTTAATCTGTACTGCACGGCGTACAGCAACGGAATCCAGCCAACCGGTACGACGACGGCGACCGGTGGTCGCGCCATACTCGTTACCTTGTTTGCACAGGAACTCGCCAACGTCATCAAACAACTCTGTCGGGAACGGACCCGCACCTACACGAGTAGAGTAAGCTTTGATGATACCCAGAACGTAGTCCACATAACGTGGGCCCAGGCCGGAGCCGGTTGCCACGCCACCTGCGGTGGTGTTGGAGGACGTTACGTACGGATAGGTACCGTGGTCGATATCCAGCAGCGTACCCTGCGCACCTTCAAACATGACGAAATCGCCACGCTTACGCGCCTGGTCCAGCAGATCGGAAACATCAACAACCATTGAGGTCAGGATGTCGGCGATAGCCATCACATCATCCAGCACTTTCTGGTAGTCAACTGCTTCAACTTTATAGAAATTCACCAGCTGGAAGTTGTGATATTCCATCACTTCTTTCAGTTTTTCAGCGAAAGTTGCTTTATCAAACAGATCGCCAACACGCAGACCGCGACGAGCTACTTTGTCTTCATAAGCCGGACCGATACCACGACCGGTAGTACCGATCGCTTTCTCGCCACGCGCTTTCTCACGAGCGTTATCCAACGCAACGTGATAATCAAGGATCAGCGGACAAGCTTCAGACAGCAGCAGGCGCTCGCGAACCGGGATACCACGATCTTCCAGTCCTTTCATTTCTTTCATCAGCGCGGACGGAGACAGAACAACACCGTTACCGATGATGCTGATTACGTTTTCGCGAAGAATGCCTGATGGAATAAGATGGAGGACGGTTTTTTCACCGTTGATTACGAGAGTATGGCCTGCGTTGTGACCACCCTGGTAGCGCACAACATATTTAGCCCGTTCAGTCAGAAGATCGACGATCTTCCCTTTACCTTCGTCACCCCATTGGGTGCCCAGTACGACGACGTTGTTACCCATTTTTCAAAATCACCGTTTGCTTAAAAATGGATTCTACCACCGCTTTTTCAGATATACAGCACTTTTTGCATGCGAAAATCCGCAAATTAGTCTACTTATTGTTCAGCCAATCGTTTTCCTCAACATGTAGTAGACCACAACGCCCGCAACCACAAGACCTCCACCAAAACGACGCAAAATATTTTCGGGAAGTTGCACCATTGCAGAGATCATTTTCTTCCATGCGCTGGGATAAAGCATCGGACCCAGCCCTTCCAGCACCAAAACCAGCGCGAGCGCCAGCAAAATTGTTGAATTCATCCATCGCCCTTATATAAAAAGAAAACCACCGCATCCCTGGAGATGCCGGTGGTTTTGCTGCTTTAAAACCGCTGGAACGCGATTAGCGTGTCGCGGTATTTGGTGTCTTCATGTAGCGGAAGAAATCGCTGTCCGGGCTCATGACCATTACGTCCTGATTCCCTTCAAAGCTCTTCTCGTAAGCACGCAGGCTACGGATGAAGGCGTAGAAGTCCGGATCCTGACTGAACGCATCGGCAAACAGCTTAGCGGCTTCTGCATCGCCTTCACCGCGCATAATACGGCCCTGACGCTCAGATTCTGCCAGCGTTTTAGTGACTTCATAGTCAGCCGTTGCACGCAGTTTTTCCGCCTCTTCCTGGCCTTGTGAACGATGGCGACGCGCTACCGCTTCACGCTCAGCGCGCATACGGTTGTAGATAGCCTCGGACACTTCAGCAGGCAGGTTGATTTGCTTAATACGCACGTCAACTACTTCGATGCCCAATGCCGCCATACTGTTCGGGTTGATGACCGGTACTTTACCGTTCGTTTCAGCCTGAACACGTTCAGCCGCTTCGGCAATCGCGCTATCTGCTGCCGGAGTCGCCACTTCATCTTCTGTGCCAGCAGAACCGGAGTTCAGCGCGTCACGAACTTCCAGGGTCAGACGACCGCGGGAATCGGTAACGATGTCCTTCACGTCCAGACGACCAATTTCAGAACGCAGACGGTCAGAGAATTTACGTTTCAGCAGGACTTCCGCCTGAGAAACATCGCCACCGCCCGTTGCCAGGTAGTAACGGCTAAAGTCACTGATGCGCCACTTGATGTAGGAGTCAACGATCAGGTCTTTCTTCTCTTTGGTAACAAAGCGATCGGCCTGGTTGTCCATGGTCTGAATACGCGCATCCAGCATCTTCACAGATTCAATAAACGGAATCTTGAAGTGCAGGCCTGGTGCAACGACCAGCGGCTTGTTTTCATCGTCACGCAGAACTTTACCAAAGCGCAGAGTAATACCGCGCTCGCCTTCTTTGACCACAAAGACAGACATGAACAGAACTACCAGAACGATGATGATAATCGCAATAACTGACTTACGCATCGTTATTCCCCCTGACGCTGGTAGTCGTTACGCTGCGCATTCGCGCGGCGTTGGTCCATAATATCGCCCTGACTGGTGGACGATGTGTTGCTTGCTCCAGTGCTGGAAGTCGTTGCTGGCGGCAGACGCAGCAGGTTTGAACTGCTGTCAGTCTTTGCTGCTGGCGCACTACCACCTTTCAGCATTTGATCCAGCGGCAGAACCATCAAATTGCTGCCTTTATCGTTAACCAGGACTTTGCGGGTATTGCTCAACACTTTTTCCATGGTTTCGATATACAGACGCTCGCGGGTAATTTGCGGTGCGGCTTTATATTCCGGCAGAATTTTTGCGAAGCGAGCCACTTCACCCTGTGCTTCCAGGATTGTCTGAGTCTTATACGCACGCGCTTCTTCCAGAATACGCTGCGCCTGACCGTTTGCACGCGGCTGAACTTCGTTGGTGTAAGCTTCCGCTTCACGGATGTACTGCTGTTCGTTTTCACGTGCTGCGATAGCATCGTCAAACGCGGCTTTTACTTCTTCCGGCGGACGTGCAGCCTGGAAGTTGACGTCCAGCAGGGTGATACCCATGTTGTACGGACGGATCGTTTCTTCCAGTTCACGTTGGGTATCGCTACGAATAACGGTACGACCTTCGGTCAGGATACGGTCCATGGTGTATTTACCGATAACCCCACGCAGGGCACTGTCGGTAGCCTGACGCAGACTGTCATCCGCGCTGGTTACGCTAAACAGGTAACGCTGCGGATCGGTCACGCGGTACTGTACGTTCATTTCGACGCGCACGACGTTTTCGTCAGAGGTCAGCATGACGCCGGATGCGGCAAGTTCACGCACGGCTTCAACGTTGACCGGTGTCACTTCGTCGACAAAGGTCGGTTTCCAGTTCAGACCCGGTTCAACCAAATGGCTGAATTTACCGAAGCGTGTCACCACGCCGCGTTCCGCTTCTTTAATGGTATAGAAACCGCTGGCCGCCCAGATAATGACGATAGCGGCCGCTGCGATAGTAAAGACTCGACCGCCCAGTTGCGGACGCGGGCCTTGCGATGAACTACCGCCGCCAGAGCCAGTACCTTTACCGCCACCCAGACCACCAAGCTTTTTACTCAGTTTGCGGAAGATATCGTCCAGATCGGGAGGTCCCTGCTCGCGACCACCTTTGTTTCCATTTCCCTCAGGGTTGCCGCCAGGTTTGCTGCTTCCCCAGGGGTCGCGGTCTTGTCCGTTATTACCGGGCTGATTCCACGCCATTTTTGTGCTCCATATTTGTTATGCGATGCTATACCTGCGTCTTTTGCGCTGCCGTTGCGTTGGCTGCGTCCCTCAACGCCAGTCACATAGTTGACTATGCTCCTGGAGATTTCAGGACTTGCCGCCTTCCTGCCGCACAAAATCCACAAGGTATAGAGGCGAAAAAATCTTCAGGCCATATCCGTCAGATCAGACAACATAGTCTTCCAGTGCCGGTTCTTGTTTACAGAGGCGACGCCAGTCTACGATCGGCATACGAACCTGCAGACCTACGCTGCCGTCCTCCTCCATCCACTCTTTTTCTATTGCCTGAAGTTGATAAAACCGGCTTCTCAAACGCCCTTCCTGCGGCGGCAAACGCAACGTATGCTGCGCCACCTCACCGGAAAGTCGCTCAGTCAAAGCCTGAAAAAGTTGTGGTATACCAATCCCCGTTTGCGCTGATACCCAAACGCGAATGGGTTTATTCTCTTCATCTCTGTCGATACGCGGCTCAAAGTCATCCAACATATCGATTTTATTCATCACCAGCAGGGTCGGGATCTCATGCGCATCGATCTCTTCGAGCACCGTATCGACGGCCTCAATGTTTTCCTGCACACGAAAATCTGCTGCATCAATAACGTGCAGCAGCAATGTCGCCTGACGTGTTTCCTGCAAGGTGGCCTTAAACGCCGCCACCAGGTCGTGCGGCAAATGACGGATAAACCCAACGGTATCCGCCAGCACGGTCTCACCCACGTCCGCCACGTCTATTCTGCGTAGCGTCGGGTCCAGGGTCGCAAACAGCTGATCCGCTGCGTAGACCTGGGCTTCGGTGATCTGGTTGAACAGGGTGGATTTTCCGGCGTTGGTATATCCCACCAGTGATACGGTTGGGACATCCGCTTTCTTGCGCGACTGTCGCCCCTGCTCACGTTGCTTTTCAACTTTTTCCAGGCGCGACTGTATCTGCAAAATGCGATTACGCAGCAAACGACGGTCGGTTTCGAGCTGGGTTTCACCCGGGCCGCGCAAACCAATCCCGCCCTTTTGCCGTTCAAGGTGAGTCCAGCCACGGACCAGACGCGTAGCCATATGGCGCAACTGCGCCAGCTCAACCTGCAACTTACCCTCATGGGTTCGCGCACGCTGGGCAAAAATATCTAAAATGAGACCAGTCCTGTCGATAACAAGACACTGGCACAACTGTTCCAGGTTACGTTCCTGGGCAGGGCTTAGAGCATGATCAAAAATCACCACCGCAGCGCCAGTCGCTTTTACGGCTTCGGCAATTTCGATTGCCTTACCTTCACCAACAAAATACTTCGGGTGCGGTGCTTTACGGCTCCCGGTAATCACCTGCATTGCTTCGACACCGGCGGAAGAAACCAGAGATTCAAACTCCTGGAGGTCTTCCATATCTTTGTCTTGCGAAAAATAGATGTGTACCAGTACCGCCTGCTCACCGGCATCATAACGGTCAAACAAGCGTCAACCCCTTAATATAAATCAACGGGGAACACAGGATCGCTGGCTCCCCGTATGTAAAACAGCTAATAACCTTATTCGGTTTCTTCGCTGTCCTGTTGCGCAGATGAACCTTGCGCGTTGCTACCGTGATGGTAGTTGCTGCCTGTGCCGCCGGTGGCATTATTGCTGTGATGAGAAACCGGACGAGACGGGACAACAGTAGAAATCGCGTGCTTATAAACCATCTGGCTGACCGTGTTTTTCAACAGGATCACGAACTGATCAAAAGACTCGATTTGACCTTGCAGCTTAATACCATTCACCAAATAAATAGAAACTGGAACACGTTCCCGACGCAGTGCGTTCAGGAACGGATCTTGTAAAGATTGCCCCTTAGCCATTCTCTCTTTTCCTTATATGCTTATTTGTACTTTGAACCTTTCGATTCTGAAAAATTGCGCACGATACGTTTCAATTGTACACATTCAGTTCGCGATAGCACCAACAACCTGTAATACTTCGTTTCGCGCCTGGTCAGGCTTTTCACTGTCAAGCCAGTGCACCCCTTCCCAACCACGCAACCAGGTTACCTGTCGCTTCGCCAACTGCCTCGTGGCGCAAACACCTCTATAAACCATTTCATCGTATGAAATTTCGCCTTCAATGTATGACCACATCTGGCGATACCCTACACAACGAATGGAAGGCAAATCCGTATGCAAATCTCCACGGGCAAAAAGCGCCCGGACTTCTGCTTCAAAACCTGAAGCTAACATCTGATGAAAACGCTGCTCAATTCGCTGATGGAGCAGTTCACGGCTCGCCGGGGCGATTGCAAACTGATGCACCTGATACGGCAAAGCATCTCCTGACGTTTGCGTCAGCTCCGTTAAAGTTTTACCCGAAATGAAAAAAACTTCCAGTGCCCGGGAAAGTCTTTGCGGATCATTTGGATGAATACGCGCCGCTGCCACGGGATCGATGTCCTGAAGCTGTCGGTGTAACGCGTCCCAACCCTGCTCTGCCGCCTGCTGCTCAATTCTGGCCCTGACTTCCGGGTCCGCCGACGGTAACGGCGACAGTCCTTCAAGCAAGGCTTTGAAATATAACATTGTGCCGCCCACCAACAACGGGATACGCCCCGCGGCGGTGATGTCGGCCATCTCGGCTAACGCATCGCGACGAAAATCCGCAGCGGAGTACGCCTGCGATGGATCGCGGATATCCAGCAATCGGTGCGGTGCGGCCTGTAATTCAGCTGCATCAGGCTTAGCTGTACCGATATCCATCCCCTTGTAAATAAGGGCGGAATCAACGCTTATCAACTCTATGGGCAAAACTTTACGCAATTCAATTGCTAATGCCGTTTTACCGGAGGCCGTTGGCCCCATCAAAAAAATCGCCTTTGGCAGGCTCGCCTTACGGGTATCACTCATGTTTCAGGGCATTCATTACCGAATGTAAATCAACAGGTTGTAACAGACCACCCGGCGGTGCCTTCACGAGTTGTGGGCAGAGCCGCTCAACATCCGCTAATAGCGTAATCGCCTGTGCCATGCTCCACTGTGGATGCTCGCTCATCAGGTTACGTGCGATCCACTGTGCAATATTGCCCGGCTCGAATACGGATTGCTGCGCCAGGTAGCCTATCAGTTCAGGAATCAAGATTTGTAAATTTTGTTGGCGTAAGGGTAAAGGCACCGCCCGGATGGTCACATGCTGCGCATCCAGCTGAAATTCAATGCCCAACTCAGCCAGTTGGCTCTGTCCTTTTTGCAGTGCCGCTTTTTCATCGGCGGTCACTTTTAGACGTAAAGGGATCAGTAACGGTTGAGCACAAACCGCTCCCTGACCCGGCGTTAACTGCGCCTGACGCAACCAACGCTCAGCCACCGGTAATGCCAACAACCGAATATGGCCATCGCACTCGAGTAACGCGCAGTCTGCACCAACAATCGTTAGCACCCGGCCAAAGCCCTGACTGCTGCCAGTCAGAGGCGTCGATGGCGTTTCAGAGACCGGCGTTTTACGCGTTGGAGCCGGCGTCTGCATCAGTTGCTGATAAATTTCGCCCTGCTGCTTTTGGTATCCGGGTTGAGCATGAGGCCAACTGGCTCCCGCCTGACGGCCACCGCCACCACTACTGCCACCACTATTGCCACTTCCAGTGCCAGCGGATGCTGAGTACCGCGGTGTCGCAGGTTCACGCGCGGGAGCCGGCTCGGCAAAATGGTTGCGTCCAGCAGCAACGCGGTTTTCCGGAATGTGCCTTGGGGCGGGTTCGTCGTCATCAGCCAACGGCAGCGGCGTTTCAAGCTGCTGTTGCAGGACACTCAACACGCCCTGGTAAATAAAATCGTGCACCAGCCGGGATTGATGGAAACGGACCTCATGTTTAGCTGGGTGTACGTTGACATCCACTTGATGCGGATCGATTTCCAGATACAACACAAAAGCGGGCTGTTGATCGGCTCCCAGCTTATCTTCACAGGCCTGGCGGATAGCATGGTTGATCAGCCGGTCGCGCATCATCCGACCATTCACGTAGCAGTACTGGATTTCTGCCAGTGCTGCCGTTGTGTGGTTAGGATCGGCCACCCAGCCGCGCAATGTTAAATCGCCATGCTGCCATTCGATCGCCAGCGCATGCTCCAGAAACGGCGTGCCGCAAATCGCGCCCAGTCGGCGCTCTTTCTGCCCATCCGCGGCCACTGCCCGGTACTGACGCACCACTTTGCCGTTGTGCGACAAATTTATCGTCACATCAAAACGCGCCAGCGCAATGCGGCGAATAATCTCGTCGATATGATTAAATTCGGTTTTCTCGGTGCGCATAAATTTGCGCCGCGCCGGGGTGTTGTAGAACAGATCTAGCACCTCCAGCGTGGTTCCCACCGGATGCGCAGCGGGTTTAACTGTGACATCCATGTCACGCCCTTCGGCATACGCCTGCCATGCTTCGGGTTGTTCTTGCGTACGCGATGTAAGGGTTAAGCGAGACACGGAGCTGATACTGGCCAGCGCTTCGCCGCGAAATCCGAGGCTCACGATGGCTTCAAGATCGTCAAGCGAGGCTATTTTACTGGTGGCATGACGCGCCAACGCCAACGCCAGCTCGTCTTTTTTAATCCCGCAGCCGTTGTCACGAATACGGATAAGCTTCGCGCCGCCGCGTTCAATATCGATATCAATGCGCGTCGCACCGGCATCGATGCTGTTTTCCACCAGCTCTTTCACCACTGACGCAGGCCGTTCTACCACCTCGCCTGCGGCAATCTGGTTCGCCAGCTGTGGCGGTAGAACCTGAATCGGCATGGCTAATCCTTAATTTGTTAACGTGTTACCCGGCGATATGGCGCTGGCGGTTTGCGCCGGTGCGCCCTGCGGCCCGGTTTGCATCGGGTGCGCCTGGAAATAGTTACGCAATCCTTTGTAAATCGCCTCAGCCAGTTGCTGCTGGTAATCATCGCTCGCCAACAGACGTTCTTCGCTGTTGTTACTGATAAAGCCAGTTTCAACCAGCACTGACGGGATATCAGGCGAACGCAGTACGCCAAGACTGGCGTGTTCTGGACGACGCTTATGCATCGAACCAATACGTTCTAACTGGCCGATCATGCTGGTCGCCACATCATACCCGACGCGCTGCGAATGACCGAACTGCAGATCCAGTACGGCCTGGCTGAGGTAAGGATCGGACTGGCTGTTTGCCAGCACATCGCCCGCGCCGCCCAACAGCTCCGATTGCTTCTCGTGCTGTTCCAGCCAGCCGGCCATCTCACTGTTCGCCCGACGGTTTGACAGCACCCAAACGGAAGCACCTGTGGCATCACGGTTTGGTGCGGCATCCGCGTGAATAGAAACCAGGAAATTGGCGTTTTGTTTACGCGCGACGTCTGAACGCCCCATCACCGAGATAAAGTAATCACCATCACGGGTGAGTACACCTTTAAACATCGGGTCATCATTGAGCAAACTGCGCAGCTTGCGCGCCACGGCAATCGTGACGTTTTTCTCACGCGTGCCGCCAGGACCAATAGCGCCAGGATCCTGTCCACCGTGTCCGGCATCAATGGCAATCACCACCTTATCGCCGTTGCTGGTGCTGGCGCGCGCCGCAGGGCGCGTGGAGGTATTGCTGTTAGTCACAGCCGTAGTGCGATCGTTTTCTGCTTTAAACGGATTGCGCGCTGGCTCGACAGGACGTGGGGCAACAATCGGCGCTTCAACACGCTTTGCAACCACGGGAGGTGGAGGCGGCGGTGGCGCATCAGCGTTGATGGTAAACACGACGGTATAATTGCCGCCGTTCTGGCGTTTTACTGCTTCGGCTTTACCGTTCTCGGTTAAATCCACCACCAGGCGCAGAGACTGCGCATCTTTTGGCGTGCCGGAACGGATAGATTTCACCAGATTATTGCCGCTAAACAGCAGCGGTAATCCCTGAATCACTCCGGTTTGTTTAATATCCAGCGCGACGGTTCGTTTCCCGTCCTGCGAAACGGCATATTCAGGATCGCCAATAAAGCTCAGCGTAATCCGCGCCTGTTGATCGCCATTGGACACCTGAAGATCGGAGAGGCTGGCGGCCCCTGCCTGCGCGCACAGCAGGACCAGGGTTGCCATCAGCCAGTTTCTGATGCGATAAATCATCCCGCCACCCTTAAGGTTAATCGGCTAAACGCGCCAGCAATAAATCACCTGATGAGGAGACTGCGCTTACACGCGCCTCTCGACCTTGCGCCTGGTATTCAATGTGTATTTCGACGTCCGGGTCTGGCAGTACACCTTTACCTTGTTGCGGCCATTCCACCAGGCAGATGGCATCATTGGCAAAATAATCGCGGATCCCCATAAATTCCAGCTCCTCTGGGTCCGCAAGTCGGTATAAATCGAAGTGATATACCATCAAGTTATCGAGTGAATAGGGTTCAACCAGCGTGTAGGTGGGGCTTTTTACATTACCTTTATGACCTAACGCCTGCAGAAATCCCCGGCTGAAGGTGGTTTTACCCGCCCCCAGGTCGCCGTACAAATATATAACCGTCGCGCCGTCACAGGCTTTGGCTACCCGCAGTCCCAGGTCTAAAGTCGCCTGCTCATCAGGTAGTGGAATTACTCGATTCATCATGATAAACGTCAATCACATCAGGGTTAACAATACGCTGTAGCGTGGTAAAGAGATCTGTCGCCAGCATGCCGCGCGTACCAAAACGCGCCGCCAGCACATCCGCCGCCGCTCCGTGCGCAACACATCCCGCACATGCTGCATCATACGGGGTAAGCTTCTGTCCGAGCAATGCGCCAATAATACCGGAAAGCACATCCCCCATTCCGCCGCTGGCCATCCCGGCATTGCCGGTATCAATAATACCCAACTCCGCCTGTTCAGCAGCAACAACCGTACCCGCGCCTTTCAGCACCACCACGCCTCCGTACCGTTTTACCAGACGTTGTGCACAAAGTAAGCGATCGTCTTCAATTTCTGCAATGGAACAACCCAGCAGTCGCGCGGCTTCACCTGGATGCGGCGTGATCACGCGATTGTGACGTTTATCGGGGTTGATTGCCAGCAGGTTCAGCGCATCCGCATCCCAGAGCATCGGTTTGCGAAAATTCTCCACTTTTTGCAGCGCTTTTTTGCCCCACTCCTGCTGACCAAGCCCGGGGCCTATCACCACTACATCCGCCCACGCCAGACTCTCTTCCAGCGTCTGCGGCGTCAGCGCATCGACCATCAGTTCCGGTCTGGCTGTCAAAATAGGCGCAATGTTTTCACTGCGCGTCAGCACTTTGACCAGCCCGGCACCTGCTCGCAGCGCGGCTTCCCCGGCCATGCGTATTGCGCCTGCCGTACCGTAATCACCGCCGATAATCACCAGTCGACCGTGGGACCCCTTGTGCGAGGTGGGTCGACGCGGCGTTAGCCAGTGTGCAAGCTGTTGAGCATCAAAACGTTGTATTGGCGCATTCTGCCCCGCCAGCCAGTCGTCCAGCCCAAGTGCGTTAACATGCAGACGCCCGGTGACATCGCGCGCTTTACCGGTGAGCAGGCCCGGCTTGAGTGCAATAAAGGTAATGGTATGCGCTGCGTTGATGACCGCGCCCGGCGTCGCTCCCGTATGCGCTAGCAGGCCGGAGGGAATATCTATCGCCACGGTGGGGGCTGGGTGAGAATTGGCACGTTCAATCAATACCGAGAGAGACTCACGCGGCGCATGTTTTAAGCCAGTGCCTGACAGCGCATCAATAATGACGTCCACGTTATTTGGCCAATTGATATCCGCCGCGTGAATGACGCCACCAGCGTTAAGCCAGGCATCACGCGCCTGCTGCGCCTCCTCGGGGAGCGGTTTGTCACTTTCCTGCGCCAGCAACGTAACTTCAAGACCCAGCGCTTTGGCAAGTCTTGCCACTACGTAACCATCACCGCCGTTGTTGCCATGACCACATAGCACCAGCCAGTGCCGGGCGTTCGGATAAGCCTCACGAGTGACCTGAAACGCCGCCTCTCCCGCCCGTTGCATCAGTTCGTACAGCGTCAGCCCTGAACTGTCTGCCGCCTCTCGCTCCATCCGCCTGATGTCATCGGCGTGCCAGATGGAGTGTGGTATACTTGCGGGGTTTTTCTTCATTGTATGGTCCGTCATGTCAGAGCCCCTCGATCTCAATCAGTTAGCGCAAAATATTAAGCAGTGGGGGCTGGAGCTTGGCTTTCAGCAGGTCGGGATTGCCGATACCGACCTCAGCGAAGCGGAACCCAAACTGCAGGCCTGGCTGGATAAACAATACCACGGCGAGATGGACTGGATGGCCCGTCACGGCATGATGCGCGCCCGACCTCACGAATTATTGCCCGGTACGCTACGTGTCATCAGCGTACGTATGAACTATCTTCCTGCCAATGCGGCCTTCGCCAGCACGTTGAAGAATCCTTCTCTGGGTTACGTCAGCCGTTACGCGCTGGGGCGCGACTACCATAAGCTGCTACGTAACCGCTTAAAAAAGCTGGGAGAGATGATTCAACAGCACTGCGTTTCGCTGAATTTTAGACCTTTTGTCGATTCTGCGCCCATTCTTGAGCGTCCGTTAGCGGAAAAAGCCGGGCTTGGCTGGACAGGTAAGCACTCACTTATCCTCAATCGCGAAGCCGGTTCATTTTTCTTCCTCGGGGAATTACTGATCGACTTACCCCTACCGATCGACCAACCAGTAGAAGAAGGATGTGGGAAATGCGTCGCCTGCATGACCATCTGTCCCACCGGGGCCATTGTTGAACCCTACACGGTGGATGCGCGCCGCTGTATTTCTTATCTCACTATCGAACTGGAAGGCGCGATCCCAGAAGAATTTCGTCCATTGTTGGGGAATCGAATTTACGGCTGCGATGATTGCCAGCTCATTTGCCCGTGGAACCGCTATTCACAGTTGACGGCAGAGGATGACTTCAACCCGCGCAAGCAGCTTCATGCTCCGGAGTTAATAGAGCTGTTTAGCTGGAGCGAAGCGTGTTTTTTAAAAGTCACGGAGGGGTCTGCCATTCGTCGTATTGGCCACCTGCGCTGGCTGCGAAATATCGCCGTTGCGTTGGGTAATGCTCCCTGGAATGAAGCCATTCTTCGCGCACTGGAAAGTCGCAGAGGTGAGCACCCACTTCTCGACGAACACATAGAGTGGGCGGTTGCTCAGCAAATCGAGAAGCGAAATGCCTGCGTAGTTGAGGTGCAGCTACCGCAGAAACAACGTTTGGTCAGGGTCATTGAGAAGGGTCTGCCGCGCGACGCTTAAGTCATCCACAGCTTGTGTATAAAAATAAAAACACATTGATATTCAAGAGGGAAAAAATCGTCAAGTGATCGCATTAACAATTTGCAATGATAATTAAATTAATAATTTCAAATAGTTAAAATGATACTATTCACCCGGCGAAGTTTTTTGCATTCCAGGAATAATACCCGAACCTGTGGATAAGTCTGTTTACAAGAGTATGTCAATGACGAAACAAAACGTCCCCAACGCGATTATTCGTTGTGGATATTTTTATTGGGGTAAGAATTTGGAGCGGGAAACGAGACTCGAACTCGCGACCCCGACCTTGGCAAGGTCGTGCTCTACCAACTGAGCTATTCCCGC
>NZ_JAOWGZ010000092.1:0-10107 GCF_030332875.1 Citrobacter sp. Cpo045
GGGGGGATTGACTCGCTTTGCTCGCCCTTCGGGCAGCCCACTCACTCCGTTCGCGGTCTGTCCAGCTGGCTGCGCCAGCAGTCGAACCCCGGTCGGGGTTTCTCATCCCCCCGCAGATGTGCAATATGTGAAAAAAAAGCCCGTACTTTCGTACGAGCTCTTCTTAAAATATGGCGGTGAGGGGGGGATTCGAACCCCCGATACGTTGCCGTATACACACTTTCCAGGCGTGCTCCTTCAGCCACTCGGACACCTCACCATATTGTTGTTCCTGTGCTACCGGAACGGGCGCTAATGTAGGGGAAACACCGCCCCGCCGTCAATCAACTTTTTGAAAAAAATGTGCATTTACACAAACTTCAAGCAACATGGAGCATAAATAAGCGGGAATTGTTTTTTTTGCCAGCATCCTAAAATTTGCTACTCTGATGTTCCCTCGAAAAATGATGATAATAAGTGCGAGAAAGTTCCGCACAACAATGTTCAGGAGACAATATGGATATAATTTTCTATCACCCAACATTCGATACGACCTGGTGGATTAATGCGTTGGCAAAGGCAATACCTGGTGCGAACGTACGTGAGTGGAAAGCGGGTGATAATGCACATGCTGACTATGCGCTGGTCTGGCATCCGCCGGTTGAAATGCTCGCAGGACGAAAATTAAAAGCCGTATTTGCGCTGGGCGCGGGCGTCGATTCTATTCTCAGTAAACTCAATGCTCATCCGGAAATGTTGGATGCGTCGATCCCGCTTTTCCGTCTGGAAGATACGGGTATGGGCCTGCAAATGCAGGAATATGCTGTCAGTCAGGTGCTGCACTGGTTTCGTCGCTTTGATGATTATCAGGCATTGAAAAATCAGGCGAAATGGCAGCCGTTGCCAGAATATACTCGCGAGGAGTTTACCGTCGGGATCATGGGGGCTGGGGTATTGGGCGCAAAAGTTGCCGAAAGCCTGCAGGCATGGGGATTCCCACTGCGCTGCTGGAGTCGTACGCGTAAATCCTGGTCTGGCGTGGAAAGCTTCGCCGGTACTGAGGAACTGGGCGCGTTTTTGAGTCAAACTCGCGTGCTGATCAACCTTCTGCCTAATACGGCAGAAACCGTAGGCATTATTAACGCTGATTTACTTAGCCAATTGCAGGATGGCGCCTACGTGCTGAACCTTGCACGCGGTGTTCATCTCAATGAAGACGATCTTCTGGCATCGCTGGAAAGCGGCAAGGTGAAGGGGGCCATGCTGGATGTTTATAGCCGTGAACCGCTGCCAGAAAACAGCCCATTATGGAAACATCCGCGTGTGGCGATGACGCCACATATTGCCGCAGTTACCCGTCCGGCAGAAGCGGTGGACTATATCTCCCGCACGATTATGAACCTGGAGAGCGGGCAAGTCGTAACAGGTCAGGTCAATCGCGTTCGGGGATATTGATGGTAACCCGGCAAGTACCGGGTTTCAGCTGAAATACCCGTTATACTTCAAGCTGCATGTGCGTTGGCTACGGTTGTTCACCTGAATCACTTACATAAGTAAGTGATTCAGGTATCACTCCCTTGCCACCTGCCTGCGACTCGAATTTTAGGGTATTAATGGCGGCGATACCTGCTATCCTTGACGGAAAATGACTACAGGAGAGAGTTATGTATCCCGTTGACCTGCATATGCATACCGTCGCCAGCACCCACGCCTACAGCACCTTAAGTGATTACATCGCGGAAGCTCGTCGCAAAGGCATCAAGCTATTTGCCATTACCGATCATGGACCGGACATGGCGGATGCGCCTCACCACTGGCACTTTATCAATATGCGTATTTGGCCACGTGTCGTGGATGGCGTGGGGATCCTGCGCGGAATAGAAGCCAATATTAAGAATATTGAAGGTGAAATTGACTGTTCAGGTCCGATGTTTACCTCCCTGGACCTCATTATTGCAGGCTTCCATGAGCCGGTTTTTGCACCTCACGATAAAGACACCAATACCCAGGCAATGATAGCTACGATGGCCAGCGGTAATGTGCACATCATAAGTCATCCGGGAAATCCCAAATATCCTGTTGATATTAAAGCAATTGCGCAGGCGGCGGCAAAGTACCAGGTTGCACTGGAAATCAATAACTCTTCGTTTTTGCATTCGCGTAAGGGCAGTGAGGATAATTGCCGTGCGGTTGCTGCGGCTGTGCGTGATGCTGGTGGCTGGGTGGCGTTAGGGTCGGATTCACATACCGCTTTCACGCTGGGAGAATTTGGCGAATGCCGTAAAATCCTGGATGATGTTAATTTCCCTGAAGACAGAATTTTAAACGTCACACCTAAACGTCTATTGGCGTTTCTGGAATCGCGAGGCATGGAGCCGATCGCGGAATTTGCTGAACTGTAATTGTTACTAACTGGAATATATCAATGAACGAGTTTTCTATCCTGTGTCGTGTACTGGGCTCGCTGTTTTACCGCCAACCGCAGGACCCTTTACTGGTTCCCCTGTTTACCCTGATTAGTGAAGGTAAACTGTCCGCCAACTGGCCGCTGGAACAGGACGAACTGCTCACCCGTTTACAGAAGAGCTGCGATATGCCCCAGCTGGCTGCAGATTACAACGCGCTGTTTGTCGGTGACGAGTGTGCAGTGCCGCCTTATCGTAGTGCCTGGGTAGAAGGGGCGAAAGAATCCGATGTTCGTGCATTTCTTTCAGCCCGGGGCATGCCGCTTGCTGATACACCGGCAGATCACATTGGTACGCTGTTGCTGGCGGCTTCATGGCTTGAGGACCAGTCTGCGGAAGATGAAAGTGAGGCGCTTGAAACCTTGTTTGTAGACTACTTGCTGCCCTGGTGCGGTACGTTCCTTGGTAAAGTTGAAGCGCACGCGAACACGCCTTTCTGGCGTACGATAGCACCGCTGACGCGTGATGCCATTGGTGCGATGTGGGACGAATTGCAGGAAGATACAGACGAATAAATGTGACGTGCGTCACTTAAAGGTGCAACTCAATTTATAAGCTTGCATAAATTGTGTGCGCGATCTCATTACCATGCCGTTTTTCTGCTAAGATGCGCGGCATGAACATACTTCTCTCAATTGCAATCACAACGGGCATTCTCTCCGGGATCTGGGGATGGGTGGCCGTTTCTCTTGGTTTACTCAGTTGGGCTGGCTTTCTGGGTTGCACGGCTTATTTCGCCTGCCCGCAAGGTGGGTTAAAAGGACTGTGGATCTCGGCGTGTACGCTGCTAAGCGGTGTGGTGTGGGCGTTGGTGATTATTAACGGTAGTGCGCTTGCTCCGCATATGGACATTATTGGTTATGTCATGACAGGAATTGTCGCGTTTCTGATGTGTATCCAGGCAAAGCAATGGCTGCTTTCATTTGTACCGGGCACGTTCATTGGCGCATGTGCAACATTTGCAGGGCAGGGCGACTGGCGACTGGTTGTACCGTCACTGGCACTGGGCCTCGTATTCGGCTATGCAATGAAAAACAGTGGTCTGTGGCTGGCATCTCGCCGTGAAAATAGAATATCGTCGACGCTGACCAGTAAATAAAAAAGCGTGAGGGTTTTCCTCACGCTTTTTATGCTGTATAGACCCATCAGGATTCTGGCGGTACCGACATATGACGGTATTTAACCAGGATGTCATTATCAACTTGTTTCTTATCCTGCAAATCCCACAATCCGCGATCGATGCCGTCATTAATCAGGAAGATAACGCCCGTTTCAATCGCTGACATCAGACAAAGCATAACCGGTTCGTTAGAGGTGTAGCCAATTTCACCTTCCAACAGACGCTGGTAGTCAATAAAGCGGAACACCCCAGCCTGTACTTCATAAGACAGAATGGTTTTACTGGTATTCACTGACGACAGGATCTCACCGGTGCTGACGTTAACTACGCGCAGGTTTACCGCTATCTGGTCGAGCTGGTATTGCGTATCGGCGCCAATACCAAAATAACGTGCACCGACACCACCCGATTTAACGTTGCTTTCATAACCGATAATTGACCCTTCAACCATGACGTTTGCCGCGGTCAGGGACTGTAGCGGGATCCGGTTATTAATCGCAACCGTACCGTTTTCCTGAGCTGCACGAATGATTTTGCGTTCGTTAAGCAAGTTCTGTAACCCCTGACGTTCCAGTGGGACGAACCAACGAGAATCTTTCAATGCAGTGACAAGCATAGCCGTGGCGCTTTGCGGGACGGCGGTTGAGAAGTTACTTGCCGGGTAAGGTTTAAATTGGCCAGTCTCATCCTGAATGTTGTATACCGACACAAAGATCTTACCTGTAGGCATAGGCAGATGCGTCAAGTCTTTATAGCTTTGGGCTCGGGGCATTAATGTCGGCTTAGCGGCTTCTTGAGGCGGAGCTGTTAAACATCCGCTGAGTAAAATTACTGCCACCATGATAAGTAAACGCTGCATGATTATTTCCTTTCGTGGCTATAACTTAGAAGTCGGTCGACTGTGTTTGTAAACCCGACACTTCAATTGTCGAAGTTTTCCCCGATTTCCTGTCGGTGACATTCAATTGCAGTTGTCCGTCCCGGTTGGCGATATCAATGATAAAATCATTGGTCACCATTCTTCCTGGTTTACCGGTATTAATGTTGGTGAGTAGGCCACCGAGAATTTGTGACTGAATCGCCTGAGTAAAGTTATCCAGAGCTGACGGGGTTTCAATACCGTAATCGTCATAGCTTGGATCTTTATATGAGTTCTGGGCCTGGGCGCTGTTCAACAGAAAAGCACCATTATTCGGGTTGCCACCAAAGTTTGGGTTGCGAAACTGGAACGTCATGTTTCCGGCCCAACTTAATGGTGAAATTAGCATGAGCAAAACCACTGCATGTTTAACACGCATGAAAGCCTCCGGACAAAATCATGTTTTAGAATTCATCACGCGCTAAATCGCTAGTGCTTAATAGTGTTTGATCTATTTGCCGGCGATTTAATGCTTCCTCAGTTTGTGCCAATGCGAAGACTACAATTTTGTCGAAGTCTTTTTTCGTCGGAAATAAAAAAGTCTGGAAGATAACGTCCTGATTGACCGTTATGGTGATCCAACTTCCCCAACGCGCACTGGGTCTTTCATTAATGGTTAAGTTTCCTGTGTACTCGCTTTCCCACTTATCACTAAAGGCCCGATAAAAATCATGCCCGATTGAAGAGACAGTGTGGTCAGTTAACAGCCCGGGAACCTCCACCTCTACGGTTGTCGCTGCGTGCAGACTCCCGGCAGCAAAGAATAAATTTGCTGCCACAATCCAGGTCAAATACCGTTTCATGGCTTTATCGCCTGAGGTTATCATTGGCCCATGAGACCGCCTGCGTACGGTTTTTGACAGCTATCTTTTTGAAAAGATTATAAAGATGTGTTTTTACCGTATTTTCACTGATAAACAGTGAGCGAGCGATTTCAATATTTGAGGCGCCGATACGCAATTTATTAAGGATCTCTTTTTCACGGTGTGTCAGCAGTGCCGACTCCGTGCTGTTATAACGATAATTTCCAGAGTGCGTGATCAGATAACTGGCAAGTTTTTGCGTGAAGTAACATTCACCGCGCAAGATACCCTGCAAGCCGCTTACGACACGCTGCTCGTCTTCAGTTGCGTAAAAAACACCATTGATATGCGGCCAGTTTTCGATATCCCGATAAGGGTAATCATCAGGAGTATTCAACAATAACGTCTTTATATTGTTGTTTTTTCTACTCAAATTATCTTGCCAGTAATGGATCAGTTTTTTATCTGCCTCCATCATATCCAGTAAAACAATGCAGCTGGAGGATATATCATCCAGAGAACGTTGAATATTATGTAGTTTTCCGGTGAGTGCCAGTGATTGTTTTAAATGCTGTAATAATGCAGTTGCCTGCAAAGAAGGTTTTGTGATCAACAATAATGTATGACCATGAATACTATGGACTTCATTAAACATGATGAAACTCCACTTTTTAGTCGCACACCTGACAGCTGTCTCTACTAAAATAGAGGCACCAGAAGTACTGACAGATGTTGCACTGCTGTGTAGATATAAAATATCGACCCAAAGGGGTGAAAATATTAAAACAAATGGACTTCAACTGATTTCAATCTAGCTATTACAAATCTTAAAGCAAGTGTTAAACATGTAACAAATTGTAAAATTATATATTAAAATGTGATTTTATGGTTTTATTAGAGTTTAGATTTGATAGGAAAGTTGTACATTTTACCTTTGCTGCATAGATTTAAAAAATCATACAAATTATAGTAACGCATTGATTTTAAATCAGTTAATTAATGGTTGTTGAGTTTTATATTTCTAATGAATTCTAAAATCCTTGTCTCAATTTACGTTGGTCAATTTTAGATGGAAAAAAATGACTTTTGTCACGACTTGTACCGATGTCTATCTCGACGTTGTACTGAGAGGCCCTGATATCGTGCAAAATGCACTTTCTCAGTGACTGCATAGAAATTCATTACTGATAGCAAAATAAAAATAAAAGCCAGACCTGAAGCGGTGTTATTCACTGTTAATTAGTACTTTGGTGTGAATCCGGATATAAAAATACCACTCGCGGGTGAGTTATTTAAAATGTTTCCACGGACATACTCTTCATCGTAACGTGGCGTTAACAAATGTAAGTCATGTTAACAACAATTTGAGTGGTAATTAATTTAACTTCATGTACGACCAGGTCCAGGGTGACAACATGAAAAACAAGTTGTTATTTATGATGTTTACAATACTGGGTGTGCCTGGGATTGCATCCGCAACCAGTTATGATTTAGCTAATTCAGAATATAACTTTGCGGTAAATGAATTAAGTAAGTCTTCATTTAATCAGGCAGCCATTATTGGTCAGGTTGGTACTGCTAATAGTGCAAATACTCGCCAGGAGGGCACCAAGTTATTGTCGGTCATTTCGCAAGAAGGTTCAGGTAACCGGGCGAAAACAGATCAGACGGGATCAAATAACTTTGCATATATTGATCAAACGGGTAGCTCTAATGATGCGAGTATTAAACAAAGCTCTTACGGTAATACGGCGATGATTATCCAGAAAGGCTCTGGTAATAAAGCCAATATTACCCAGTACGGTACACAAAAAACAGCAGTTGTGGTGCAGAGACAGTCGCAAATGGCAATTCGCGTTACTCAACGCTAATCCATAAACGACGTTTAAATCAATCCGATGGGGGTTTACCATGAAACTTTTAAAAGTGGCAGCATTCGCAGCAATCGTAGTTTCTGGCAGTGCTCTGGCAGGTGTTGTTCCGCAATGGGGCGGTAATCATCATGGTGGCGGTAGCAACTATGGCCCAGACTCTTCAATGAGTATTTACCAATTTGGCTCTAGTAACGTTGCGAATGCGCTGCAAAGTGATGCACGTAAATCAGACGTGACTATCACACAACACGGACATGGTAACGGTGCGACCGTCGGCCAAGGTGCTGATGACAGTACCATTAGCCTGAAACAGACCGGCTTCCAGAACAGTGCTGATATCAATCAGTGGAATGCAAAAAATGCTGATATCAGCGTAACTCAGTTCGGTGGTCGTAACGGTGCTGTGGTTAATCAGACAGCGTCTGACTCCAATGTGCTGATTCAGCAGGTTGGTTATGGCAACAATGCTACAGCTAACCAGCACTAATTCAGTTTTCTGACTGATAATAAACAGGGCGAAAGCCCTGTTTTTTTTCGGGAGAATATTATGCACACGCTATTACTCATTGCCGCGTTGGCAAATCAAATAACATTCAATACAACTCAGCAAGGTGACATGTACACCATTATTCCTCAGGTGACATTAGCTCAACCGTGCGTATGTGAAGTGCAAGTCCTTGCCGTACGTAAAGGAAAGGGCGGACAAAGTCAGTCACAGCAGAAAACAAGCCTTTCGGTCCCTGCTAATCGGCCAATTGAATTAACAAAAATGAGCTTTAATATTTCACCGGAGGATTCGGTCAAAATTATCGTTACCGTTTCTGACGGGCAGTCTCTGCATCTGTCGCAACAATGGCCTGACTCAAACAGTCACCCATAATTTTTTGCCGGATTTGCATTAAGGGTGTGGCTGGGAGTGCAGTGCTGTTCTATGAATATAGAAACGAACAAACGTTTTATTTGATCGTAACTCGCAGCGGTGAAGGATCATTGCGATCCCTCAAGGATGATTAATCATTGAGGAACCCTTATGTGTACATTATTAAAGCGTATTTTAAATACCGGTTTGTGGGCTTTTTCTCTTTTAACCCTCCCCGCAATGGCGACGCAAATCTTACCCGGCGGGGTTATTCATTTTCGTGGTGCAATAGTTGAAGCACCTTGCGATGTTAACACTCGACAACAACAGATTGAATTGTCATGTATGCGTGATGGCACGATGAGTAATAGTCTCTACGACCTGCAACAGGTCACGACAGCGCCTCAGAGTGTGGAACAAATTGCCACGGTGAAAATGCATTACCTCAATGAACAGAAAAGCATGGCTATTCTGAATATTGAATATAAATGAATCATTCTGGCGTAGGTATGCACGCTTATGGCTAAAAAGTGAGATTTCAAGGAAAACCCTGCTGTACACTTAACGGAGAGTGTTTTGTCAGGGGGAACTTATGCAATCGCGTGTTCATGTGTTACAGGGCGACATTACGACGATCGCGGTAGATGTGATCGTCAATGCGGCCAACTCCTCGTTACTGGGAGGAGGTGGAGTCGATGGCGCGATTCATCGTGCTGCCGGGCCTGCGTTGTTGGAGGCCTGCAAACAGGTTATACAACAACAGGGAGAATGCCCAACCGGGCATGCCGTTATCACGTTGGCTGGAGCGCTTCCGGCAAAAGCAGTTATTCACACCGTAGGACCTGTCTGGCAAGGCGGTGATCACCACGAGGCTGAACGACTTGAAGAGGCCTATTTAAATACATTACAACTGGCCTTAGCCAATGGTTATCAATCCATTGCTTTTCCAGCTATAAGCACCGGAGCTTATGGTTACCCACGTGCTGCAGCGGCAGAGATCGCGGTGAAAACGGTGTTGAAATTTATCACCCGACGTACGCTACCCGATCAAATATACTTCGTGTGCTTTGATGAAGAAAACGCTCGACTATACAAGATATTACTTACCCAACAAGGCGATGAACGCACGGACTGATATGACGCGACTTGAGCGTGCCATCACGCCGCTATGCGTAAACCACCCGGGAGAATGCGGCATTCTGACGTTGGATGACAGCCTGGATGCGTTTGCTGCTCGCTATCGGTTGACGGAAATGGCGGAACGTACCCTGGATGTTCAGTATTACATCTGGGAAAGCGACATGTCCGGGCTATTGTTATTTAATGAGATGGTCACTCCCTCCTTCCCGGTACTATGCTGAGGACAGGCTTTCATTCGGAGAACTATCATGGAAAACATTGCGCTCATTGGTATCGATCTGGGTAAAAACTCTTTCCATATTCATTGCCAGGATCGTCGCGGGAAGGCTGTTTACCGTAAAAAATTTACCCGGCCAAAGTTGATCGAATTTTTGGCGACATGCCCCGCTACAACCATCGCAATGGAAGCCTGTGGCGGTTCTCACTTTATGGCACGCAAGTTGGAAGAGTTGGGGCATTCCCCAAAGCTGATATCACCACAATTTGTCCGCCCGTTCGTTAAAAGCAATAAAAACGACTTTGTCGACGCCGAAGCTATTTGTGAAGCTGCATCGCGTCCGTCTATGCGTTTTGTGCAGCCCAGAACGGAATCTCAGCAGGCAATGCGGGCTCTGCATCGTGTCCGTGAATCCCTGGTTCAGGATAAGGAAAAAACAACCAATCAAATGCATGCTTTTCTGCTGGAATTTGGCATTAGCGTTCCCCGAGGAGCTGCCGTTATTAGCCGACTGAGTACCATTCTTGAGGATAATAGTTTGCCTCTTTACCTCAGCCAGTTATTGCTGAAATTACAACAGCATTATCACTATCTTGTTGAGCAGATTAAAGATTTGGAATCCCAGTTGAAACGAAAGTTGGACGAAGATGAGGTTGGACAGCGCTTGCTGAGCATTCCCTGCGTCGGAACACTGACAGCGAGTACTATTTCAACTGAGATTGGCGACGGGA
>NZ_JAOWGZ010000093.1:0-17020 GCF_030332875.1 Citrobacter sp. Cpo045
GCTAAATAGCTGCGCCTAATACCGCTACACTTTTGCCTGACCATGTTTTCCTCCGGGGAATGGGCTGGCGGTTTCCATAAAATGGCGGACCTTTTTCAGTAACTGCCACATTGAGCGGCACTGATGATTACGGGTTATCGTGTCATGAAGTGCCTGCCATAGCCGTTCCACATGATTCACCCACGGCGAGTAAACCGGCTGGTAAATTACCCTGAACTTGGGATTTGCTTTCAACCAGCGCTGTGTTTCGCGGCTTTTATGGATAATGTAGTTATCAACGATCAGCGTGATTGTTTTCGCCCGCCGGTAAGTGGCTTTCAGGTGCTTCAGCAGAGCGATAAACAGCGCTGAACTTTTGCTGTTGCCGCCCACGTAGCTGACTTTACCCGTGCCACTGTGCAGTGCGCCGGCCAGATAGTATTTTTCGTTCTGCCCCGGCGTCACTACCCGTTTCTGCTGTCCGCGCAACTGCCAGTCCGCACCGATTTTAGGATTAAGGTGGATATCCACTTCATCTTCATAAAATACCGGATGCTCTGCGCTGCATTCATCCAGCGCTTTGTGGATTACCGCCATCTTTTCATCTTTATGTGGGTCACGGATACGCAGAGTTGGCGCGGCCCTGCGCCATACAAGCCCCGCAGATGGCAACCAGCGGCGAACGGTTCCTGCATGTAACTGGCAACCGGTTATCTCATTGATTTTTATTGCCAGTAATTCGGTGCTCCAGCGTGAACGTTGATAACCAAAATCGCCGGGAGAATGCTTTATCAGCTCACGTAACAGGGTGCAGATATGTTCAAAAGGCCAGCGTCGGGAGCGCCCTGCGGGTAAGGATTTCAGGCCTTCAATACCTGAGTGCGTAAACCAGTTAATCCAGCGACCAACGGATGAACGGGCACAACAGAGAGTTCTGGCAACATCGCTGACCCGTTCACCCCGATGAAGCATCAGCATGGCCGTGAGTCTGCGGGCATGATTTTTATCACGCGTTTTATGAATAGCTTTCTGCATCAGGCGTCGTTCGCCACGGGGTATTGGTACTATGATCGGCATCGCTCAGTCCGGTTGGTGATTTTGGTTGGTTTGGCGATTGATCAGATCGCACAATCCGGGCTGAGTTCCCTTTCAGTGATCTACTATTCCGCGCAGCTATTTAGGTATGACATTAAGATCGTATATTTGATTCTCACCTGGACCAACATTTATTATCTCAGTGGCAGGCGGGGGGATTTCTTTATCCTTGATTATTTTCAGAAGTCTGGAACCATCGATAAGCGATAATGTTCCTTTAACATTTGCGCTAAGAGCGAATTCCCATGCATCCTGAGTAAAGAACCCAGAGGTGATGATATAACCCCGCTCATATGCATTGGCTTGCACTACACCGTAAATTTCGCGGACTACCGAGACTCCTACTTTGCTGGTTTTCCATAATTTGCACTGTACCATTTCGCGGCGACCATCTTTTTGCAGCAGAATGTCGACTCCGCCGTCAGCTCCTGTATTAGTCAGAGTTGCTTTGTAGCCATTGAGTTCGAAATGCAGTCTTATAATCTTTTCGAATTGCTCCCATGTCATATTCGAGAGAATTTTCTGGGAATCATTTCCATCCTGAATGGAGGAGTAAATTCGACGTACTTCAGCAAGTTGTACATTTTTTAGCAATGTTGCGACAAACATCATCATCGAAAGGGTTAGAGATGCGCCTCGAAGGATTTCAGGGAGTATGTTACTCACGCCTACAGCAAAACGATTCATTACGAGTGCTAGGTCATCAGTACTGCTTGCAATAAACTGATAATACAAATCGCCTGGAACGTACACATAATTAGTAAGAGAAAGAATATATAGCAAGCAGGAAATCGGGAAGCCGATATACCACCGGAAAAAATAGGTTTGCTGGCTAGCACCACTGTTTCTCCATGACTGGATATTAAAAATAACGCCGAAGACTTCCTTTCCTGTACGGGTCATCGACATCTGGAGAGACAATTGTGTAATAAAGAGGCCCGCAATGACCAACGGGCCATCATGTAGAAAGAATAAAGCTAATGACGCTAGCAGGAAAAAGCACCACTGGAATTTGGCGCATCGGGACATTCCTTTTGCTGCCAATTTTCTAAAAACCATATGGTCACCATTCATTCAGAATTAAGGCTATTTGCATTCTGAGGTAGGATCGCAAATTTAGCCAAGAATTTAAATCCATCCCCTTTTGTGCAAAATCTGGTTGACATTCGCAGATTGACTCCAGTACCGTTCTGTGCAAAAAGTGGTTGGAGTCCAGAATGAGCGAATTTACGGGATCGGCAGCTTCACAGGCTGACTTTATTTGGAAGAATGCGGAAGACCTTTGGGGGGACTTCAAGCATACGGACTTTGGCAAGATCATTTTGCCGTTTACCTTGCTGCGCCGCCTGGAGTGTGCGCTGGAGCCGACCCGCGAGGCGGTGAGAGAAGCGCATGACGCTTTCAAGGATGCCGATGTCGAGCTGGATACCATTCTGCGCTCAACCGCTGAATACCCCTTCTACAACACCTCTGAATACTCCCTCGGCACCTTGGGTAGCACCAAGACGCGCCGCAATCTGGAAGACTACATCGCCCTGTTTTCGGATAATGCCCGCGCTATCTTCGAGGAGTTTGAGTTTGGCAATACGGTGATCCGGCTGGAGAAAGCGGGCTTGCTGTACAAGATTTGCCAGAA
Organism: Citrobacter sp. Cpo045; assembly: GCF_030332875.1. Taxonomy (NCBI): domain Bacteria; kingdom Pseudomonadati; phylum Pseudomonadota; class Gammaproteobacteria; order Enterobacterales; family Enterobacteriaceae; genus Citrobacter; species Citrobacter sp. Cpo045. The sequence continues at coordinate 2,711 of NZ_JAOWGZ010000093.1, forward strand.
CTTCGCCAAGATCGATCTGCACCCGGACGTGGTTCCGGATCGGGTGATGAGTAACATCTACGAACACCTAATTCGCCGCTTTGGTGCCGAGGTCAATGAAGGGGCCGAGGACTTCATGACGCCGCGCGACATCGTTCACCTAGCGACCGCATTGCTACTTGACCCGGATGATGCCCTGTTTGAGGCCAGCCCCGGTTTGATTCGTACTCTGTATGACCCGACCTGTGGCACGGGTGGCTTCCTCACCGATGCCATGAACCATGTGGGTGACTACGGTAACCGCGACAAGATCCCGCCAGTGCTGGTGCCGCACGGGCAGGAGTTGGAGCCGGAAACCCATGCGGTTTGTGTAGCCGGTATGCTGATCCGCCGTTTGGAGTCCGACCCAGGCCGAGATCTGTCGAAGAACATTCGTCAGGGCAGCACGCTGTCCAACGACCAGTTTGCCGGTGAGCGTTTCCACTACTGCCTGTCCAATCCGCCTTTCGGCAAGAAATGGGAGAAGGACAAAACCGCCGTCGAAGCAGAACACAAAAAAGGTGAGTTGGGCCGTTTTGGGCCGGGCCTGCCGAAAATTAGCGATGGCTCCATGCTGTTTTTGATGCACCTGGCGAGCAAGCTAGAACTGCCGATCAACGGCGGTGGCCGCGCCGCTATCGTGCTGTCGGGTTCGCCACTGTTTAACGGCGGTGCCGCGTCTGGCGAATCGGAAATACGCCGTTGGTTGCTGGAAGACGACCTGATTGAAGCCATTGTAGCTCTGCCAACGGATCTGTTCTTCCGCACCAATATCGCCACCTACCTGTGGATTCTGTCCAACAAGAAGCCGCAGGAGCGCAAAGGCAAGGTGCAGTTGATCAACGCCACCGACCTTTGGACTTCAATCCGCAACGAGGGCAACAAGCGCCGTATTGTCAGCGATGAGCAGCGCCGCCAGATTCTGGACATCTACGCCACAGGCGAAACCGGAGCGCTTTCCCGGATGCTTGACTACCGTACCTTTGGCTACCGCCGTATCAAGGTCCTGCGCCCGCTGCGCATGACCCTGGAGCTGGATAAGGTGGGCATGGATCGGTTGGAAGCCGAAGCTGCCTGGGAAAAGCTCTCTGATGCGCATCAGACATTCTGGCGTGAAGCCCTCAAGCCGCTGATCGGGCAAACGCAGCCCTATAGCTGGGCAGAAACCTTTGTTAGGGACTCGATCAAGTCCGATGAAGCAAAGCAGCTCAAGGTCAAATCCAACAAGACATTGATCACCGCCCTAATCAGCGCCTTTGGTCACAAAGACCCGAAAGCCGAGCCAGTCACGGATTCCAACGGCGAGCTGGTGCCAGACACAGATTTGACTGATTACGAGAACGTCCCCTATCTGGATGACATCGACGACTACTTTGCCCGCGAAGTGCTTCCTCATGTGCCGGATGCTTGGCTGGATGAGAGCTTTACCGATGCCAGGGATGGTCAATTGGGCCGCGTTGGCTACGAGATCAACTTCAACCGCTTCTTCTACCAGTACCAGCCGCCGCGCAAGCTGCATGATATTGATGAAGACCTGAAGCAGGTAGAAGCCGAGATTGCCGCGCTACTGGCGGAGGTGGCCAGCGAATGAGCCAGTACAGAGCATATCCCGCGTATAAGGATTCCGGCATTGAGTGGATTGGGCAGGTGCCGGAGCATTGGAAGATTGCGCAGATTAAGCGAATTTCCGCCTTGAATCCCAGGAAATCGACCTTAAGCGAGGAAAAGGATTCTCTTTGCACATTTCTCCCTATGGAAAAGCTGAGAACCAATGCTGTAACACTTGATGAAACTCGTCCTATTCATGAAGTGTATGGTGGATATAGCTATTTCTGCGATGGCGATATTCTGATCGCCAAGGTAACGCCTTGCTTCGAGAATGGAAACATAGCGATAGCCAATGGTCTGGTTAACGGCATTGGGTTTGGCTCTACTGAAATCAATGTTCTTCGGGTAAATGGAAAGGGACATAACCGGTTTCTTTACTACCGTCTGCAAGAAGAGCAGTTCAGAACAATTGCCAAATCTGAGATGAGAGGCACTGGAGGCTTAAAGCGAGTTCCAACGGATCTGTTTGAGTCATTTACTATCGGGCTTCCCGACACTGACGAACAAGCCACCATCGCGGCCACCCTCGACCGCGAAACCGCCCGTATTGATGCGCTTATCGAGAAGAAAAACCGCTTTGTCGAGCTACTGAAGGAAAAGCGGCAGGGGCTGATTACCCATGCTGTCACCAAGGGACTAGACCGCAACGCCAAGATGAAGGATTCCGGCATTGAGTGGATTGGGCAGGTGCCGGAGCACTGGGAGGCGACAAAACTAAAGCATGTTGCTGCATTCTCTGGTGGTGGTACGCCATCAAAAGAAAATCCAGACTATTGGAACGGCTGCATCCCTTGGGTCTCTCCAAAGGATATGAAACATGAGGTGATTACCGATTCTATAGATCATATAACTACCAAAGGACTGGAAAATAGTGCCACGAAACTGATTGACTCGGGAGCGGTGTTGCTGGTTGCTCGATCAGGTATTCTTCGTCACACGATACCGGTTGGGATCAATAATGTTCCTGTTAGCTTAAATCAGGACATGAAAGCATTGAGCCTTGATGAAACTAGGGTTAGACCCCGGTTTATACTTCGGTGGGTACAGGGTCTTAACCGCTCGTTGCTTGGGATATGGGCAAAAGAAGGAGCTACTGTTGAAAGCTTAGAGCATGAATATGTAGCGAACACTCGTCTACCTCTTCCAGATCTGAAGGAGCAAGATGCCATTCTAGCCACCCTCGACCTTGAAACCGCCCGCATTGATGCTCTGATTAGCAAGTCGGAACAAAGTATCACCCTGCTCAAAGAACGCCGCGCCGCCTTTATCACCGCCGCTGTCACCGGCCAGATTGATTTGCGAGGAAAACAATAAATGCAATCAGCAGCACATCAGGAAAAATACTTCCAGCAATACATCATCGACCGGTTGGTAGATCAGGGCTGGAAGCTGGGTGATTCCAAGTTCTACAACACCGAGCGGGCGGTGTATCCCGAAGACCTGGAAAGCTGGATCAAAACCAGCGGCCAGCAGGAAAAATGGGACAAGCTGGAACGGCTCAACGGGGCCAAAACCCTTGAAGTGCTGATGGATCGCTTGGATAAAGCACTGGAGAAACAAGGCACCATGCAGGTGTTGCGCCAGGGCTTTTCCATTGCCGGTTGCGGCCTGATCGAGATGACCGAGGCCGCACCGGAAGACAAGCGCAATGCAGCAGTCATTGAGCGCTACCAGGCCAATATACTGCGCGTGGTGCCGGAGCTGAAGTATCACCCGGCCCGTGAATTTGCCATTGATCTGGTGCTGTTTATCAACGGTCTGCCGGTGGCAACCGTCGAACTGAAGACCGACTTCACCCAGTCCTGCGAAGCGGCCATGGATCAGTACCGCAATGATCGCCTGCCGTATGACGCCCAGACCAAACGCCGGGAGCCATTGCTGACCTTCAAGCGTGGGGCAGTGGTACATTTCGCCATGTCCGACTCTGAAATCATGATGGCGACCAAGCTGGATGGAGAAAGCACCTTTTTCCTGCCGTTCAATAAGGGGCGCAATGACGAAAGCGGCACTGTACATGCGGGTAACCCGCCAGGTGAGATTAAGGCCGATGGTACCCAGGAATACCCGGTAGCCTACTTCTGGGAGGCGGTCTGCCAGCCGGATGCCTGGCTGCGGATTTTCCATAGCTTTGTCTACGTCGAGAAAAAGGACGTGGTGGATATTCAGGGCAACTGGTCGAAGAAAGAAACCCTGATTTTCCCGCGCTTTCACCAATGGACGGCAGTGAACCAGATGCTGGCCGATGCCCGCGAAAATGGCGCAGGCATGACCTACCTGTGTGACCACAGCGCCGGTTCCGGCAAGACCAGCACCATTTCCTGGACGGCCCATGACTTGGTGAAACTGCGCGAAGATAACGGCGACGCGGTATTTAACAGCGTGATCATTGTCACCGACCGTAATGTGCTGGACGGCCAGCTCCAGGACGCGGTGAAGCAGATTGACCATCAGTTTGGGGTGATCGCCGCCATTGACCGGCAGAAGTCATCCAAGTCCAAGAGCAAGCAGCTCTCGGATGCCTTGTTGTCTGGCACGCCGATTGTGGTAGTAACGATCCAGACCTTCCCCTACGCGATGGAAGCCATCATCACTGACAAGGCCCTGAAAGGGAAAAACTTTGCTGTGATCATTGATGAGGCGCATAACTCGCAGACTGGCTCTACCGCCGCTAAGCTGCAAGCCGCGCTGGGGATGAGCGGACAAGGCAAAATGTCCACCATGACGGTGGATGAACTACTGGAGCAACTGCAAAAGTCTCGCGCCCGCCCGGACAATATCAGCTACTTCGCCTTTACCGGCACGCCCAAGCACTCCACTTTGATGCTGTTTGGTCGCCCGACAGATCCAAGCCAACCGATCTCGGACGATAACCCGCCGCAAGCCTTCCACCTGTACACCATGCGCCAGGCCATTGAGGAGAAATTCATTCTCGATGTGTTGAACGGCTATGTGCCCTACAAAACGGCCTTCAACCTTTCCAAGCAGCTTGAAGACAGCAAGCGGGTAAGCGGCAAGGCCGCCAAACGCGCCCTGGCACAGTGGATGTCATTGCATCCCACCAATGTGACCCAGAAGGTACAGTTTATCGTTGAGCACTTCACCAAAAACGTCGCCCACCGGCTGGATGGCAAGGCCAAGGCGATGGTAGTGACCAGCTCCCGTGCCGCTGCCATTCGCTACAAGAAGGCGTTTGACCGCTATATCGAGCAGCACAGCGAGTACGGCTTTATTCATTCACTGGTGGCCTTCTCCGGCAAGATGACCGGTAAGCAGGTGATGCACCAGGATGACAGCGAGTTCAAGGATGATGTGTTTATCGTCGATGAGAACGAGGAGTTCACCGAGCAGAGCATGAACCCGGATGTCCACGGGCAGGATTTGCGCTTTGCCTTTGACCGCCCGGAATACCGGGTGATGTTGGTGGCCGACAAGTTCCAGACTGGCTTTGACCAGCCCAAACTGGTCGCCATGTATGTGGACAAGAAAATCGCCAACCATGTGGAGATTGTGCAGACCTTCGCCCGCCTGAACCGGACGGCACCTGGGAAGGATGAAGTCTTTATCATCGACTTCGTGAACGATCCAGAGAACGTGCGCAAGGCCTTTGCCACCTATGACAAAGGCGCTCACATCAGCGAAGTGCAAGACCTCAATGTGGTCTACGAGATCAAGGAGCGACTGGACGAGCACGGCCTGTACGACGAGAAGGACTTGGCCGCGTTCAAAGAAGCCCGCTTCAAGACCATACGTGACATCACCCATACTAAATCGCCACAGCACAAGGCGCTGTATACCGCTACAGCTGGAGCGACGGCCTTGTATAACGACAAGATGAAAATGTTGCGCGATGGCATGGCAACCTGGGAAGCAGCGTTTGAGAAGGCCCGCGCCAGGGGTGATGAGGCGGGCATGAAGTCTGCCGATCACCACCAGGATGAGTATGCCGAGCAAATCAAGGCGCTGATGGGCTTCAAGTCGGACCTGGGGCGCTTCTGCCGTACCTATTCCTATATCGCCCAACTGATTGATTTTGGCGACCCGGAGTTGGAGAACTTTGCCGCTTTCGCCAAGCTGCTGCAAAAGCGCCTTCAGCACGAAGCACCGGAAACCGTGGACTTGACAGGCCTGGTGCTTACTGGCTTTGACATCAATGCTCGACCCGATGACGTAGAAGAAGAAGGCAAAACCCCGGTATTGCAACCAGCAGGTGCAGGCGGTGGTGGAGCGGCAGGCGACAAGCCGAAATTCGTCAAAGAGATTATCGAGAGGCTCAACAGCCTGTTTGGTGAGGCGACGCCGATCCAGGATCAGGTGGCTTTCGTTAATCAGATTTCAGCGATTACCGGTGAAAGCGATGTCGTCATGGCTCAGGTGGAAAGCAACACCCGTGAGCAGGCTATGAAAGGCAACCTCCCCGGTGCTGTGCAGCAAGCTGTTGTTCGTGCTTTGTCCAGTCATCAGAAGCTGGCAACCCAGGTGCTCAAGTCTGACCGTCAGGGCATGACCGCATTGGTTGATATGGTGTATGACCTGCTACGCGAAGGCAAAGACATCGATCTGGGTATGGATTAAGCAGATGCTTGACCTGCTGAATCTGCCAGGCATCAAGCCGGTCGATATGCGCCACGAAGGCAAGTGCCTTGTGATAGTCGCTGAGCCGGTAACGGTCGAGGTGCCGTTATGTGGGGACTGCAACATCCCTATGCACAGACACGGTACGCGCAAAAACAAGTTCATGGACACGCCGTTGTACATGGAGCCCGTCCGCCTTGAAGTTCAGCGCCCGCGCTTTCGCTGTGAGTCGTGCGGAAAAATGTCCATGCCGGAGTTGAGTTTTCTGGATGACAAACGCCGAGCCACCAAACGGCTGGTCGATGTTATTCGGCAACAGTGCCTGGGAACCACCTTCCATGCTTTAGCTGAGCAAACCGGTGTGGCGGTGAACACCGTCAAGAACATCGCTCACGATCTCATTGAGGAACTCTCCCAAACCGTTCGTTACGAAACCCCAGTCATCATGGGCATTGACGAAGTGAACCTGGCCGGAGGGTATCGCTGTGTAATCACCAATCTGGCAACCAACAACGTCTTTGATATGTTGGAGCATCGAACTCAAGAGCATTTGAAGCCCTTCTTCAAGGATTTGCCGGATGCTGACAAGGTGGAATGGGTCTGTACGGATATGTGGCGACCCTTCAAGCGTTCCTTTGCTCAGTATCTGCCCAACGCCAAACTGGTGATCGACAAGTTCCATGTCGTCAAGATGGCTTCTGAAGCCTTGGAAGTGGAGCGCAAGAACTATCAGGCACAGTTAAGCAAAGAAGATCGCATTTACGTCAAAAAGTCGATTCGCTGGATCACCCTGAAGCGACCCGGCAACTTGACACCCGCAGAGCAAAAGGCGCTGGAGGTTGTAAAGCAGGCGATCCCAGCACTTGCCATGGCCTATGACTTCAAGGAAGCCTTCTTCTGCATCTACGACGAACCCGACAAGCAGAGCGCTCAGAACGCCTTTGAGGCTTGGGAGAACAGCCTTCCACTTTATGGCATGGAGCCTTTCAAAACACTGGTAAAAACGGTACACAACCATTACGACGACATCTTTGCCTACTGGGATGCGCCGTTCTCAATCACCAATGGCTATACAGAAGGGCTCAACGGCTTGATCAAGATGTCCAATCGGTTAGGTCGGGGTTATAGCTATGAGATCATCCGTGCAAAGACGTTGTACTCCAAAGAAGCCCGCAAGGTTGGCAGTGGTATTCGAGCAGGACGAGGCAAGGTCGAGTATGGACCGCACATTCCGACATTGTTGAAGCAGGCAGAAGGTGGAGAGTTGGATTAACGCGAGAGATGGCGCGTCTGAGAATCCAACCAATGTTAGATTTTCGCTGGGTGGTGAAAAACAGAAAAATCCAACCAGAAGCAGCTTTTTTTCCGACTAAGAATCAAGGGTTAGAATGGATGAATTCCAACCCTAGAATGCAAATAGCCAGAATTAATTCTAAGAAAGGTGCGCCTCAGTATCCCATTACAGTTATCAATGAATACATCGTAAAACATGACTGATAAACAAATCAGGGCAAATGTATAAACGATGATTTCTTCAACATATGGAAAATCAGGGTAAATCGCACCTAAATAAATTGCTGACAGTACAAGATACCCACCCCACAATTGGAACAACCGTGGTCTTACTAACAACCATGTGAGTAACGCCAGTACCACTAAGTTTGCAATGCCTATGGCGTTGATCGTCTTTATGGAAGTGAGCGGCACAAAGTACAGAACGCAATAAACGCTACATATCAGAATCACAATGGCGTAAATCACAACACGCTGGAGTAGAGAGTTCATGGTTTCCTCATACACTTTACAGGCCTGTATAACAGAATACCACCGTGTAGCGATTGACGAAGCATATCAGTGTATCTAGTTAATCATTCTCATCTCCCTCACAAGCAATTTGGCTCGGCATCCAATAAGGATGATTTGAAGTCTTGACGTAACTGAACACCATTCTGCATGGAACGCTCGTTAAGTTCGCAACTATCATACTTCTGTCACTGTTTTCAAGGAATTCAGCGCCAGAAAGTTCATTTTCATTCCAGAGACCAGCATTAGAAAGGGTTGCCATCGCATCTGGAAGCGCGTTTATTGCCTTGGTTGCGGGAATTGGTAATTTATCCCGACTTCCACAACCCAGGATAAGGAAGCATAAAAGAACAGTCGTGATAGATTTCATTCTCTCTTCCTCATTTTGGTGTTGTGGGTATTAAAGAGGTCGATGGCTTCAGTTCCCGTGATGGGTATCCAGTAAGGAGGGATGGCTGGAGCCTCATAAAATGGAATTCTCCCGCAGCCTGCTACGGGTAGAGAACAAACAAACAGGATTTCGTCGAACTGGTTTTCAAGTGCCCACAACTGGCTGTACCCAACTAATCCATTTAATTTTGCTTCATGGTGAATTTTCAGAATCGAAAATACAGCCTTCGCAAAACCAAATGGTGGGTTACCAAAGCGTATTGGATCGATACCCAGCGATGTCAGTGCAGACTTCGATATATCATTAAACCTATTGAATAGCGCAGAGCCATGTTCATGGTCTGTTCTTAGGGCAAAAGGAATAGTATTGTCGGGGCTAATTAAGCATTGCTCTTTGAATTGACGGAAACCAGACACACGTTGGATATGGCATTCGACTGATCGCAGAAACAAATCAGGCACACAAAAATCATGAGCAGTAAAACCTTCGAATCCTTCATCGTTACAGAGCTGGTTTGTTAACCTGAACCACAATTGGTAGGCAGATAGTACCTCCTCGTAAGTGCTTCTGACCTCCACATTATTGGTTTTGTAAAAGGTTTCGATCATCATGACTGATTACCTTTGATGCGGCTGCTGTCGTTGTTTAATGGAACGGTCACCTGAATCCCCACGCGCCAGAAAGCCTAAATTGACGATCCTGAAATTTACTCGCCCTACGAGACTATCATGGGGAATGAGACCTCTGAGGTTCCTAGGTGTGCCAGGGGGATTGTCCCAGTAACGGGAATCAAGCGAATGGTCTCGGTTATCACCGGCCATAAAGTAGTATCCTTCGGGAATGATCCATTTCTTACCCGTTTTCACGTAGCCGATACGGTTATCTGTCTGGAAGATATAACTTTGACCGGCAGTGTCGGTATCTGCCTGGTATTGAGTAGTAAAACCATCTTTTTTAATCTGGTTTCCGTTTTGTTTACCGTTTATCGAGAAGATTTTCTCTTCGTTGTATGTGACGGTATCGCCAGGAATACCTAATACGCGTTTGACATAGTAAACGCCGGGAACAGAAGGGGCGTTAAAAACGAGTACGTCCCCACGCCTAATAGCGCGATGATCGAATAAACCACCTACACGCTGAGCGATAACCAAGTCTCCAGGTTTTATAGTTGGGTACATGGATTCTGTCGGGATCAGGAATACACCGCCGAGAAACTGAAAGGACACAATAACCGCAAGCGACAATGAGGAGGAAACTATCAACCAATGTTTTGGACGACGAGACCTTATCAGCTGATAAGAGAGGTAAAGTGCAGAGATGATAAAAACAATAATTAACGGTTTCATGGAGTTATATACCACGCTTAATATTTTTTGCGTAATTAGAGAGCGATTTACCCAAAAACAGGTATACGAGACAGGTGAAAAGGTAAACAAAATGGATGCTGGTGGTTTTTTGGGCTAAAGTGAAAAATTGGTTCGCCTGCCCACCAGCTAATGTGTAATTGAGTTGAACTGTTGGTTTTTCAGCATCGACATAAAAACTTCTAGTTTTCATGAAGGTTAACGGCTTGAAAAATACTTTATAACCAACTCGTGCATAAATTGTGCATGTTGTAATGGTTATTACCAACGGCACATAGAATGGAATAATTGTATTGAGCCAGCACAATAATGACCACACCAGCACTGAATCCAGTAGAAACCTGGCAATAGAGTTGGCCTGCGTTCTGCCCGCTACCACCATAATGGGTATAAATTTAACCATGAAATCCACCATAGTTATACTTGTTTACACCATCTTATAGACAGACAAATTTTCTCCGACTTTTTTTGAACGCAAAACGACCCCGAAAAACGGACATTATATGGTCAGGAATTTCGATAGTTTAAGAGAACATGGTAAATTTTTTCTATCGAAATTTGTGGAGAATTGAAATGAGCAGTGATGCCACTAAGATGGTTGAAGCCTTTGTTAAAGACCCATTAAGTTACGATAGATTTGGGCCAGAGCTTATTTCAAATCAAAAATGTGTCCTCAACATCAATGGGCATGAAATGTCAATTGATGAAGCAGTTAAGATGAGTGATATTGAAAAGTCGCTCTTAGATGAAATTTACCATCTCATAGACGCAATGACAAAAGCGGAAGTCAATTTCTCAAAGGGAAAAAAGAATCTTTTTCGTCGGATGTTCGATCATTTAACAGGTTCCGAAATCTTACGGAAAGCCCAGCTAGATATTTATAACAAAGTAGTTATGAAACTATGCGAACGGATACCTGATCATTTCAAAATGCTAACCGCTCATGCTGAAATCACGAAGGGTTTGGAGGCAATCTATGCGCAAGATATTCATCAGCTAGAGGTTTTCATAGATGTTGTTGAGTCATATCTGAAAAATAAGAACGAGTGTGACTATAGTGTCACAAGCAATGAATATATGGCAATTAACAGGCTACGGATAAGAGTTAATAACTTTCAGGGAGTTCTTGTTGGTTTAAAACTAAGTCAGGTTCAAGCACAAATGAGCTATGAAACAGCTGTCGATGTAAAAGATAGCCTTCGAGATATTAAAGATAATTTATTACCTATGTGGGAAGGGCAGGCTAAGAACATCAACGCCAGTGGTGTTTGTAGTGGTATTGATGAAGTGGCTCATGAAAAATTCAAGAAGCTGGTCAATAAATTAAATAAGAACATAAGGTGAGATAACATGAAGATCATAAATAGTATTGATATATTAGATGTCAAAGTGGCTAAGGAATTTGATAAATATGCTGTTGATGTAAGTATGGAATCATCAATAAAAGATGCAGTCAGATCTTTCCAGATTGGTGATATTGATGCCGCGCATAACTTTGGACGATTGGAGGACACTACTGATATTAATTATCTTGATAACCTCCTTCTCAGCGTCAGCTCATCATCTCAGGGCAAGAAGGGAGAGACTCTGAATGAGATTGTTGCACTGGCTCGTGAAGTCAGTAATGCAGTCGAACCAAGTTATCTTCAAAAGAAACTGTCACGGATACCGTATGTTGGGCCTTTCATAATGAAAGCCATCGGTCTTCATTTTAGTGCAATGTCAAGATTTGATTCAGTTAAAGGACAAATCGATATTTTAACCTCGGATATCGAAAGCATATCGGAGGGGTTGTTTGAAATGAATAAAAATATTGATGGAATGTATGACCAAGCTTTAACTAGTGTAAAAAATACAGGGGTTAACATTGTAGCTGCCTATTACATTCTGGAGAAGTTACAAACAGTTCAGGCTTCTATTCGTAAGGAACTAAAAAATCAGCCTGATAATACCATGCTGAGCATGGAAGCAATGAATATTGAACATCAAATCGCCCTCATAACAAAACGTCGAAATGACATGATCACGGAACAACAAAAGGCATTTGAAGACCTAAAGATGATGAAAATGATGAAGTTCAATAACCTCTCGATGGTAGACCAGTTTGAAACTATTATTAAAGTAACGATACCATCTTCTAAACGCAGCCATCTTATTATTGACCAGGCCGAAAGGAGTGATAAAAGCTCATTACTGATTCAGGCAATTGGTGATTCTGTAAATCAACAAGCCAGACGTCAAGCTTTGTTAGTAAAAGAGAGCAGTATTCGTGTAGCCAAAACAGCTAATCGTACTGTATATGATGTTGAGACAATTGATTACATATCAAACCAGATCAATGAGGCCGGTCGAGAAATTAAAAAAATCCACGACCGAGCCAAGACGCAACATACCCAGCTTGAAGCTCGCGCAGCGCAATGGAAGGAGAAGCGTTTTATGGTAGCAAAAGAACTGTCTTCCAAATAATAGTTAAATTTAGAGGATGTGCTATGGCTAGAATCAGACAAAGTAATCCATATGATGATGTTGAGAATGCTATTAGACGGAAGCGTGATAGAGCTATATATTTTACCTTAGCTATATCTCTAATCTTCGCTATTATATTTCTAATATTATGGTTTTGTATTCCATCAGACATGCCAGTAGATGAGCAAGTCAAACAGGTTTCTGACGATATATTCAACATTCTACGCTCCAATGAGTTAGTTCCTGAAAATGCTTTTGATACGATAGGATCATTTATTTCCATATATGGAAGAGTTGGTGTGGGTGTATGTATATTGATTGTAATACTAGGGGCAATTATTAATGGGAATGGTTTACATCTTGAGATAATGACAAGTTGCATAGTATTGTTTGTAGGGTTTAATTTATTTATTGCTGCATTTGGTGATGAGCCTCATAATTATAAATACAATACCGACAAAATAAGTACTGCTATGAAAACTGGAGACTTGGACTCTTTGTATGAAATCTATGGAGACAGAGGGAGTTTACTAAGAAAGTCAGTTGAAAAAGCACTTGCAGATCCTAAACCAGCTACTGCAAAAAAACTGGGAGATATCGATGGCCTGTTACTCAGAGGTGTAATAATTACTGCTGAAAAAGTATCTGATAGCAATTATAAAAATCATCTTGGAAACTTGGTTTTGTTAATGCCTGAATATAAAGAGGATAGTGTCAAAGACAAAAACACACTGTTTGATTCACAACTTTATAAAGCTATTGATTACCATATTTATGACATTGGTTACAAGTCTGGTGCGCTTGCTTAAAATCCTCTTTCTGCTTGGAAGTCGGGAAATGATCTTAAATCCAATTATATTAAATATATTATAAAAAGTACTGCTCTAATATTTTTTATACTTGCCGTAATTTTTGTGGTGATTATACTGCTGACGGTTAGAAATGGCCGTAGGCTTACTTATTTGATAGAGTCTAATATTAAATATCTGTCGAAATAAAATAAAACGCCCTGATGGAGTATATAGTAAAAACAGTGTCTATTCGCGTGTGAGTGAGTGACAGGGCTTTACATATAACGTCAGCGGCTTTCATTTCAAACGTACATACTGTGTATAATGGTATGTACGTTTTTTATTTGCGCCGAGTCCTTCGGCGGTAACCATTCATCCATGAATTTTTGTTCAGTGTTTAATTGCACCTTGTGAGTGCGACTTGTTCCAACAAGTCGGGAGAGATAGGAGTTACGTCATTGGTTTAGCAGGACGGGGATAGTTATTTGCGGCAAGTACAGAGTTGTCGCCGCATCCATGCGGCTTTGACAGTTCAGTTGTTCACTCATTGATTCACCTTCTTGATTAATTGCACTTAATTTACCACCACATTGCAACCGCTCCTTACCACGTGTTGCAAATTAATCGCACCACAACTTTCACGGAAAGTACCACTTCGTCGGATCTCGGCTTTGTGCCAAAAACGGACATTGACTTTGGCTGTTACTGAATTGCAGGTTTTAGTTAATCCACGAATAAATCTCCCAAACACCTGCACTATCCATCAACAGTATAAGCTGATTTAACGTTTAGTATTTCTTATTAAGTTTTTAACCACGGTCTTGCGGGCGCGAAACCGCTAGAGCGCTTACTTAGCGAAATGATGTACGCTTGGAAGCAATTGATTTAGCGTGGATTAAAGGTTAACTTCTTCTGAGTAAAATTCATAAAAGAAGGCAATAGTGACCTGCTCCCCGTTGATTAGTACACCCCGATGTTAGTAATGTCTTCATAAGCCACATGAGGACATCCCCATGAAGAAGCGTTTTTCCGACGAACAGATCATCAGTATTCTCCGCGAAGCCGAAGCCGAAGCCGAAGCTGGGGTACCCGCCCGTGAACTCTGCCGCAAGCATGCCATTTCCGATGCCACGTTTTACACCTGGCGTAAGAAGTATGGCGGTATGGAGGTGCCTGAAGTTAAGCGCCTGAAGTCGCTTGAGGAAGAGAACGCCAGACTCAAGAAGCTGCTTGCCGAAGCCATGCTGGATAAAGAGGCGCTTCAGGTGGCTCTTGGGCGAAAGTACTGACGACAGAC
>NZ_JAOWGZ010000094.1:0-12374 GCF_030332875.1 Citrobacter sp. Cpo045
GCTAAATAGCTGCGCCTAATACCGCTACACTTTTGCCTGACCATGTTTTCCTCCGGGGAATGGGCTGGCGGTTTCCATAAAATGGCGGACCTTTTTCAGTAACTGCCACATTGAGCGGCACTGATGATTACGGGTTATCGTGTCATGAAGTGCCTGCCATAGCCGTTCCACATGATTCACCCACGGCGAGTAAACCGGCTGGTAAATTACCCTGAACTTGGGATTTGCTTTCAACCAGCGCTGTGTTTCGCGGCTTTTATGGATAATGTAGTTATCAACGATCAGCGTGATTGTTTTCGCCCGCCGGTAAGTGGCTTTCAGGTGCTTCAGCAGAGCGATAAACAGCGCTGAACTTTTGCTGTTGCCGCCCACGTAGCTGACTTTACCCGTGCCACTGTGCAGTGCGCCGGCCAGATAGTATTTTTCGTTCTGCCCCGGCGTCACTACCCGTTTCTGCTGTCCGCGCAACTGCCAGTCCGCACCGATTTTAGGATTAAGGTGGATATCCACTTCATCTTCATAAAATACCGGATGCTCTGCGCTGCATTCATCCAGCGCTTTGTGGATTACCGCCATCTTTTCATCTTTATGTGGGTCACGGATACGCAGAGTTGGCGCGGCCCTGCGCCATACAAGCCCCGCAGATGGCAACCAGCGGCGAACGGTTCCTGCATGTAACTGGCAACCGGTTATCTCATTGATTTTTATTGCCAGTAATTCGGTGCTCCAGCGTGAACGTTGATAACCAAAATCGCCGGGAGAATGCTTTATCAGCTCACGTAACAGGGTGCAGATATGTTCAAAAGGCCAGCGTCGGGAGCGCCCTGCGGGTAAGGATTTCAGGCCTTCAATACCTGAGTGCGTAAACCAGTTAATCCAGCGACCAACGGATGAACGGGCACAACAGAGAGTTCTGGCAACATCGCTGACCCGTTCACCCCGATGAAGCATCAGCATGGCCGTGAGTCTGCGGGCATGATTTTTATCACGCGTTTTATGAATAGCTTTCTGCATCAGGCGTCGTTCGCCACGGGGTATTGGTACTATGATCGGCATCGCTCAGTCCGGTTGGTGATTTTGGTTGGTTTGGCGATTGATCAGATCGCACAATCCGGGCTGAGTTCCCTTTCAGTGATCTACTATTCCGCGCAGCTATTTAGCCTCATCACAAATAATGTCATTCAGCGTTTCGATAAGTGATTCTAATTTATTCTCAGTTAATTTCATAATCGTTATTAGCTCACTGTGCAATTAAGGTTGCTCTTGATTGTTTCATTTATTTTTGGCGGTAGTTATTTGAAAGCATCTTTCCAGGAAAATCTTTGCATTCATCATTCACTATTTGACAGAGCCGTGCCCTGATGCAGACTGCGCCAGCGCCAGGGTTCTGTCTGACCCGCGACTGACCAGAGACCGGTCGCCTGACGACGGGCTTCGTCTTCCAGGGTTACGTAGTCGTCCCGGATGGCTTTTCCATGAAATCGATAAGCCCAAGCCAGTCCGTTGCGGATCTGTGCAGCATTCACATCCGCTTTGCCAAGCCACACCGTACCCAACAGCCGGCCATAGCGATCCATGTCAGTGCCCGTGACAGTGACGGTACGCTGCGCCACCATTGATGCTAGCGCCTGCCTGGAACGCTGACCAAAGGGCTGGCTTTTTTCCGGCGCATCGATGCCGGCCAGACGAACACGCGTGAGCTGGTTGTCCGTTTCAAGAACCTCAACGGTATCCCCGTCCAGAACACGAACAATCCGACCGTTGATATCCGCTGTGGCCGAAAACGTCACCACGAGCAGAACCATTAAACAGAGCTGACTGATCATGCAGCTGTGTAATTTAGTGGCCTCGATTTTGTCCATGATGTCAGTCTCTTGGGGTTCTGTACCATACCCGGATAAATTCCGGTTTAAGGTAACTGTTAATGCGTGACCCCAGACTGATATTCATTAAGGTTTCAATATTTATTATTTCGATGTGCTCACTCTGTGAATCTAACCATTCATTCAAATCTTTCACAGAGGAAGTCGGTGTGCCATAAGTGATATCGTGAACTTTAATCATGTCAGTTCCTTATAAAAAGGGGGATGCTTAGTGGGCGCTAAGGCCAAAACGGCTGTTTGGAAAACGATTGTCAGCAGTGTCGGCTTTCAGCCCTTACGTACAATGAAAAGTTTCGCAATTCGGTGATCGGTGTGCTTCGGGATTGCGGCTATATCCCCCATCGTAAATGGAAATATTTCGTCGCATTTTTTTGAGAAACGGCTTCTGAGAGCGATTACTGGCTTCTGAAGGGCTATATCACTAGCAGATTGAACTAACAGAAAGATTTGATCCTTTACGATCCAGAAAAGGATCTGCGAAGTTATGAGCACGCTCACTTCCGAGCGAGACTCCAACTTTCCCAGAAATCATTCACAAACAAAGTTATTTACCTTCTGTTCACAAAACGAGAAGCGGCTCACTGATCAAACAAACCTAAACGTTTATGTTATGGTTCCATAAACGTTTAGGTTTAGATAATAACCGTATATATCGCAGGTAATTTCTTAGATGCAGAGACCGAAAAATGCGTAAAGCAACAATGCGGGATGTGAGCGAAGCAACGGGATTTTCCATGTTTACCGTTTCGCGCGCGCTAAACGGTGGCGATGGCGTCGCTGACGACAGCCGGGAGCTGATTTTAAAAGTGGCGCGAGAGCTCGGCTACGTACCCAACCGCGCGGCCCAGGCGCTACGCCGTTCGAGCAGAGACTCGGTGGCGGTGATCACCGCCCATGCGTCGAACTATTACTATCTCAACCTGATGTCCGGCATTCAGCAGATACTGCAGCCTTCACAGTGGACCGTGGTGCTTGGCGATATTGCGGTCAACGGCATCTATGACCGCGCGCAGGAAGATCGGATGATTAACCGCCTGATAGAGTCACGGATGGCCGGGATCATTTCGACGGTGACGCTGCAGCCGGAAAGCCTGACTCTGCTGGCGAAATGGGATATCCCGGTCGTCTTCGTTGATTCCCCGCCCCGCGGCGAGCACAACTTTCCCAGCGTCACGACCGACAATTACCATGCCAGCCTGCTGGTTGGAAACCATCTGGCGCAGTACGACTATAAAAACTGGCTGCTCCTTATCTACCCGGACCGCTGGACTACGCGTTTTGAACGCGAGCGCGGAATACGCGAGGCCGCCGAGCGGTGCGGCGCTACGCTTGGAGTTGTCGAAACGGAAAACGACGCGCAGTCGGCTGCAGACAAACTGAGCCAGTACCTCGACCGCCAGAAAGCGCTGCCGGATGTCCTTATTGCCGGTAACAACCCTATTCTGCTGGGTTCACTCAAACAGCTCCAGCAGCGCCAGATAGCCATTCCAGAGGATATGGCCCTGATTGCCTACGACGAATTCGACTGGGCGCCGCTATTAAATCCGCCGCTGACGGTGCTCAATGAAAATAGTGAAGAGATTGGCAGACAGTCGGCTGAAATGCTTATCCAGTTAATTAACCTGGAAGGGAAAGGAGAAATCAACACCCAACGTAAAGTTCCCGCCGAGCTGGTTATTCGCCAGTCCTGCGGCTGTAAAAAAACGCATAACAATTAAAAGACATTATAGAGATTGCTGACAACGTTTCGCCCGAATGGGCCTGCCCGACGCCGCTTCGCTCGCGCGGGCCTGAAGAACTGCTGTCGCGTTTTTGCCAGGCCCGCTAAGGTGCCTGTCGGCTAACAGCGGCAAAGCGTTTGCCATCCCTCTCTAATCATTTTAGAGCTTTAAATAACGGCTGAATAATCGGCCGACAGTAAAAAAACAACATCAGAGGATTATTTCTGAGGCTTCCCCACACCTGGCCGTACGTCATACCACACGATAATGAAAGGAACAGAATATGACCAAACTTCACAAAGCATTTCTGGCTGTCGCGGTTACTGCGGTAATCACCACCATGACAGGATTTATCCCCGCCGCCAGCGCCGCGCCGCAGGAGAGCAAAAAAATAACCCATATCGGCTTAATGGTGCAGGACATGTCTAACCCTTTCTTCTCTGCAATGGAAAGGAACGCAAAGCAGGCCGCGGCAAAAATCGGCGCAACTCTTAACGTACAAGATGCGCAGGTCGATCTAGCAAACCAGAACACGCAGATTGACGCCTTTATTCAGCAGAAAGTGGATCTGATCATTATTTCCGCCGTCGATGAGTCCGGCATCGAGCCGGCCATTCAGCGGGCAAAAGCCGCCGGAATTATCGTTATCGCGGTCGATACGCCCGCCAGGGGCGCTGACGCGGCGATCATGACCAATGCCATCCAGGCCGGCGAAACCTCCTGCGAATATCTGTTCAGCCAAATGGGCGGCAAAGGCAAAGTGCTGCTGGTGGACGGCACGCCGATTCAAACCATTATTGACCGCATCAAAGGCTGTAAAAACGTCGCGCAAAAATATCCAGATATCAAAATCGTCGGGCAGCAGGCATCCCGCAACGACCGCGCTTCCGGCCTGATGGTCACCACCGATATGCTCACCGCCAATCCGGATGTCTCCGGTATTTTCGGTATGAACGATCCTGCGGCGCTCGGCGCGGTGCTGGCCGTTGAGCAGGCCGGCAAAGCCGGTGCGATTAAAGTCACCGGCGTAGACGGCAGCCCGGAAGCGGTTGAAGAACTCAAGCGCAGCGGCTCACCGTTTATTGGTACCGCCACGCAAAACCCGGGCGAAATGGTGCGCCAGGCCATCTCGCTTGCTCAGGATATGGTTGATGGCAAGCATATTGCGTCCCCTACCGTATTGATCCCCAGCGTGCTGGTCACGCGCGACAACGTAGATAGCTATCCTGGCTGGTAATCACATCATCACTCAAGAGGCAAAAACGGGATGACGATTGGGTTCATCCCGGAGGGCAAAGACAATGGCCGACATCACTTCATCCCCCTTGCTTAGGCTGGAAGGGATTTCAAAACGCTACGGCGCGACCCTCGCACTGAACAACGTACGCTTTGATTTATTCGCCGGAGAGGTCCATGCCCTGATGGGGGAAAACGGCGCGGGTAAATCCACGCTGATGAAGATCCTCTCCGGAAACGAGCAGCGCGATAGCGGCGCGATCTATATCAACGGGCAGGAGATTGATATTCGCACGCCAAGAGATGCGCGCAAATATGGCATCGCCATCATCCATCAAGAGCTGAATACGGTTCCCGATATGACTGTGGCGGAAAATCTATTTCTCGGCCAGGAACAGACCTCTTTCGCCGGTATTCTCGATCGCAAACGGATGCTCCGTGAGGCCCGGGAGAAGCTGGACCGGATTAACGCGGACATCGACCCGCAGGCGCCGCTCGGCTCGTTGAGCATCGGACGTCAGCAAATGGTCGAGATTGCACGCGCCGTCAGTGAAAACGCAAAAGTACTGGTGCTTGATGAGCCGACCGCCGCTCTGTCGCGGGCAGAGACCCTCCAGCTTTACCGGCTTATCGAGCAAATGCGTCAGGATGGGGTCGGGATGGTCTACATCTCACACCGCATGGAAGAGGTATGGCAGCTGGCAAACCGGGTCACGGTGTTCAGGGACGGCACGTGGATCGGCACGGAAACTCTGAGCAGCGTCTCGACCACCGATATCGTACGCATGATGGTTGGCCGTCAAATCGTCGATCTCTATCAGCACGAACCGCGTACGCCCGGCAAAGTACTGCTGGAGGTCGCGGATCTGGCGGGTAGCGCAACCGGCCCGGTCTCCTTTGAGGTCAAAGCGGGCGAAGTCGTCAGCATGTCCGGGCTGGTTGGCTCTGGCCGAACCGAAGTGGCCCGGCTGTTATTCGGCGCCGACCCTCGTAGCCAAGGAAGCGTGCGTATTAACGGCAAGGTAAGCCATCCGTCAGATCCCACCGCCGCCATCGCCGACGGAATCGGGATGGTGACCGAGGACCGCAAAACCCAGGGCCTGTTTCTGGGTCATTCGGTTGAGCACAACATTGATATCAGCTCGCTGGAGAACTTTGTCGCCGGCGGCGTGGTTAAACGCAAAACCATCCGCGCCGCCGTCCTTGAGCAGATGCGACGGTTACGGCTGCGGGAAAATGCGGTCGAACTACCCGTCAGCGCCCTGTCCGGCGGAAACCAGCAGAAAGCGGCGCTGGCGCGCTGGCTGCTGCGCGATTCGAGGCTGCTAATCCTCGATGAACCGACCCGCGGCGTGGATATCGGCGCCAAAAGGGAAATTTACGAACTGATAGACAAACTCGCCCGCGCCGGGAAAGCCATTCTGGTGATCTCCTCCGATTTACCGGAGGCCATCGGCATCAGCGACCGCGTGCTGGTTATGCGCGGCGGCCGAATCGTTCACCAGTTACCCTCATATTCAGCAACGGAAGAAGAAGTGATGCTGCACGCAACAGGAACCTTTACCAGTCAATCCGGAGAATGCCATGGACAACAATAAACCTGTGACGGAACTGCCGGTCAAAGCGCCGTTTGATTTTGCGAAATGGTGGGATCGGGTGGGGATCTTAATCGTTCTGCTGGTGCTGCTGATCCTGATGTCGACCTTTGCACCAAACTTTAACCGCGTCGATAATCTGCTGAATATCGCCCGCTCGATTTCCGTCAACGCTATTCTGGCGGCGGGAATGACCTTCGTCATTTTAACCAGCGGAATTGATTTGTCCGTCGGGTCTATCGTCGCCGTCTCCGGCGTGATCTCGGTGGTTGCGGCGATGGCCGGGATCCCTGCGCCGCTGGCGATTCTGGCCGGCGTGGGCGTGGGCGCGCTCTGCGGTCTGCTGAACGGCGTGCTCACCGCCTATCTCGCTCTCGCGCCCTTTATCGTCACTCTCGGCACAATGACCTTCCTGCGCGGTATGGCCTATACCATTACCGAAGGGCAACCTATTGTATCGAGTAGCCTGAGCTTCCGCGAGCTGGGGAATGGCTATCTCGCCGGCATCCCTGTTCCGGTCATTATTATGCTGGTGGTTTATCTGCTGGCGTGGTTTATTCTTGAGCGCACGCGGTTCGGTCGTCATATCTATGCCGTCGGCGGCAACGCCCAGGCCGCGCGCCTGGCCGGCGTCCGGGTAAAACGCGTACTGGCGGCGGTTTATATGATTGCCGGCGTCTGCGCGGGTCTAGCGGGCATTATCTTCGCCGCCCGGGTCATTTCCGCCCAGCCTACGGCGGGTACGGGATATGAACTGGACGCCATTGCGGCGGTAGTGCTGGGCGGCACCAGCCTCGCCGGAGGACGCGGGCGAATTATCGGCACCCTGATTGGATCGATAATTCTCGGCGTGCTCAGCACCGGCCTGATTCTGCTGAGCGTCCCCTTTTTCACCCAGCTATTGATTAAAGGCATCGTCATCATTCTTGCCGTGGCGATTGACGGACTGAAGCAGCATCCGGAACTGTTTACCTTCTGGCGGAAAAAAGAGATCGCCCGTACCCGCTAGCTTTCCCTGACGCTTTGTTTATCCGCCGCGCTGGCGGCGGGTCTTCGCATGCTTAAATTTTAATGGAGTATACGCCCATGACATATCACATTACGCTGACGGACCCGATGAACGGTACCCGGGATCGCGAACCGATTACGTTTACTCTCCCCGAGAAACTGCAGGAGCCCCTGTGGTGGGCAATCACCAGCGAGGACCAACGGATCCTTTGCCAGCGCCTCACTCATGAGTCGACGCAAAACAGTACCGCCTTTATCGCAACGGTAAGCTTCAGCGGCACGCTCCGGATGCGGCTTGACCGGCCGCTAACGGCGGCAGAAGTCGGTGACGTCGCCGGTATCCACCGCCTGCCTGGCCGGGAGAAAGACTGTTTTGTCCGCCTCAATACCGGCTGCTTCGATCTGGAAATGTGTCGGGGAACCGCCCAGGGCGTGGGTTCATCCAAGTGGGGACTGCGCCATTTTCGCTGTCTGCAGGACAACGTCGAGCTGCTTCCTTCCGGGAATAACGCCATCGGCGGTTTTTACGGTCCGTTCTTTACCCCGGAAAATGGGCTGATTAACCCGCCGGAACATACCCTCGTAGATATTGAAATTGTTGAGGAAGGCCCAGTCTATCATCACTATCGCATGCACGGCACGATCCCCGATGGATTATTAGCGGAGCTGCGCGGTAAGCACTTCACCATCGACTGGAAGTTCAGCTGGAATACCCCGTGGTTTCAGCGGCGCTACTGGGTTGATGACTTTTCGACGGTCATTAACGGGCGTTCAGTGACCAACAAGATCACCGTCGGCGACGAGTTTGAAAGCGGTCCGGGAAAACTGCTGTTTGACCGCTTCGCGGCCTACGGCGGTACCCGCTATCGCGCAGGCGATCCCTACGCCGAAGAGCTGGTCGCCATGGTGGCTCATACCGTTACCACCTCTGAAAACCAGAGTCCGAAATTTGCCGAATTCCGCGAACAGCTCGCCGATATGGCCTCCGCTCATTGGGATCTTTACTGGCGAATGTTCTGCCGCTGGGAAAACGTGCTGGATGAAACTGAAATCCGCGAAAGGCTTGGCGTAGTGCGCGCCCGGGCGCACGTACGAGCCGACCTGAATGAACGGAAATGGCACCTGACTGATTCTCCCGTCAACGTTTCCGCTGTGCCGGATGAAACCGTGTTCCCGGGACCAGCCAGTAAAACCGTCGAGTACGATTCAGCGAGCGGCCGGGCGATGATCTGGTGGACCTCCCGCCCCTCCGGCGCGTTTCAGATAGTCCAGCGCCGTCAGTCCGGTTGGGTGAACTGGGGCAGCAACGGGGAAAACGAGTGTCCGGAGCTTCCGGTCGGGGTTGATATCAAAACCGCCTGCGGGATATTCGCTGACAACTGGATGCAGGTAGCCGACAATCTGGAAACGCCGCCGCAGGTCGCGGTGAGTCAGGAGGAAAAGCCATGATCCTTTGCTGCGGAGAAGCCCTGATCGATATGCTGCCCTGCCGGAGCCGTGAAAATGCTCCCGCCTTTACGCCCTGCGTCGGCGGCGCGGCGTTCAATACCGCCATTGCCCTGGGGCGCCAGGGGATAGCGGTCGCGCTGTTTTCCGGTTTATCGGACGATTTTATGGGTGACATGCTGCGCCACACGCTTGAGGCCTCTGGCGTGGATTATTCGCCCTCAACCCGCGCACCGCTACCGACCACGCTGGCCTTTGTCAGGCTGGAAGGCGGACAGGCGCGCTATACCTTTTACGATGAGAATAGCGCCGGCAGAATGCTGACTGAAAGCGACCTGCCGACGCTCGGTGATGACGTATCTGCCGTCCTGTTCGGCTGCATCAGCCTGATAGCCGAACCGTGCGGCAGCGTTTATGAAGAGCTGATGGTAAGAGAGGCGCCGCGCCGGGTGATGTTCCTCGATCCCAATATCCGTGAAATCTTCATCCTGGACCGGCAGAAACACCTAGCGCGCATGATGCGGATGATTGCCCTAGCGGATATCGTCAAGCTTTCCGATGAGGACCTCGCGTGGTTTGCCGAACCCGGCGAAGAACACGAGGTCATACGCCGTTGGCTTGCTCTGGGACCAAAACTTATTGTGGTCACCCGCGGGGCTGACGGCGCCGATGCCTGGACCGCTAATTTCCATCTTCATGTTCCAGGAGTTCGCGTAACGGTTGCCGATACCGTCGGCGCCGGGGACACGGTCAATGCCGGTATTCTCGCCAGCCTTTCGCAGGCCGGACTCCTTGAGAAGCCTAAATTAGTCACATTGTCACGAGAGCAGGTGCGCCGCGCGATCAATCTCGGTATGCGTGCCGCCGCGGTGACGGTCTCCAGGCCAGGGGCTAACCCGCCGTGGGACCATGAACTCTGAAGACTGACGACGCTAACCCTTGTAAATCACAGGCGGCCGAATGATGGCCTGAACATTTGCCCGCGCATTCTCCCCCCTTTCAGGGGGAGTCTGGCGGGTGGTCATTGCGTAACTTTATTTGACCTTCGTATTGGCGAGTGACTGCTTAACGGCTCCGAAGAGTCGTTATGACTAGCGGTGTATCAGGTCCAGTCTTCATAGCCATAGTCATGGATCCAGACTATGCCGCCAGGGCATTTTTTCGTCAGAAACCATCCTCTTCCATTTCCTCCTAGTTTTCGGGAAAGTTTTCACGATACAAAGAAATTTGTTCGCCGATGCTGCCTTCCAGATATTTTCCTCGACTTGCTATACGTTTTCGTTACCAGAAGATATTTTTGAAGGGCGAGTTAAGACCGTTAAATTTCAATACAAACAATGAATTAACCTCTTAGCGTGGTTTTTTACATCATTGGACCTCGAACCCCGTTCACTGAAAAGCCAGCCGTAGTTCGGGTGTTCAGCATTCATGTCTGTCGTCTCCGTAACGACATTTTTTTTCGGTTTTATTTTACCCAGTCTTCCAGCATCAGGCCCGGGACCCGCGCAAACTCTCTCACATTGTTCGTCACCAGGACGGCACTGGCCGCGATGGCGTGCCCGGCAATGGCCGTGTCGTTCGGGCCGATCGGCGTCCCGGCGAGGCGCAGCGCCACCCGGATGTCCGTCGTGGCGTCCACCGCGGCGCGGTCCCAGGGCAGGACAGCATCGAGGCGCGCGCAGAACGCGTCGACCAGCTGAATATGGCGCGGCGAGGCCTTCGGGCCGGTGGCGCCGAAGCGCATCTCGGCGTACGTCACGGCCGAGACCACGATGCGATCACCGCGCAGCACCGCCTGCTCCAGGCGCTTCAGCACCGCTGCCGGCTGCTCGCGCATGATGAACGAGCAGATGTTAGTGTCGAGCATCCAGGTTTTCTTCATGGCTCAAAGCGTCCTTCATCGCTGACCACATCCTCACGCTCCGCCATAAAGTCCGGATCGGCCCTGTCCAGCTGCGCGAATGAGCCCCAGGTCGGCCGGACGGGACGCAGAATGATGCTGTCCCCTTCCCGGACGATCTCCAGCTCGCTGACGCCGTCAAAATCCAGGTCCCGGGGCAGACGGATGGCGCGGTTATTGCCGTTTTTAAATATAGAAACTGTGCGCATGGATGTTCCTCCGGCTGATCATGCATGATGTGTGAGTGCATATGTGCAGTATATGCCTGCCGGATTGATTTGTATAGGTGTCACATATGCAGATGCATGGCATATGGATATGCTGTGCATATCCTGTTTTCTCATTTATCCATCGCAGATCCGAAAAATACCAAAACCGGATCCGCACTTTTCCAGCCTGAAGTGACGTCGTTGGCCATACAGCTTTATTTCGGAATTGTGCCCTACTGAGAAGCAGCTAACTCAATTTCGGAATCGGCGCAGATGAGTTTCGGGAACAAAATAAATGTTGCCGCGCGCCCGTGAGCATGCCACGTACAGCCTGTTACGGGACGACGGTGGAAGGGCTGCCAGTTCCTGACGGGTTAGAAGTTTCCAGTGGGAGGATCCCATCACAATGCAGACATCCTTAAAGTGGTCGAGCCCTTTACTGACGCCCCAGTTCATGGAATAGCAGCCGTAACGGTGATGTTCACGATAGAAGAGCTTAATCACCGTATTATCGGCGTGCAGGGTGGCTGTGCGCTCTGCATCTGTGATCGTTTCAATCAGGGTGGCATGTCTCCCATGGGCAGCGATACGGATGTTCAGTTGCCCGGTGATAAACTCGCACACTGAAGCTGAGCAACGCCATGTTCGGTTGAGCGTGTCCCGGTCAACCTTGAAACCTGCTGCGTCGAAGCGGGCCTCATATCGCGTAATGTCATCGTGCAGCGTTGAATTAACGTTGCCGTCATGGCTTGTATCAAAGGTATGTTGATAAAAATCGCCGCAACAGAGCACAGTGATTTCCGCGCGGCAGAGCTCCAGCAGAAAATTAAAGTCATGTCCGGCAAAGTCCTGGACTTCATCGACAAGCAGTTCATCGTAGTAACGGGCAAGCCGGGTACGGATATCCGGCAGCAGCCCGCGGGCTGTCAGCAAGTGTGCGAGCCTCCGGTGATACAGCCGTCCGGCGGGATCCTGATAATGCCGGGCATTCGTGCGCGGTATTCTGGGTGGGGGCTGGTCGAAGCTCAGGCCACGCGATACCAGCTGCTCCTGCAGGTAAGGCCGGAAGCAAAAACCGTGCAGAAACTCAAACCAGGTCATCACCCTGATCCCGTCCGGGATAAAGCCAAAACGTCTGATAATCTGCGCCCGCAGATGCGCTTCATTATTCACGGTGAAGGTCAGGAGCAGCGTCCTCCGGTCCTCACTCAACCGTCGTATCAGCAGCGTGGTCTTGCCCGAGCCGGCAACCGCAAATATCACTCTCTTGTCCATGCCAGTGCCTCCTGAATATAAAGGCACTGTTGCAAATAGTCGGTGGTGATAAACTTATCATCCCCTTTTGCTGATGGAGCTGCACATGAACCCATTCAAAG